>JAUIJB010000002.1 GCA_030430455.1 Verrucomicrobiia bacterium | reverse complement strand
TCGACGTCGAGGATCATGACCTCGACCGACTGGCCGATGTGGAGCATTTCCGACGGGTGGTTGATGCGGCCCCACGACATGTCGGTGACGTGCAGCAGGCCGTCCATGCCCTGGAGGTCGACGAAGGCGCCGAAGTCGGTGAGGTTCTTGACCGCGCCGGTGACCTTGTCGCCGACCTTGACGGTCTGCAGGAAGCGCTGGCGCAGCTCGGCGCGCTCGGCCTCAATGACCTCGCGGCGGGAGAGCACGATGTTCTTCCGCTCGTCGTTGACCTTGACGATCTTGAACTCGTAGATGTTGCCGACGTACTCGGTGAGGTCCTTCGGCGGGATGATGTCGACCTGCGAGCCGGGCAGGAAGGCCTCGACGCCGACATTGACGGTCAGGCCGCCCTTGACGACCGACTTGACCTTGCCGCGGACCAGGCCGCCGTCCTCGTAGACCTTGACGATCTTCTCCCAGTTCTGCTTGTGGGCGGCCTTTTCCTTCGACAGGACGACCATGCCCTCGTCGTTCTCGAGTTTCTCGAGGAGGACTTCGACTTCGTCGCCGACCTCGATCTCCTCGTCTTCAAATTCGTTCGACGCGATGGTGCCCTCGGACTTGTAGCCGATGTCGACGAGGACGACCTGCGGGCGGATCTCGATGATCGTGCCCTTGACGATGGTGTTTTCCCGGAACTCGCGGAACTTCGAGTCGATCAGCTGACTGAGTTCCTCGTTCGGGCTTGCTTCCAGCACGGATGTGCTCATGGGGATGTGGGGTTAGGGTTGGTTGCGTTGGTTGATTCCCGTCCAGAATTGATGCCCCGGTCAGTCACCCGCGCGCCATGGGGCTCCGTCAGCGCGCGGGCAGATTGGAAAGGAAAGGGCGGCGAAACTAGGTGGCGGGGGACCGAAGACAAGCGAAAACCCCTGATTTTTCGGGACTTCGGGAGGATCACCGGAGACGAAAAATCGGGCCGGCGACGCTCTTGGAGGGTGATGAAAACTCCCCAATCCATCGTCTCGGCGACCGTCCTCCTGATCCTCGGCGGTCTCTCGCTACCTGCCTCGGCCCAGCAAGGCAAGTTGGGCCCGGACCGCCCGGGACGGCCGGATCGGCCGCCGGTTGAGCCCCCGGGCGGTTCCCGCGCCCAGGAGGAGCTCGTCCGCCCACCGGGCAGCCCGGACCTGAGCGACAAGGCTCTGCTTGAGCTGCGCGATCGACGGCTTCGGCATGAAATGCGCCAAGCCATTGAACAGGAACAGGTTGAGAGGGATCGAGAGCGGATCGACCGGGGCCCCGGGCAAGGCGATCCAGGTGGCGACGCCACACGCGGCGATGCGCCACGGTGGCGGGTCGGCGTGTTGTGCGAGCCGGTCGACCCGATCCTGCGCGACTACTTGCCGATCCCCGAGGACACCGGCCTCGCGGTGGTCCGGGTCGTTCCGGGCAGCCCGGCCGAGCGCGCCGGCCTGAGGGAGCGCGACATCCTGGTCGCGGTCGCCGGTGGCCCGCCGATTCCCCTGCCCGACCTCGAGCGCCTGCGCAGCCTGGTCCAGACGGCGGGGAGCGAGGGCAAGCCGCTGAGGTTGATCCGCCTGCGCGAGGGCAAGAAGGAGGTGGTCGCGGTGATGCCCGAAAAGCCCGGGGAAGCCGAGCAAGCGGAGAACACGGAGCTGGCCGAGCCGCACCGGCGCGGGGACCGCGGAGGGCCGGGTCTGGATCGCGAGATCCGCGAGCTGCTCGAACCGCTCACCCGCCAGATGGAGGAACTGGACGCCATGGCCCGCAAGGACAGCCGCGCGGTGAGGGACCGCCTCGAGCGCGAGACCAACGGCCTCGATCGCCGCTTCAAGGAGCTCCGCCAGCAGCAGCGCCGGCAGTTCCGCGAGCTCAACCAGCGGATCGAGGCCCAGAACCAGGCACTCGAGCGGATGGCGAAGCAACTCCGCCGGCTCGCCGCGGACCGCGACAAGCCCCGCGACGCCGCCGATGATCACGGCGATCACGAGTAATCCGGGCCGGCTGCGCCGGCGAGGATGCCGTGGGGAGGGGGGACGATCCCGTCCCCCTCTTCGTCGCAGCGCGGCTCGCCTCGGCGACCGGCGTTCCGACCGTGCGGCGCTCCATCAGGAACCGGGGGACGGGATCGTCCCCCCTCCCTAGCCCTCCAGCAACTTGCGGAAGTAGTCGATCGTCGGATCGAGCCCCTGCTCGAGCGGCACCTTCGGCTCCCAGCCGAGCTTCTCGCGGGCCAGGGTGATGTCCGGCTGGCGCTGCAGCGGGTCGTCGCCGGGCAGCGGGTGGAAGCTCAGCTTCGACTTGCCACCGACCTTCTCGAGGACCAGCTCGGCCAGCTCGAGCATGGTGAACTCGCCGGGGTTGCCGACATTGACCGGGCCGATGAACGAATCGTGGTTCATCAGCCGGACGAAGCCCTCGAGGAGGTCGTCGACGTAGCAGAACGAGCGCGTCTGGGTGCCGTCGCCGTAGATCGTCAGGTCCTCGCCGCGCAGCGCCTGGACGATGAAGTTCGACACCACCCGGCCGTCGTCCGGCAGCATCCGCGGGCCGTAGGTGTTGAAGATCCGCACCACCCGGATGTCGACCCCGTTCTGGCGGTGGTAGTCGAAGAAGAGGGTCTCGGCACAGCGCTTGCCCTCGTCGTAGCAGGCGCGGATCCCGATCGGGTTCACGCTGCCCTTGTAGCTCTCCGGCTGGGGGTGGATCTCCGGGTCGCCGTAGACCTCCGAGGTCGATGCCTGGAACACCCGCGCCTGGACCCGCTTGGCGAGGCCGAGGCAGTGGATCGCCCCCATCACCGAGGTCTTGGTCGTCTTGATCGGGTTGAACTGGTAGTGCGGCGGCGACGCCGGGCAGGCGAGGTTGTAGATCTGGTCGACCTCGTACTTGAAGGGGTCCGTGACGTCATGGCGGACCAGCTCGAAGTACGGGTCCTGCAGGAGGTGGGTGATGTTGCGCTTGCGGCCGGTGAAGAAGTTGTCGAGGCAGATGACGTCGTGCCCCTCGCCCAGCAGGCGCTCGCAGAGGTGGGAACCGAGGAATCCGGCTCCGCCGGTGACGAGAATGCGCATGGGAAGGGGAGCTTAGAGCTTAGAGCTTGGAGCCGGGGAGTCTCCGGAGGTCAGACGTCGAACAGGGAGGTCACCGACTCGCCGTTGTGGATCCGGTCGATGGCCTCGCCGAGCAGCGGGGCGATGCCGCAGACGTGGACCTTCTCGCCGTGGGCCTGGGGAACCGAGTCGGTGGTGATCACCTCCTCGATCGCCGACTCGCGGATCCGCTGGCGCCCCATGTCACCGAGCACGGCATGGGAAACCCCGGCGTAGATCCGCTTGGCGCCCTTCTTGTTGAGGATCTCGGCGGCCGCGCAGAGGGTTCCGGCGGTCTCGGTCATGTCGTCGACCAGCATCACGTCGCGGCCGTCGACGTCGCCGATGACGTTCATCGCCTCGACCATGGTCGCGCTGACGCGGTGCTTGGCGACGATCGCCAGGTCGGTGCCGATGGCGTCGGCATAGGCGCGGGCGAGCTTCGAGCCGCCGACGTCGGGCGACACGACGGTCAGGCCGGAGGGGTCGGGGACCTTGCTGCGGATGTAGCCGATGAGGGCGGGCTTGGCGTAGAGGTGGTCGACGGGGATGTCGAAGAAGCCCTGGATCTGCGGGGCGTGGAGGTCCATGGTGAGGACCCGGTGGACCCCGGCGGAGGTGAGCAGGTTGGCGACCAGCTTGGCGGTGATCGGGACCCGCGGCTGGTCCTTGCGGTCCTGCCGGGCGTAGCCGAAGAAGGGAATCACCGCGGTGATGCGCTCGGCCGAGGCGCGGCGGGCGGCATCGACCATGATCAGCAGCTCCATCAGGCTCTGGTTGGTCGGCGGGCAGGTCGGCTGGATGATGAAGACGTCCTGGCCGCGGATGTTCTCGTTGATCCGGACGAAGGTCTCGCCGTCGGGAAAGGCCGTCACCTCGACATTGGCGAGCGGGCTCTCGATTTCCTCGGCGATGCGCTCGGAAAGCGCGCGGTGGGCGGTTCCACTGATCAACTTCATGGGCACGGGACGGGGAATTCGGCGCGGGGGCCGGCGACCGGGCGGATTGTTCACGGCCGGGCCGGGATCGGCAACCCTGCAGCGCCGCGATCGTCGGGCAAAGGCTCCGCCCTTGGTGGCCAGGGCGGCCGTGGAGGCCGTGGTGGCCGCGGGCGGCGTGCCGGGCTCAGTCAGGCACGACCCCGGCCGGCGCCTTGGCCTCGACCTTGGCGGCCTCGAGGAATCCGATCGCCCGCCCGATTCCCTCGAGCAGCGGCTCGACCTCGCCGCGCCGCTCCACGAGTTGGGTCAGGCCCTCGGCCTCCTCCAACAGGTCCCTGGCCCGGCGGAAATGCCACAGCGCCTCGCTGGCCCGCCGCTCGCGCTGCCAGCGGTCGAACCAGGTCGTGTAGAGGTGCAGGGCGAGGAAATAGCGTCCGCGGAACATCGCCTCGAGCCCGCCCTGGAGCTCGATGGCGCGCTCGAACTCGGCGCGGGCCTCGGCCTCCTTGCCGAGGGCGGAGAGCGCATTGCCGCGGTTGACGGCCAGGCCGGCGTGGTGGGGGTGGAGCCGGGCGGCCTGGAGGTAGGAGCGCTCGGCCTCCTCGTTCCAGCGCCGGACTTCGTCGGTGTCGAGGCCCTCGCGCGCGGCCAGCTGGCGGCCGAGATGACCACGCTCCTCGTGGATCCGGTGTCCGGTCCAGCGCCTGGCGGCCACGTCGAGGGCCGCCATCGCGGCGGCGGGATCGGAGACCGCCATCGATGGGTTGGCGTAGAGGACCGGCCAGACCCGCCGCAGGACATCGCTGGCGCACCAGCCGAAGCCGAGGCAGCAGACCGCCAGCACGACCCCGCCGGAGAGGCGCAGCACCGGCACCACGGCCGAGCCGGCGGAGTGGCGGCGCAGCCCCAGGGCCAGCCCGAAGAACAAGCCGAGCAGCAGGGTCGAGGGCAGCAGGTGAAAGACGAAGCTGATGTTGGCCTGGAACAGGACGCCGGACGCCGCCGCCAGCAACCCGACGCGGACGGCGTCGAGGTCCGCCTCGTCGCCCGTGCTCTTCTCGCCGGTGCACAGTCCGGCCAGGGGGATCCAGAACAGGGGCACCAGGCAGGCGACCACCAGGCCGGCCCCGAGCCAGCCGTAGTCGGTGGCCACCTGGACGAGCTCGTTGTGGACAAAGCGCTCGTTCTCGCGGCCAAGTCCATCGGTCTCGGTGTCCCAGTGGCGGTTGCGCTCCCACGAGTAGGAACGGCTGCCGCCGCCGGCGACCGGGTGCTCGGTGCTGGTCCGCAGGGCCAGGCCGATCCAGTTCAAGCGGGCGTAGTTGTCGACCACAACCGTCATCTCGCCGGGCTGATCCCGCCTTTCCTGGATCTTGGTGATCAGGACCCAGCCGAGCGCCGCACCCCCGACCACGACGAGCGGGATGGCGGTGGCGACGACGGGCATCCAGCGGCTCTTGCGGCGCCAGCCGAGCAGGGCGGCGGCAACCAGGAACGCGACCAGCGCGACCCCGAGCGTCAGCAGGCCACCGCGCGAGCCCGACAACAGCACGCACACGACCGCGGCGAGGAAGCCGACGGCATAGGCGCCGCGCAGGACGCCGGGGTCGCGGCTGAAGCAGGCCCGGCCGAGGAACAGGAATCCGGCACCGACGACGAAGTTCGACAGGTAGTTGTAGTGGCCGAAGAAGCCGGTCGGCGCCCCGACGGGCCGGTTCGCATAGGGCCAGGTGAAGGCCGGGTCGTGCCACTGCATCAGCGCCACCACCGCGTTGCCGATCACCGCCAGCGCGAGTCCGGCGTGCAGCAGGGCGATCGGCCCGCCGCCGACGCGCAGGCCGGAGCCCAGCCAGGCGGAGGCCAGCAGGCCCAGCACCAAGGCACCATCGGACCAGGCGAACTCGGCCACCGGCGAAGTCAGGCAGCGCCCGGCCAGCCACAGGCCGGCGGCGAGAAGGACGAGGAGCAGTCCCCACGGCCCGGCCGAGCGCCGCTGGACGAAGGCACCCGCCACCAGGCCGAGCCCGAGGGCGAGGAAGGCGGGGCCCCAGCTCCACGCCTCGGTCTGGGCACCGAACAGCAGCGCCAGCCAGAAGGCGAGTGCCAGCATCGCAGCCGAGACCACTGACATTAGCGGGGATGAGCCCGGCTCCGTTTGAACTGCCATTCTCGGATCGGCCATCATGGGGTGTGGTTGTTGATCAGGATGCCGAAGGCTGCAAGACGGATGACCGGGCTTCGCCCGGTCCGGTCAGAAGACCTTCGGAATGTGACGGACTCGCCGCCGCTCTTCGTGCCGATCGGAGCGCCGACTTCAGTCGGCTCAGAGGTGTGATCGGAGGGTTGAGGAGGAGTAGAACCGAGTCACCCTTGTGCTCCGCATTGGCATCTCTTGGCCGACTAAAGTCGGCGCTCCGATCGGCCCAGGTCCCGGTGCAGCCGGACTACTTCGCGCCCCAGCCGAAGAGGACGGCCGGGACGGTCTTGAGCAGGATCTTGAAGTCGAGCCAGATCGACCAGTTGTCGATGTAGCGCAGGTCCATCTCGACCCACTGGTCGAAGCTGGTGATCGAGTTGCGGCCACCGGCCTGCCACTCGCAGGTGATCCCGGGCTTCACGCTCAGGCGGCGGCGGTGGGCCGACTCCTCGAAGGCCTCGACCTCGTAGAGCGGCAGCGGCCGCGGGCCGACCAGGCTCATGTCGCCCATCAGCACGTTGATCAGCTGCGGCAGCTCGTCGATGCTCCACTTCCGCAGGAAGGCCCCGAAGGCGAAGATCCGCGGGTCGTTCTGGAGCTTGAAGACCGGGCCGTCCATCTCGTTGCCCTGCTCCTCCTTGATCTTCTTCAGCAGCTCCTCGGCATTCGGCACCATGGTGCGGAACTTCCACATCCGGAAGGGCTTGCCGTAGCGGCCGGCGCGCTTCTGGGCGAAGAAGGCCGAGCCACCGGGACTGGTCAGCGTGATGCCGACCCAGGCCACGATCCACAGCGGCAGGGTCAGCAGGATGATGAAGGCGGCGCCGACCCGGTCGAAAACCGCCTTGAGGCCGATCTCCCAGGACAGCTCGGGGGTCGAGCGCAGCACCAGCATCGGCCGCTCGCCCATCACGTCGAAGGTCGGGCGGGCGACCTGGGTGCGCATGAAGGAGGCGGCGATCCAGGCCTCGACGCCCTGCAGCTCGCAGGCCTCGACGCACTTGGCGACGTTGGCGAAGGCCGAGTCGCCGGCGGCGATGATGACCCGCTCGGCCGACTCCCGCTTGAGGATTTGGTAGAGGTCCTTGACCTCGTCGCGGCCGAGGTCGAAGCGCCCGACCACCTTGATGCCCTCGGCGATCTCCGGGTCGAGCTCGGCGAGGAAGTCGTTCATCTCGCCCGGCGTCCCCGCCAGGATCACGCGCTCCTTGAGCTCGTCGCGCACGCCGCGGGCGCGGAGGAAGCGGCTGAGGAAGCGGTCGCGCGCCAGCAGCAGGAAGAAGATGATGACCGCGCCCAGACCGAGCACCAGGCGGCTGGCCTCGGGCAGCGTCGAGAACAGCGAGAGCAGGCCGATCGCCAGCCCCATCAGCAGCATCCCGCGGAACAGCTGCGAGATCGCCTGGAAGCCGTCCTTGCTGCGCAGCCGGCGGTAGAAGCGGAAGAACTCGAGCGCCAGCGGGGTGAACGGGACCGCCACGTAGAGGACCCAGCTGACCTGGGCGAGGCCGGCCGCCTCGGTGGCCACCTCGCCGAACAGCTCACGCACCGGCGAGCGCAGCAGGTCGGCGAGCCAGAAGCCCAGCCAGACCAGTCCCGCATCCACGAGCTGGAGGGTCTGGATGGAAAAGGCCTCTCGTTTTCCGACGGGCATGGAGGTTTCGGGTGGGGGCGCCGGGGGGACCGACGGGCGGGTTCTAGTGGAATCGGAGCAAAATTTCTAGGAAAACCGGGAAATCACGGAATCGTGACGTCAACCGGTGGATGGCTTCTCACCCGCCGCTCCGATCATCCGCGGCATCAGGCTGCGGATGAAGCCGGCGAGGAACTCGCGACTTTCCTCGAGGTCCATCGCCGGCATGGCCCCGAGCGACAGCCCCTGGTCGGCGTACTTGCCGGTGATCGTGGTGGCGAAGGTGACGTAGGCCCAGACCTGGTCATGGCCGCGCAGCAGGCGGTCCTGGATGTCGATGAAGGTCCGCCCGTAGTGCCCCGGCGTGACCCGCTCATGGCCGACGAAGGTGTACTGCAGCAGCTGCCAGTCGAACAGAACGCTGCCGTCCGGCTGGAGGATCGGCTTGCCCTTGTCGTCGAGGCGGGCCCGGCGGCAGACGATCTGCTTCACCGGCATGGCCTGGCCGCCGAAGGCGTCCTCCACCGTGGTGAAGCCCTCCTCGACGAATTCCCAGCCCTGGGTCCGCAGGCAGGTTTCGGGCCGGTGGATGCTGTTGTTGAGGTCCTTGCCGGAGAAGACGATCGAGACCAGCACCGAGGGAACCGGGCCGTCGACAAAGTTGCGGTAGTTCTTGCGCTCGAAGGAGGTGTCGTTGGCGAGGATCTCGAGCTCGCGCCCGGTGATCGCCACCGTCTCGCCGGTCCAGTCACCGCTCCAACGGGGCAGCTCGGTGGCCAGCATCGAGGGCTTCATCTCCGGCGCCTCCGGGATCAGGAAGACCAGGGAGAAGGCGCCCAGGCAGACGGCGGCCAGCGAGATCCACCGGCGGTTGCTTCCGGGCAGGTTCATGACGATCCGGTCTCCGGGTTGGTGCCCGCCTCACCGGCGGCGACCACCCGGCGCGCGACCTTCCTGCGGCGGAAGCGCCGGTTGAGCAGGTCGTCGAGCAGGAACAGGCCGCCGAGGGCGAGCGGGAAGAAGATCAGCAGGCCGGCCCAGTCGTGGTAGGTCGCCGAGGCGAACTTGGTGAAGCCCATCTCGGCGAGCACCAGGATGGTGAAGATGCGGCCGAAGTTGCCCACCAGGGCGAGGGGCAGCGCCGAGGCGAAGAGGAAGAGCTTCTTCCACAGCTTCTTCTGGGTGTAGTTGGCGTAGGCCGCGGCGATCATGGCCAGCGCCATCAGCGAGCGGATGCCGCTGCAGGCCTCGGCGATGTCGAAGCCCCACTCCTTGTCGCCGGAGGCCCGGATCGTGTTGCCCTGCAGCGAGATGTCCATCCCGAACAGCAGGCCCGCGTGGTAGCAGAACTTGGTGACGAAGACCTGCAGCAGCGCGCTGGCCTGCTGGATCTGCGGCACCGGCATGGCGAAGTACCAGAAGAACGAGGGAAACAGGAAGTGCCGCGCGTACTTCCAGCCGAACAGGTGGAGCAGCGGGCCCATCACGAGGAAGGGCAGACCGAGAAGCGCCAGCCGCGGCTGGACCGTGCGGACCGAGACGAGGAAGCAGAAGATGCCGATCAGCAGCACCGGCAGGCCCCAGCGCGAGCTGCCGCGCGGCTCGTCCTGCGCGCGCCGCGCGCCGAACCAGCACATCACCGCGAAGATGAAGGGGATGAAGCGGCCGTGGAGCGTGTCGTTCTTCTCGTTCCAGGCCAGCCAGGCCCACTCGGCCAGCGGGTAGCGGAAACCCTGGTCGAAGATGCCGAAGAAGTAGACCAGGCATCCCACGCACACCGCCAGCGCACCCCAAACGACTGCGGGGTGCGGGCCGGCCGGGACACGACCGCCGTCAACGGTGCCTTGGCTTGGAGATGACATGGATGGATGGGTTTGCCCGCCCGGGCATGGATGGCGCTGGATGGCGCCCGGGACTCGGGACTAGCGGCCGGGCGGCGCTGCGGGGGTCACCGGCGCGGGGCGACCCGGCCGATTCGGGGCGGGACTGTCCCACCCCGGGGACGCGCCATCAAGCAGGATATCGTCACCCGTCCAGGGGGTCCGATCCGGCCCGGCGGAGCGCAATTCGGTGACTTGGGCCGAGAGGCGGTGGAAAATGACCGGAGTCCCCCAGCGGTCGAGCAATTCGCCGCCGGGCCCGAGGGCCGGATGGTCGGGCGGGATCCAGGCGAAGCGATGCGAGTTCGAGCCGCTCAGCAGGGCGGCGAAGTCGCGGTTGTCCGCCAGCGGCAGGCGGTCGAATTCCTTGATCAGCAGGCGGGCGTCTGCCAGCACCGCACGGATCACCCGGAGGTCCTCGGCCGCGCTGCCCCCAGCCACGCCGTAGGCCCGCTCGAACTCGCCGCCGCGCAGCACGTCGATGCCGTCCTCGCGGACCACGACCGGTGGATCCGGCGCCAGGCAGGGGGCGCATTCCGCGCTCGCCTCCGCCTCACCGCCGCCGCGGGTTTCGCGTTGCCAGCCAACCGCCACCAGGAACCCGAGCAGCAGGCCACCCGCCAACCATGCCAGGCGCGTCTTCATGCGAAACTCGGTAGGGACGCGGACCTGGGCACGGGCGCAATCTGGAGAGCGGCTTTGCAAGCCGCTTGCCTCATCGCTCTCGGATCTTGGATCTCCGCTCTCCGCTCCATGCTCATCCCAGTCGCGGCGGCTTGCAAAGCCGCTCTCCCCATATTGGCCTTCGGCACCCGCGTCACCCGCCCGCGAACAAGCCGAGTGGCGCGCCGTCCGAGAGGTCATCGAAGCGGTGCAGGTTCGGCAGCACCAGGCCCATCGATGACGGCGCCACGCCCATCCACAGGGCGAGGTCGGCGAAGTACTCGTCGACCGAAGTCGTCGGGATCAGGCGCCCGCGGCCGGTGTCGAGCAGCGAGCCCAGCGACAGCTCGGGATAGCTCCCGTGGACGCCCTTGGCGACCGCCCCGCCGACGACCACCTGGTTGCCGCCCCAGGCGTGGTCGGTGCCGTTGCCGTTCGATGACAGCGTGCGGGCGAAGTCGGAGGCGGTGAACAAGGTGACCTTGTCCTCGGTGCCCAGCTCGGCCATCGCCCCCTGGAACTCGCCGATCGCCTCGCTGAGGATCGACAGCAGGCCCGGGTGGCCCGCCATGCCGTCGTGCATGTCCCAGCCGCCGAGCAGGACGAAAAAGGTCTGCCGCGACTTGCCGAGGGACGAGCGCGCCGCGATCGTCCGCGCCACCATCGACAACTGCTGCGACAGCGGGTTGTCGCCGGTGAAGGTCTGCTGCAGGGCGCCGACGCCGTCGATCGCCGCCTTGAACTCGCTGCCGGTGGCGATGGCATCGCGCTTGAGGCTCGCGAAGGCGCGCTCGTAGACGTTGCGGTACTCGCTCTCCAGCAGCGACTCGACCGCGTGGCGACGGTCGAGGAAGCTGGCGTGGTTCCAGTCGGTCAACTGGGGCACGCCCGCCGGGTCGACCGCCATCACGCCGGTGGCCCCGCCGCTCTGGAACAGGTTCAGGCCGGCCACGGAAATGTTCATCGACACACTGTTCGAGGCGTTCAGCTCCTGCAGCAGGTCCGCCATCCGCGCGGCGAAGCCGGCCGCGGCGGAGCGCGACTCCGGCAGGGTCGACTGCCAGTGCATCTGCTGGTCGAGGTGGGAGAACAAGCCGAGCGGCAGCGCCGCCTCGCCGCTCTGGAAGCCGGCCAGGGTGGTCGGCTCGACCAGGGTCCCGACGTTGGCGACGAATCCCGCCTTGCCCGCCTGGTAGAGCGCGTGGAGCTCGGGCATGGTCGACTGCAGGCCGAGCGTGCGGCCGTCCGGCAAGGGTTCGTCCAGCGCCAGGAAGGAACCGGCCGGCAGGCCGATCCCGCCACGCGCGGCGAGGTACTCGGCGTGGCCGTCCTCGTCGACTGGCGCGAGCATGTTGAACGAGTCGTTGCCGCCGGCAAGGAACACGCAGACCAGCGCGCGGTAGTCCTCCTCCGGCGGCATCTCCTGCGCCGCCAGGCTGCCGACCATGCGCAGGTTGAGGATCGACGACAACAGCGACGCGGTTCCCACCGCGGCGCAGCTCGACTGGCCGAGGAAGCGCCGCCGGCTCAGCGGGGATGGAGGTCGTTGATGACTCATGTCGGGTCGAAAACGGTTCCGTCGATCTCAGGCTTCACGGAAGGCAAAACCGCAGATGAACGCCGATGGAGGCGGACTTGTCCGCCGAAGCCTTGGCGAAGGCGGATGATTTTGGATTCATCCTTCATCGGCGTTTATCGGCGTTCATCTGCGGTTCCAATTCTCGGTTTCATCAGTCCGGCAGTTCACTGAAAACGGTCTCACTGGATCACGACACATTCCGGCGACTCCACGATCAGGTGGATGGCCGCCTTGGTCTTTGCGACGGGATCGACGATGCCGTCGATGGCATCCGCGATCGTCGCCCGGGTCTCGTCCGACAGGCTCCCCCAGGCCAGCAGGAGGCCCAGCTTGTCGAGCAGCGCGGCGGTGTCGCCGGCCAGCGCGACGAACTCGTCGAGCTCGAGGGAGAGGCTCCCCCAGGTGTTGTCGATCGCCTGGCGGAACTCGTTGTCCTCGAGGATCATCCGGCTGGCCGTGGCGAGCTCGAGCTCGGGCGAGACCAGGTCGCGCTGGCGCATCTCGCCGGCCGGCTGGTGGTCCGGCGAGTAGAAGTTGAAGACCGAGGGCGCCAGCATCGGGAACTGGCCGAAGCGCCCGATCATGTAGGAAGAGGGCGAGCTGTAGGGAAAGGTGCCGGCAGCGTTGCGCGCCTCGAAGGCACGCAGCAGGGCGGTGAAGCGCAGCAGGGGTTCGCGCAGCTTGCCGCCGGTGTCATCCGGCCCGCCCGGGATCCGCGCCTCGGGGTCGAGCAGGATCGCCTCGATCACCGCCCGCAGGTTGCCGCTCTGCCCGCTGCCGTCGTCCTGCCAGATGGTGGCGACCCGCTCGATGTAGCCCGGGCTCGGGTTCGAGGCGGTGAAGCGCTGGATCAGCAGCCGACTGAGGAAGGGCGCCATGCTCGGGTGCGCGCAGAGGACGTCGAGGGTCATCTGGACGTCCTCCTCGGCGGTCTGGCCCTCCGGAATCACGGCCCCGCCGATGATCACCTTGGCGCCCGGCTCGTGCTCCGTGTCCCAGACCTTCATCGGGTGGTAGTAGTCCTCGCCCTGCCCGCCCTGGAAGAAGTTGGTGGTGGGTTCCTGCCCGCGGTTCATCGTGCTGAAGCTGAAACCGGTGAAGACCTTCGCCATCTCGGTGATGACTTCGTTGTCGTAGGTGGGCACGAAGTCGCCGCCGCCATCGACCACCCGGGAGCCGTCCGGATTCAGCTCCCACAGCCCGACCGTGAACAACTGCATGATCTCGCGGGCGAAGTTCTCGTCGGGGTAGCGACCGGTCGAGGGGTCCGACTTGCGATTGCGCAGGTGGGACAGGTAGCTCCCCATCACCGGGCTGTAGGTGATGTCCTCGAGCACGTCGCGATAGGCCCCGAAGGCACCGGTGCCCAATTTGTCGTAGTGACGGGACTGGATGGCCGGGTTGTCGCCCGGGTAACTGCCGGTGTCGCAGTTGACCACCAGGATCTGGCTCAGGGCGAAGGCCATGCGCTGGCGCAGCTGGTCCTCGCCCAACATGATCGAGCGCCACCAGGCCTTGCGCCACATGAAGGCGTCGAAGGGTTGCCCGCTGGTCGCCATCACTTGGTGGGTCCGGGTCGCCGGGAGCGCGAACTGCTCGTCGAGCCAGGCGCCGATGCCGCCGCTGGCGACCTCCTCGATCATCGCGGGGTCGGGCCCGAAGCTGGCCTGGACAAGGAAGCGCGCGGCCTCCTCCTCGCTCGGGAAGCCCTTGGAGACCTCCCCACCGCCCGGCAGCGAAAGGGTGCCGGATCCCTCCAGCAAGCGAAGGGCATGGGCGAAGTCGGTCCGGCCAGCGACCGGCCCGCTCACCAGCGCCCCGTCGTCGAGCCCGAGGAGTTGCTCCTCCGTGGCGCTGAGGCCGTCGCCGTCGGCGTCGACCTCCTCGACACCCAGCCGCAGGATCATGCCGGCGCCCTGCGTCGGCAGCGCATGCGAGCGCGGCCCCGCGGGGAACCCGCCGAGGTCGGCGATCTCGCTCCAGCTGTCCGAGACCGCGTTCCAGGCCTCGATGCGATAGTGGCGGCCGGCGGCCGCGGTCCAGTGGATCACCACCTCGTCGCTGCCGGCATCGAAGTCGACCCGGTCCACCGCGAAGCGGCTGGCCGCGTCGAGGGGGTCGGTCCCGGCCACCGCCTCGTCGCCGTCGCTCACGCCGTCGCCGTCGGCGTCCGCGTCGACCGCAAGCGCCGGGTTCATCCGCTCCCACAGGTCGGACACCCCGTTGCCGTCGAGGTCGAGCGCCGCCTCGCCCATCCCGCAAGTCAAGGCGAGGCCGGCAAGGCCAACGCGGGCGCCACGACGGGCAGCCGATGCCATTCGAAGGGAACTCATGGGGTTTTCAGGGGGGATGGATGCCTCCCGGTCGCCCGGAAGGCCGCGTCCTCGACTTCGCCGGCCACCTGTTCCCAGGAAAATCCGGCGAGGACCTTGGGCCGGGACTCTAGGGCAGCCCGGCGCCAAGCATAGCGGTTTTTCGCGACATCCCGCATGGCGTCGGCGAGGCCGTCGATGACTTCACGGCGGCTGCCCACGGCCACGCGATGCGCCCCCTCCCCCACCCGGGCGATCATCGCCGGCCCGCCGTGATCGAGCACGATGAGCGGCACGCCCATGGCACGGGCCTCGAGGCAAACCTGGCCGAAGGCTTCCTGCCAGGCAGGGTGGACCAGGGCATCGGCACCCGCGATGGCCTCGTGGACGGCCGCCAAGGTGGCCATCTTGCCGGGAAACGAAACCGGCACGCCAAGCCGCCGCGCGAGCGCCTCGAGGCGGCGCCGCTCCGGACCGTCGTTGAGCACCACCAGCTCGGCCTCGATGCCGCCCTCACGGACCGCGGCCAGCGCCTTGATCGCCAGGTCGACCCCCTTCCAGCGGATCAGGCGGCAGGCGGTGATGAAGCGCAGCGGCCCGCCCGACCCGGTCGGCTCCGGCAGCGGCGCAGGCTCCGGGACTTCCCGCGCGTCGATTCCCGACTGCGCGCAAACCCGAACATGGCGGGCGCCGGCGGCCCGCAGCCAGGCGGCGCTGTCAGCGGTCGCCGCGAGGCACTCGGCCCGACGGTAGCCCGCGCGCAAGCCGGGCCAGCGCGCCGCCAGCTCGCGACTGCTCAAGCGCAGCCACTCGCGCAGCTTGGCGGTCCAGGGCAGGTCATCGAGGAGCCGTTCCGGGACCCGCTCGCCCCCGCCGAGCGGCCCGCAGGAAAATGGCAGGTCCAGCCCGGCCAGCGGACTCGGCGGCAGGACATTGCCGAAGGTCAGGTGATGGGCGGCATCGAAGGGCCGCTTGCGATGCCGCCGGCGCGCCTCGTCCCCGGCCAGCTGCTGCCAGCGGAGGTAGAACCACGGCAGCATCCCCGGCCAGTGCTTGATCCGGCACCACGCCGGTGAGGGATCGATGAAGGCCCATTCAACCGCGCCCACCCAGTCCTCGCCGGACTCCAGGATCGCGCTCGCGTGGTTGGCGCGGGTGAGGACGGTCAACTGGTGTCGCCCGGCAAGCTCGCGCACCACGCTCCAACCAACCCCCGGCTCCGAGCCGCGGCCGGGTTCGCAGGCATAGGCGGAGACCAGTAATCTCATAACGATTCCAGAACCTGAAAAGCCACTTGAGTGGTTAAAGAAGGGGATGCCGCAGATTACGCAGATGGACGCAGATTCTGGATCCAATCTGCGCTAATCTGCGCAATCTGCGGCGATCCATCCGCCTCATGGTTTCCAGGTGATACCAAGTGGCAGCCTCAAGCTTCGGCGAGTCGACACAGGCGTTCCAGGTCGGGGCCCTTCGGCCCGGTGAAGATCGGGTTCAGGAGGCAGGCGTAGCAGGCAAGCGGAAGCTCCGGCCGCGGCCATCCACAGCGCTCGAGGAAGCTTGCGACGATGGGGCGCCGCAGGACCTCGAGGGTGCCGTCGACCAGCGCGTCACCCGACTTTCGCTGCCTCATCGCCTGCTCCTGCAGGACTAGGTGAACCAAATCGAGACCCGGCAGTTGCTCCACCGCGGCCCACTCCCAGTCGACCGCCGCGACCCGGCCGTCGGCGGCCTTGAGGAGGTTCCACAGGGCGAAGTCGCCGTGGGCAAAGGCGGGCTGGAGCGAAAGCTCTTCAAAACTGGCCGCACCCGGCCACGACCCGAGCAGCTGAGGGAAGACATCGAAGGACCCCAGCGGCCGGCTTTCTCCACCCTGGAACCAGCCACCCAGAAGCTCGATCGCGCCCTCGAGGCCCTCCTCCAGCGAGCCCACCGGAACGCCGGGGGTTTCCTCCATCACCAGGGCGGTCTCCCCATCCCGGCGCAACACCTCGACGGGCCGCGGCAGGCCCTCGATCCGGCCGCCGTGCTGTTCGAGAACGACTGCCTCGCGCTCCACCGCCGCAATTGCAGCCGGGGTGAAGCCCGCCTTGATCACCCGCCGCCGCCCCCCGGCCGTCGTCATGAGCAGGATGACCCGGCGGTGCTCCTGCACCGGGTTGCCGAAGAGGATCGCATCGACCCGACCCGCGGCCTCCAGGCGGGAGACCAAACCCTCGGGTGAAGCGGCGAAGACCCGTGAGGGCAGCAGGGACCAGGCGGGCGACTTCGACAACGAAGCGAGCACCGCCCGGTAAGCCCGCCCCATCGGCCGCAAGGCCCGGTAAAGCTCGAGCCCTCGCGCGAGTCCGCCACGCTCCCGGCGGGCCAGCACCAGCAGGTGGCCCTGGCGCCGCGCCACCTGCCACGACGCTCCGCCTCGTGTCCCGGCGCCGAACAATCCGCGCAGGAGGACGGCATCGCCGACCGGCGTCCGATCAGGCAAAGAAGCGCTCATAAGTCTCGGCCGTCGTGCGCGCCACGCGATCCCAGGTCAGTTCGCGCAGCACGTAGTCCTGGTTGCCCGCGCCCATCGCCGGCCAGCCATCCCTCTGTCGAAGCGCCTCCAGCAGACCGTCGGCAATCGACTCGGCGGACGGCTCGACCACCCAGCCACCCCCGGCGCGCCGGACATGCCCGGCGACCCCGGCGCGCGACGAGACCAGCACCGGCCGTCGGCCGAGCATCGCCTCGACGATGCACAGTCCGAAGCCGTCGAAGCGCGACGGCAGGATCACGAGGTCGGCCTCGGAGACAATTGTGAGCGCCCCCTCGGGACGCCGACCGGTGAACTCGACCTGGTCCGCGGTCCCCAGCCTGCCAGCCAACTCCTCGAGCAGGCCGCGGTCGGTCCAGTCATTGCCGGTCATCACCAGGGTCACCCCGCGCAGCGCCTCCGGGTCGCGTTCTCGTGCCTTGGCAAAACCCTCGAGCAGCAGGTCGAGCCCCTTGTGGTTGCGGTCCATGCGCCCGAAGAACAACAGCCGGACCTGCTGCGAGGCCCCCGGCACCCGCGCATCGGCCGGCAGCTCGTCGAGCATCTCCGGTTCGCAGCCGTTGGGAATGGTGACCACCGGGGTCCGGCAACCGAGCTCGCGCAGGTGGCGTTCGTGACTCTCGTCGAGCAGCTGGATGAAGCGCGCGCTGTCGAGCATGCGCTTCTCGAACACCCGCCAGAAGACCGCCTTGCGGAAGGCGTGGTGCCGGGTCAACTCCGGCACGTAGGGGTCGTGCGGAATCACCGCGTGGGGCAGTCCGACCCGCTGCAGCACCCGCCACACGGCCGCCGAGTAGGGGCTGTAAGTCCCGTGCAGGACCATGCCGTCGAGCTGGTGGCGGTTCGACGCCAGGTCTTCGACCAACGCGCGCGGCACGTGGAAGGGGTTGCGCGTGCGCACCGGGTAGTGAAGCAGCTCGTCCTGCTCGTTGCCCGGCGGGATCTCGGGACGAAAAGTCAGGATCGGGCACGACCCCGGCTCGATCCGGTTCAACGCCCGCGACAAGCCACGGCAAAACGCCGCAGTCCCATCCCGCCCCGGGTAGTGGACAAGGAAATGGGCAATTCGTCGGGACATGGGATGCGGGGGGGGGGGGGGGGGGGGGGGCTTAGTCGATGCGTAGCCGGCGAGAGAAAGCAGGCTGGTTGTTAGTGAGCCAGTGAGCTAGTGAGCTAGTATCTGGACACTGGCTCACTGGCTCACTGGCTCACTGGCTCACTGGCTCACTGGCTCACTGGCTCACTGGCTCACTGGCTCACTGGCTCACTGGCTCACCTCCCCGCAGCCGGGCCGTGAGCTCATGCCAAACCCGCTCCGCAACCTCATCCGGACTCGCCGTGACATCCACCTCCACCGCCCGCGGGCCGAGCTCTTGGCAGAGGGAGCGATAGGCCGCGACCTGGCGCTCGAGTTCCTCCTCGCCGACCTCCGCCTTGCGCGCGCGGATCGTCGCCGGGTCGGCGACGAGGACGAAAATGAGGTCGGGACGCGGCAGCAGGCGGAACAGGCCGGATGCAAAGCTACGGGAAGCCCCGTAGCGGTAGCGCCGCGGGTCGACCAGCAGGTCGTGGTAGTGGCGGTCGGAAAGCAACAGCGCCTTCTTGGCCCGCACATGCCCGGTCCGGCCCAGGCGCTCCTTCCACCAGCGCAGGCCGAGCCAGAGGGTCTTGAGCCACGACAGCACCAGGCCCCGCGGCGGCTTCGCGTGGGGGTCGGTCACCGGCGGCCCGGGCACCTCGCCCGGCCGCAGTGGCTCCGGCCACCAGCGCGACTCCATCACTCCGATCCGCGTCGGCCCGAGACGCTCGCGCAACGCCTCCAGGATCGTGCTCTTCCCGCTTCCGTCCGGGCCGAGGAAGGCGATCCACGGAAATCGCGGATGGCGATGGTGGTCGAACTCCAGGCCGAGGTGGCTGGCGACCCGCCTCAGGGTCGAAGCCGGATCGACCGACAAGCGCCGCAGAACCAGCTGCCGCCGCAGGGCGCCGGCGTCGATCCCCGCGTAGTCACACCTCCGGACCCGGTCGAGCATCCGCTCCGCGAGCCGCCCGCCAAAGGCATCCTCAAGGCCCGCCCGGAACTCATCGGCCTGCTCCGCCAGCGCCCGCGCCAGCAGACCCTCGTAGCGCCGGCGATGGATCCCGCCCCACAGCAACCCGGTCATCCAGGCGATGAAGGCGTCGTGCGCGATGCACGGCCGCGGCAGTCCGTCGGCCGCCACCCGGACCCGCGACCAGAAGCGATCCGGGGCGAGGTACTCGAAACCCTGCCACTCGAAGACCGGCAGGAAGTCGAGCTGGCCCCACTCGAAGTAGCGCTGGATCACATACTGCCGCTCGACCCGCAACAACGGCTGCCCCAGCAGCCGCTCGGCCGCCCAGCCGGCCGCATCCGGGTCACGCACCGCCAGGTCCCAGTCACTGCTCTCGCGGTGCTCCAGTCCCTCGATCCGGTGCCTCAGGAACGCCACCCCGTCCCCCAGCGCCTCCGCCAGCCGCCGCTCGGCGCCCGCTTCCCGAAGGCTGCACGTGTCACTCATGGAGGGTTGGGGTGGCCGGTAGCGAGTAGCAGGTAGCAGGTAGCCAGGGAAAAAACCGTCCTCGTCGTCGTTCTCGTCCTCGTCCTCGACTCTTCCGCACCTGCGAGGACGACGAGAAGGGCGCATCGGACCCCGCGGGTTCGGATGGCAGATGGCAGATCGTGGATGAGCTTGAGATGCCCCACGGCGACACCAAGCGCCTCTTCCACAAAGCACAAAGCACGAAGCACAAAACACCCGCCGCGGCAGACACAAAACGCCCGCAGCTCTCCGGGCCCCGACCCAGACCAAAAGCTGCACCTCAGACCACTTTTTACTTTCTACTTTTTACTCGCCTGCCCGCCGTCTTGTCCTCCGTAGCCTTGGCGAAGGAGGAAGCCTCGCGCGGAGGCGGGGCACTGTTCCGCAGCCGCTTCAACACCGCCTTCTTCACCAGGTAGTAATAGTACAAGCCACAATCCACCACCCCATTCAAATGCTCGTTGCCGAACAGCGTGATGCCATACGCCCGGCGAATCGCCCGCGATTCCGCCCACTGCCTTTCCCGCCGCAGGTGGTCGGCCACCGTCGTCCCGCCACGGTTGCGCAAACTGAGGTTGCCGCCGTGACGACGGAAGTCCGCGAGCACATCGGACAAATAGACGAAACGCTTCCCCTCCGCAGCCAGGCGGTTGAAGTACTCGCCATCCATCACGTAGCGGAAGTCCTTCTCCAGCAGGAAGCCCTCGGCGATCGTCGTCGCGCGACGAAGAAAGCAGGCGGTCGAGCCGATGTAGCAACCGAGGTGCGCCAGCATCCGACGCTGGAAGGGAAACACCGTCATGCGCTTCTCGAGCTGGCCCGCCTCGTCGACGAAGTCCCAGCCACCGTAGATCACGTCCGCCCCGGTCTCGCCCGCGGCAAAGTCGAGCACCCTGCGGAGAGCACCCGGCTTCAGGCGGTCGTCGGCATTCAGCCACATCACCCAGCGCCCCTTGGCCCGACGGAACCCCGTGTTGATTCCGTCCGACATCCCCGCGTCCGGCTCCTGGAAGAAGCTCGCATGGGGGAAACGAGCCACCACCTCGGCGGTGTCGTCGTCCGAGCCCGCATCCATCACCAGGTGCTCGAGCTCGACCCCCTCCTGCCCCGCCACACTCTCCAGGCACTCCCCAATGAAGCGCCCGTAGTTGTAGCTCGGAGTGACGATCGTAAAGTCCATGGCTAGCCGATGATCGTGGATGGAAGATGGTGGATGGAAGATGGTCGATGAGCTTGAGATGCCCTACGGCGACACCAAGCGCCTCTTCGACAACGGACAACGGACAACGGACACAAAGCACAAAGCACAAAGCACAAAGCACAAAGCACAAAGCACAAAGCACAAAGCACCGCGCCCACCAGCGAAGCCCTATTCCCTCACAATCACCGGAATGCCATTCAGGTCGGAGTAACTCGCCTGTCGCCCGACTTCCCGCCAGCGAGCGGAAGCCGTATCAAACTCGAGCGGTCGATCGCCTCCGGGACTGCGCAGGCAGGCAGCGAAGTCATCGGAAGCGTCACCTTCACTGGTCATCTCGCCGGACTTGCGTGCCAGCACCTCGAGCGAGCCGAAGACACCGGGATACTCGAGTCCGAGCTTGGTGTGCAACCGGAACAACCAGCGCCGGTAGGCGGGCACCTCGCGCAGCTTCCAGTCCGGCTTGTCGATCCCGAAGCCGCGGACCTCGACCGCCTTGAAGCCCGCCTTCTCGAGCAGGTCCCGCAGCTGGCCCGGATAGAAGCTCTTCTCGATCGTCCCGCGGAAGCGGTCGCGCACCTCGCCGGCGCGGCGGATCGGGTTCCAGGCGTTGGGCTCCATCGCGTAGAACCGACCACCCGGCCGCAGCACCCGCAGCGCCTCGCGCAGCACCCGGTCGTAGTCGACCATGTGATGCAGCGCCTCGACGATCGTCACCGCGGCGAAGTGACCGTCGCGGAAGGGCAGGTGATGGGCGTCGAAGGCGACATACTGTGGCTGCCGCAGACCAAACTTCTCGACCCGCTCGCGGGAGATTTCCAGGCCGGCCTCGTTGATGTCGCCGACCAGCATCGAGTAGCCGCGCTGCTGCATCACGGTCGCCTCGCCGGCCGTGTTGCCGCCGATGTCGAGGACGGGGCCGCTGCAACAACCGAGCCCCTGCTCGATCCGCTCGACCTTCGCGCGGTAGGCCGGGTCCGACCCGAAGCGCTCCAGCGGGTTCGTCGCGAGGTACTGCTCGCGCTTGCGCAGCACGTTCTCCCGCTCGAACTCCCGCTCCCGCGCCACGTCCGGCGCCGCCAGCCACTTGCCGATGCTCATTTTCTTCCTTACCTCAGGCCGCGGTCTCAGCCCAGCGGGCCCTCCTCGATCGCCGCGTCGATGATCCCCCGGAATCTCTCCCGCCAGCGGGCGGGGTTCACCTCGGACTCGAGCCATCGCCTGCCCCGCATTCCGATCTCAAGCAGCTGGCCGTCGTCCATGTCCTCGAGCTGGAGGACCTGCGCGAGCAGCTCCTCGACATTTCCCGGCTCATGGAGGTAGCCGGCGTCGGATCCGGCCACCGTCTCGACCAGCCCGCCGGAGCGCGCGGCGAGCACCGGCTTCCCGAAGTCGAATGCCTCATAGACGATCAAGCCCAGGGGTTCCCACCAGAGCGATGGCGCCAGCAGCGCCCGGCAGCCCGCGATCAACTCCGCCTTGCGCTGGCCACTCACGAATCCCAGCAGGCGAACCTTGCCCGTGCGGGGCAGCCAGGTCTCGACGCTTGATGCCAGCGGGCCCTCCCCGGCGATCCACAGCTCCGGGCACCGGTCGCCGAGTTCCTCCTCCAACTGCTGCCAGACATCGAGGAGCACGCCGACCCCCTTCTCCTGCACGAGCCGCCCGAGAAAGAGGTAGTAACCCTTGGAGCCGGCGACGGGCTCCTCGGGCCGCGTTCTCCAGCAATGGCGAAGGGAGACCACCCGCTCGGCGGGCAAGCCCGCCTCCAGCATCGTGTCCCGCATGAAGTCGGAAACCGCGACCCAGCGGTTGACCCGATCCAGTCCACCCCCGTTGACGAAGCGCCTCAGGTAGAAGGCCAGCAGGGCGGTCTTGACGGCCGAGCGCTCCCAGGTGCGCCCCAGGATCTCCGGCATGGGATTGCCCTCAAGGGCATCGGGCAGCACCTCGCCCCGGTGCCACAAGGTTCCCGACGGGCTGAATGGACGGAAATTGTGGAGGTACTGGAGAACCGGAAGTTTCAGCTTCGCGGCCTCGGAATACATCCCGAAGGACGCCACCGGAATCAGGTTGTGGAACAGGAGGGCCTGGACATCCCTCCGGCGGACCCGCTCGCGCAGCTCCCGCCGGGATGCCTCGTTGTCCCACATCCAGCGCGCCTGGAGCGGCCTCGCCGGAGCCGTCCTCGTCTTCCACAAGCGGCTCTCGAAGTACAGGGTGTCGACCTCGACCACCCCGTCGGCCAGGCCGGGAAGCGCATCGACCCAGATCTCCTCGCCACCTGGTGCCGAGTAGCGGTTGAAGACCTGAAGCACCTCGCAGGGCCGGTCATTCGGCGACGCAGGACCACGGAGGACCCGCGAGAGCATCCTCTCGACCCGGCCGACGAAGTGCTTTGGCAGGAAGCGGGCCTCGTACGCTTTCCTGGCCTCGCCGGACAACTTCCCGAAGTCTCCGCGCTGCTTCTCCAGCTCCAGCAAGGCGTCCGCATAGACTTCAGGGCTGCGGATCGGCAGGACCTGCGCCGCGGCACATCCGTCCAGCATCGCCGGGATGCCATGCCAGTCGGTTGAGATCACCGGAAGCCCCGACCCCAGCGCCTCCATGAGGACGATGGGCGAGGCTTCGGAGGCGTAGTGCGAGGGGAAGAAGAAGATGTCCGCGGACGCGTACACGCGCCACTTCTCGTCGCCGGTGATCTGGCCGGGGAAGCGGACCATTTCGCCGACGTCCAGCTCATCGACCAGGGCCTCCGCCTCCTCGCGGAAGCCCTCCGAGAACCACTTGCCGACGACGTCGAAGGCGAATCCGCCGCCATGTCCGCGCCGCTTGATTTCGGCCGCGGTGCGGACGATCTCGAGGACTCCCTTCCCCTCCTGCAGGCTGCCGACGAACAGGACGCGAAGCGGCTTGCTGCGGTCCGCCGCGCCACTGCGTTCGACGAGGGGGACATCCGCCGCGCAGGGGCAGTACATCGCCTGCCCTGCATCAAAGACGTTTCCCGGCTTGAGCTTCTCACTGGCCACCTCCAGCACGCCGTCGGGCTTGCCGTAGGCCCTCGACGCCAACCAGCGGCGAATCCGCGAGCCCTCGGTGAACTCCGGGAGCCCGCTGGCGTGGAAGATGAAGACGGTCGCCCCCGCGAGGCGCCGGGTCAGGGCGAGGTAGGCCATGTCCCGCAGGAACGGAACCCACTTGGCGCTCGCCGGTGGATAGAGGAGGACGGTTCCCGGCCGCCTCCGGAGGGCCTCACGGGTGCGGCGGATGAGATACCAGAGGTGGGAGAGCTTCGCGACCTGGAAACGCCCGACACTCGCCATGTCGTCGCTGTAAGCCATCCGAAGCCGCTCGACCTCCCAGCCCGGCCAGTCGTGGTCGAACAGCATCTGCGTCGCCACCGCCTGACCGTGCCACGGCGGCGGCGTCTGGCCGACGATGAGGAGGTTGCGCTCGCTTGAGTCCATCCGCACTTGTTTCCCCTTCCTGCCGCGGGAGATCACACGGCCGCGGCGGCCAGCGACTGGCAGCCGGAACGTTCCCAGCAGTCGTCGAGCTTTCGCAGCACCTCGCCCGCAACCTCGTCGATCGCAACCTTCACTGCCTTGCGTTCGTCCACCCCCGCCTCGGAAAGTCCGCAGAGTTGCGCTCCAACTTCAGCGCCATCGAAGTCCGCGATGTCGTGGCAACGCTCCGCCATCCCGAGCTGTCCGAAGGTCGCGAGGAACTTCGGTTGGTAGGCGAGCCCGACGGTCGGCACTCCGGTGATCAGAGCAAAGATGCAGGCATGCATCCGGCAGCCGAGAAAAGCCGACATCGACCCGAGCTCCTGGAAATACTCTTCCCAGCCGAGGTTCTCCATCAGGCGGTTCGGCACACCGACGGCATCGAGGCGGCCCTGGAGCTCCCTGGCCACGGGAAGGTCCTCATCACTCCCGGTCACCTGGACCTGCGGGAAGAGGACGACTCCGGCTCCACCACCTTCCGTGAAGGCCATGGCAGCCTGCTGGAGCCGTTCGAGGTAGCGCTCAAGGTCCGCGGCACTCCGCTTGCGGGCGAACCCGAAGTCGATCGGCGCGATCCCGAGCTCGCCGCTACCTCGCTCCCGGGGGCGCACCCAGTCAGGCCTCAGCGACCCCAGGGCCAGCACGATGTCCGGGATCTCGAGCGTCTTCGCTCCAAAGCCCCAGTCCTCCAGCAGCTCGTGGGACTCATGACCCCGGGCGGCGAGACAGGGGAGCCGTTCGGCGAGGCGCTGGCAGATCCACCGGTCGCTTGCCTTGCGGATCGGACCCCACGATTGGGGAAACTGCATGACCGGCCGACCGCTCGAAAGCGCCAGCAGCGAATTCCCCGCATGCATCCACAGCTGCCGGCTGACCAGCGGGGCCCCGGATGAATAGAGGTAGCCACCGCCGCAGAGGAAGTAGCCGTCACACTCGTCCGCGAGCAACTCGTCGCTGCCATGCGCGGCCCTGAGGGTCGCCCAAAGCGGCAGAACTCCATTCGCCAGCGCCCCCCGGTCCCGGCGTGTCCGGATCGGGGGAGGCACCGACACCTCCCGACCGAACACTTCCTCGTTGGACTCCCAGGCAGGCGAGAAGACGCGGAACCTCGCGCCCGGAACCTTGCGCTCGAGCCAGGCCATTTGGGCCTCGATGATCGCCCGGTCCCCCCGGTTCCGGTGATCGTAGGCATTGAGGATCGCGAGCTTCTTCATGCCAATCGGCCGGCTTGTCTCTCGAGTGCCTCACGGAGCGCGTCGGGAGGAAATCGCCCGGAGTAGCGGGAAACGATCCGGTCAATCCGCTCGTCGAGCGGCTGCCCCAGCTCCCGATGCCCCGAAAGCACCTTACCCACCAGCCGGAGCTGGGCGCCGAGGTAGGCGGGGATCGCCAGGAGATTTCCACGAAAGACGCGAATGTCGTGGAAACGATGCCGCCAGTGGTACTTCGACCGGTTGGAGAAGAAATAGTAGCGCAGCTTCTCCAGGAGCGGAACCTGCCACACCGCAGAGTGGTCGCTCTCGTCGATGCAGCGCTCGAACTCCCGCTCCAGGGCGGCCCGCCGGCGGGTGAGCACGAGGTTCCGGAACCCGGCCTGGTGAAGGCGCCAGGTGTAGGGCCCGTCCCCATAGTGGGGGTGAAGGTCGGCTCGCGGCAACCCGACCTGCCGGATCGCGGCCGTGGAGATCGCGGTGCAATTGCCGTTCACGCCATCGACTTCGATTTCCTCTTCTCCCTCAAGTTCCGCGGTGGGGATCTCCGCCAGGCTCCTGAAGCCAGGATTGACCCCAAAACGGCGATCCTCGCGGCAATAACACCAGGCCGAAACGGCCCCGACGCCCGGACCGGCGGCCCTTTCCACCAAGCTCCCGACCGTCCCGGGATCGGGAACGACGTCATGATTGAGCCACATGGCGACATCGACCCCGTGCTCCAGGGCCCTCGCCATCCCTTCCCTCATTCCTCCACACCACCAAAGGTCCCCGCTTCCCCGGATCACCTCGACCTCGGGATGCTCCGCGCTGAGCTGGTCGAGCGTCCCGTTGGTCGATCCGTCATCGACCACGATCACGTTGGCCAGCACGCCGGGCTCGCCACTCTCGAGCGTGGCGAGGACGTCGAGAAAGGTCGCCGGCGGGTTGAACACCGGAATGATGATCCGGTAGGACGGCTTGCCGCCGCCACATGGGGATTCCTCGCTCATGCCTGCAGCTGCGCCCTGATCGCAATTCGGTAGGCTTCCCTGTTGCTCTCCGACACCGGGGAAGAAATCCGGACCTCCGCTTCCGGCGCCGACGACTGAATCCACGCCACCTGAGCCTCGATGATCGCCCGGTCCCCGCGGCTGCGGTGATCGTAGGGGGTGAGAATCCCGACCTTCATCCGCTCAATCCCGACGCCCCTGCCATGGACCCGCCTCGACAGCCATCGCATAGGCCCGGTCAATCACCCGGTCGTAGTTGTCCGCCGAATAATGCTCCGCAACCCGCCGCGAGGCCTCGGCCGCCACCTCCCTCATCCGCTCGCGATCATCCGCCACCCGGACGACCTCATTCGCCAGATCCTCGATCACCTGCTCCGGACTCTCCACCGGCACCGCACTGCCGCCCACCAGACGAACCATCTCGCCCGCGGCACTCGCATCCGCTACGATCGGATAACATCCGGCAAGCGTCGCTTCTTGCAAGGTCACTGGCGTGGTTTCCCGAAAACTCGGCACGAGATAGATATCCGCCGAACTCAATTTCGCGACATATTCCTCCCCTTGAAATCCCGGATGAAAGGTTACCCGATCATCCAATTCAAGAGATCTCACAAGTTTCCTGAGTTTCGGAATCTCAGGTCCACCGCCGGCAATGGTGTAGTGGAATCTAACTCCGGCATCACGGACTTTCGCCAGCGCACGAATCGCAAGGTCGACACCCTTCCTGCCCTCGATATTCCCGCCGGCGAATAGTTCGAGTTGCCCTCCCTCATCATCCGGGGATTCGCCAACCGAGAACCTCCTGATCCGATCAACCGGCAGGAAAGCGGAAGGCAGCCTCACCATCCTGTCCGGACTTCGAAAACGACTGAGAAAACCATGCGATTCCTCATTCGCTGCCACGACCACGGAAGACCTTTCGATGCATTTCCGGAACGCAGTGGAACGAACCGTCCACCTTGACTGGAGATCCCGGATCCGCTCGACCGCAAGTGCCGCCGTACTCAGCATCCGGCGGAACTGAGCGGGAATCATCGCAGCGCCTCCCAACGGGCCCCAGACAAAGGGCACGGGCATCATCCAAAGTCTTGATGGGACTCTCCAGGTTGCGTAGATCGGTTGATGGACCAGATCGGCAGGCTCCTCGTCGTGCCACGCAAGCGCAGCCGCCAAGACCTTTGCATTGAAGTCGAGGTATCGAATCCAGCTCTGAATCCTGGCCAACAGTCGATTCGATACCCATGGTGCCTCAGACCCGAGGAACCGGACCCTGATTCCGTCCGGCACCCGACCACTCTCCTTCGCCTCTGCCCACGAAGCACGCTGGGCAGAAGCGGTGATGACACGAAGGTCATGACGCTCGGCCAAGCGGCAAACCGTCGCCCATCCGATGCCACCTTCTGACCCCCCTGTCGGAGAACAGGCGATCGAGGAAACAATCACCTTGTATTTTCTTGGCGTGGAACGCTGTTCGCTCATTTCCTCATGCGGTGCCGCCTTCCAACGCACTGGAAAGATATTCCTTCGAGAGGGCAACCTCGGGTGCCAGCGCGCGGCCTACCTTCGCCCAGTCGATCTCAACGAGGCGCTCCCATTCGGAAAAATTCTTTGCAAAACGGCTTCCGGCACCGGAGATCGAGAGAAGGTGCTCCATTCTGGTATTGCGGGTCTTGTGCGGATACACCACGAGATCCGTCTCAAAAATCGCGGCGAAGGCGGAAGCGTGGAAAGAATTCGTGACCACCATTTCCGCGGCTTGGATGAATCCGAGGAACTCGGCTGGTCCGGCATCAATCCTCAGACTGCACCGCTCCCGTAGAATCGTCGCCCCAGCCTTGCCAAGGATCACGATCCGATAACCCCGTTCCCTTGCGATCCGGGTGACAAGCTTCTGCAGTTCTGAAGTCAGCTCCAAAGAGTAAAAGACCATGAACGGGCCATCAATCGCGGGCTTGTGCGCCACCGACTCCCAATACTCCCTCGGGTTGAGGAACACCGGATCCAAGACAACAGGAACGTCGACTCCGATCAGGTTCTTGATCTTCCGCCTGCCGCTATCCTCCCTCACTGAGATGTGATCGAATCGTTCCAGAACCTTCCTCAAGGTCTCATCATGACGATCGGTGATCGCCTCAACACCAAAGCTCGGCGCATAGGATACCCTGCGAATCGGATCCCGGACAAACTGCAGGAACTGGATCGGAGAAAACACCTGTTCGATGTTCCAGATCTGATCGCTCCCGGCGATGACCGCGTCATACTCCCAGTCTCTCCCGAATAGATCATCCTTGGCAGAGATCCTCGGAGACAGCTTCAGGTTCACATCCCGGAAGGACTCGAATCGTTGATACCGTCTGCGGAAAGCGCTTCCAAGAAGCTTGAACTGCAGCCACTTCGCAAGTGATTTCAGATTCCTGACCTCCACATCCCTCCGGTTCATCCGAACCATCGAGTCCGGGAGATAGTGAATGAACTCCACTGAGTGGCCAAGCTCCTCAATGGCCGTCTGAAGTCCCAATGCCTGTAATGCCGCACCGTAATTGTGGACGGCATGCAGCGTGCAGATTCCCACCTTCATAGTTCCCCGACGATCTCGTTCTCGATGGGAACCCGTCCCTCAAGCAGTTTCTCAAGCTCTTCCAGATAGGCCACGAACTCCGAGGAATGCTGCCCACGATTCGTAATTGTGTTGAGCGTTTTGTCCGAAAACAATCCGCGAAACCTCTCGAGATCGAGATCGCGCATGGCGACCTCGTTTAGCCACGCCCGATTGATCGGAGACTCCCTGCGGAAGAGCTTCAACTTGTAGTTGACGAGATAGAACAGCGACGCCACCACTTTGAACTTGAGGCTTCTCTTCCCAAGCGCCTTGTAGATCGATCCCGAGAATGCACTCCCGAGATTGGGATACATGTACTCGTGATAGCGATGTCGCTTGGCGTGGACCAACTCCATCTTCCGATAGAGAGCCTCCGGATCGCCCGGCTTGGAATGAAACCACGCCTCCACGATCCACGACTTGATCTTGCCGCTCTTGAAAGCCGAGTTTCGATAACTGAAGTCCAGCTCATCACATCTGATCAAACGCGACGTTCCATCGGGATCAACCACCTTAACCTCGTCAAGCACCAGGTGAATTCCATCCCCATAGGCAGATGCATTCATGAAGATCGCCCCACCCACTGTTCCTGGGATTCCCTCCATCCCGGCAAATCCGGCGATGGAATTCAGCAGCGCAAACCTGGAAAGATCAGGAAGCGTCTCTCCAGCACCACAGCGGATTCGCCCAGTTTCGGACTCAATCTCAAGGCCCTTGATTCCAACGGTTGAAATCAGACAGGGGTACCTCACATCATCTAAAAACAGCAGATTGGAGGTCGAACCGATGACCTTGAACGGGATGAACATCGACTCTAGGACGGCGATCAACTCACCGAATTGCTCCTTGCTTGTCGGCTCAATAAGATAGTCTATCTGACCCCCAGTCCGGAACCATGACACCGCAGAGGCCATGCAGCCTGTCCGATACGGAATGGACCCCAAATCAAGAAACTTCTCCAGTTCTTCTCTCACAGTTTTTCGGAAGATGACCGCTGAATCCACCCTTTTGCTCGCCACTGCTGCTCCATCTCGTTGACCTCCTGCGTGAAGGTCCAAATCTCAATCTCCCACCCGGCAGCGGAGAGTGAATCGCACTCCCCCCCAACCGTGATGATCACTCTATCGAAAGCCTCGAGGTCGCAACGGCCAGCGTGGGCAACTATCGGCATCTTCTCCAATCTTAGTTGAATTCCCAGAGAAGGATCATGGGAACCTGCCACGGGACTTCAACAGAAGAGAATCCGCCTCCATCGGGTCCCTAGGACGGAATCGGCGCCCGCCCACCCGGCCGCTCACTGACAGGATTCCGGGAGACGACCCCACCAGGGACATCTTCCTTAATTCGAGCCAACTGGGGGGCGAGCGATTCCTCCAGCAAGCGAAGCATGCCGGCAGTAACGATCAACGAGGGCAGATCATTCTGGAACGCTCCATAGATGAAGACGAATTTGATTGGGAAATAGATGGCCGGAATACCGAAAAACCCAACGACCGTCTTCATTCGTTTGTCTTCGGTTATTCGGAATAGCCTCGCGAATCTCCAAGCAACGAAACCTGCGTAGCTGAAAAAAACTACGAATCCAATCACCCCCACGAACTTTGCGGCCGACAGAGGCCCGCTGTGGAGGTCCCCAGTCATCAGGAAGTAGTTTGCGAGCTGTTGCGGGAGGATCTTTCCCGAGTTGTAGAGGGCGGAGTAGTAAGCCATTTCAGAGGCTGGGAATCCGAATCCGTCGCCGATCCACCAGTTCTCGATCTGATCTCCCTTCAAGACATCCATCCACATGTCCAATCGCCACTGCACTGTCTCTTCCGCAGAACGCTTGACACCCTCGTCCCAGTCACCGGGCAGGAAGGATAGCGGCCGTTGCATTCGGTCCGGAAGGCCGATTGTGGACTGCACTCCGATCACCCCTGCGATGAACAGCACTGCAATGACTGCGCACAGGATCAACCCTTTCCCTCGCCACCAGAGGAAGCTCCCAATAATGAAATACATTCCGAGCGCCCCGACTGCGTTGCGGAAACCCGAAACCAGGACAGAGACGCCGGAAACGCAGAGTGTGCCCAGCCTGAAGGGGCGAAGAGGGGAGCAACTCGAGATAGGAGGCCTGCTCGCAAACAGCCAGGCCCCAAGAGCGAGGGCAAAAGGAAGCAGGAAGGGAGCTCGCCCAATCCCTTTTGCAACTGCCGTCTCGCCACCGAGAACCTCGGCCATGAACGGGCGAAACCCGGAATAGAACTGGTAGAGGTAGATGCCCACGATTGGATATAGGTAGGCAATCGTTCCACCGAGGGCGATCGCGAATCCGGAAAGCGTGACACCGAGCGGAAGGCGCCCGAGGACGGCCGCGACGGGCCTCTGGCTTCCAAGAATCGCGTAGCCGACGCATGCCACGCCCACCTCGAAGTACGGCCGAGCACCGATGTTCGAATTGTTGGCGACCGCCGCCACGCCAACCGGGTTCCTCAAATACCCCGCGGCGAGCAGCAGGAGCATCAACAAGAGCCAGATGTCGAGGGAATTGAATCGAAAGTGCCAGCGGACCCGTCGGGTTGTCCAAAGCAATCCCCAGCAAACAACCACGAACCCCACCGCCACGTTCGAAACACTAAAGGGAATCGGCAGGATCGAGATTCTTCCGTCCCACGCGGCAAAGATTGGAATCAGGATCCAGACATTCCGCCCCGTCGCCATGAACGCCCCGAGCGCAATCGCGATCAGGAAGAAGCCGCTGAGGGTCTGGATGTCGGAGGTGCCGACGGCGGTGCCGAGGAAGATCGAGCCGATCAAAATGACCGCCACCACGACGATCAGGACGATGATGTTCTTGGAATTCACAGTGGTTCGAAATCAGGTGGGCGTGGCTGCCGGCGCTCGGGCGGCCGGGATTTCCCCGCATGGATGGCCTCCTTGAGGGAGCCCCTCAAGCTTGGATCGTGAAATCGGCTTCACAACCCCGAATGCCCCGCTGCCCGGCCATCAGGTCTCGGGCAGGCTGCGGAACGGACGCACCAGAGGGCGGAGGGCTCCCTTCAGGCTGGTCCACAAGGCCCCGGGCCGGGTGTTGTAGTCGATCCTCAATCTTGGATTGACGACCACCGGCTTGCAGCCGCGCTGCGCCAGGTCGCGGTGGAAGGTCACATGCTCACACCACACCTCCACCTCCCGATCGTCATTGGGGGCGACCCGGTAGCGGAGTCCCGCCAGGAATTCCGCCGGGTAGATCCCCATGCCGTTGAAGGCGCTCTCCACGACCAGCAGGGGATCGCCCGGCTCGAGTCGGCTCAGCTCCCGCCGTTGCGCAGCCATCTCGCCCATGGTGCACGGGCCGGTCGCGCCCTCGAGCCTGACGGCATAGGAGTCGTAGTAGGCGCTTCCGGTCCATCCAGTCTTCTTTCGGCCGTTGGCGGTTGCCACCTTCCACTCTTCCTTTCTCCCCAGGGTGTCGAAGAACCCCGCCGACGAGAATCCCTCGATGTCCCAGTCGAGCATGACGACCCAGTCGAGGTTGTCGTGGCCGATGTCCTTTTCGATGATCTCCAGGTAGCGGTTGCGATACGCCGCCATCTTCGAAATGCGGTAATCGGAGTACGAGGGCAGCACGCCGCTCTTCATCTTCTTCGGAAGAGTCACGGTCCCGTGGTCCTCCATCTCCACGAGTGCCGAGGGATCGCGCTCGGCCAGCTGTCGGAGAACCTCCTTGGTTCCGTCCTTGCTGTCATTCTCGACCAGGACGATCCGCAGACTGGCAAACGAACCCCGAAGCGATTCGACGCGCGCGAGGTTTCGCTCGAGGTTCCGGCGGCAGTCCCTGACGATTCCACAGAAGACCACGCGGGCGCTCCCCGCCAGTTCCCGGCCCCGCTCCTCGGCATCTCCATCCCTGCTCATCCTGATACTGCGGGATCTTCTCTCATCATGACCTCGGGACTGAGCCGACCTGCCGGGAGCGTTGCTGCCTCCAGAAAGCTCCAGGACCGTTCGACTGCTGGCCCGAGGCGCTCGAGGGTCCGGCCGTGGTCATGCGGCAGTTCCATGAGCTGCTCAAGATCTCCCGGGTCCCGGAGCCAGCGATCCTCGAGACCCGCAAGCTTCATTGGGGTGGCGAGCTTGGCGCGGATCCGATCGTTCGGAAGAACCGTGAACCGCTTGCCCAGCCGGATGGCATACAGGGCGCCATGGAACGTGCCGCAGAAGACCGCAGCGGCGTCCCGCAGGAACTCGACCCACTGGAGCGGACTCAGGGAGGAGCGGAATTCGTCCGCCCATCGGTGGCGGTAGCCGGAGGCGATGACCCTCAGCCCACGCGCGCTGGCGTAGTCGCGAATGGCCCGCGCTGTCGCCGGATCGATGCTGAAGGCATAGACCGCCAGGTAGCCTCCCGCACTCGCGCGATGGGCGGCGCCATTGACCGGCTCCTCGTGCCGGATGGGCAACCAGGTGGGGTCGACCACCAGCGGAGCTTCCCGTCCCGTGGCGGATCGCACCAACGTGGCGGTGGTTTCGTCACGGACCGAGATCTTGTCGAAGCCCTCGAGGCCGGTCTTCACCCAGTCAGGGACGCCATCTTCCGGATCGGCCGTTCCGCAGCTCGGTGCGTAGGAGGCCAGGCAACCATCAAAACGCCGGCGGAAGCCGCCGAAGTAAAGCGGGTCCATTCCAAGGCGCTCCTGGCTGTAGTCCCAAACGACGTCCGCCCCGATCAGCACGGCGTGGTAGCGTGACCAGTCGATCTCCTCTTCGCGGGTGGTGAAACGGCCAAGCGGCAGGTCACCGAGTGCCCTCGTGAATGCCCGGTGCTTGCACCAGGCATGCCACAGGGTGGCCGGCCGGCGGTAGACCCATGGACGGAACTTCTCGCTGCGGTGGTGTCCCTCGTTCTGGTAATTGATGATCTCGACATCGTGGCCGAGCGAGGCCACGGCCCGGGCGGACTCGTAGGCCTGGAGGTATCCCCCGTGGTTGGGTCCACGGTGAAACGTGAGAATGCCGACCATGTTGTCTTTCTTCTTCGCTTGATTCAAACCGTCTCGTCAGCCCCAAGGCGCGCCTTGAGCTTTCCGTAGGCCTTGAGGAGCAGGCGGCGCTTCAGCGTCAACGCCGGGGCGCCCAGAAGCCTCTCCTGAAGCGGGTAGTCCTCATGGGGCAGCTCGAGGACCGCCGCCGCCTCGCGCGCCATGAGCTCCTGGGCCCGCTCGGCGGGGTAGTCGCCACCCCCGATCAGCCCCTCGTCCATGCGGTCGATCATCGCGCCAAAGAAGTCGATCACCTCAAACGATCCCTGCTCCGCGACCTTGCGGATCATTCCGTTCCATTCCCTGACCCGCTCGTTGCCCGCCAGCCGTGCGGGGATGGTCGCGAAGGCCACCGATCGGGCGCCATTCGCGATGGCGAACCGACCGAGGTTTGCCAGCCGGTCGGCGCTCTCCTCCATTGGCACGCCCTCAAGAAAGTCATCGGCACCCACCGCAAACACCACCCCGGTGCCTTCGAGCCGATGGCCCCCGAAGTGCTCAAGCACCTGGGTGACCCGCAGCGAGTTCCCGGCCGGGACCGCCGCATTCAGGTAACCATGACGCCCCCCGAACAGCAGTTCCGGCCAGCCGACGAAGTGACGGAGAGGCCAGGCGGGGTTGCTGTAGCCATCACCAAACACAAGCCACCCAGGCTTCGGGGAATCCCCTCCCGTGGAGGCCACAACCGGGGGGAGCCCAGCATCGGCGCTCCTCCACCCGGTGAATCCCCAGGCCCCTTTCCCGGCGTCATCGGCAAGGGCATGGAACAAGTCGACCCCGTTGAGTTGGAGCCGAACTGACCGATCATCGACGTCGATGCCAATCTGGTCACCGACTCCAAACGCGATCCGGGCGTGGTTCCGATAGATCCGGATCCCGTCGCGAATCGCATAGAGGCGGATCTCCCCGCTCCCGGGTCGCAACCAGCATTGGTGATGCCAACCGACGCCACGAAATCCAAACACGAACCGGACTTCCACTTGCGAGCCCACCTCGATCTCGAAGCGAATGCTCGGACTCTCCTCAAGCCCTCCGCCAACCAGGGCGTAACCACCTCCAACGAGACGATCGTCGCGGATGACGGCTCCTTTGATCAGCCGGGTATCGTCAGGTGTCATCTTGGTCTGTAGGCGGCGCGCAGGCCCCGTCCTGCTGGCCTCAGCTTGCATTGGCTCCCGCCTGATCGCCATGCCGCCGAAGTCTGCGGTACAATGGCAGGTCATTCATCAGCCGGACACTCAACGACCCCGCGAGCTGGGACAGGGCGACCCCCATCGCCGTGAGACCGAGGACACTCGCCAGACCCAGGTAGACAAGCCGAAGCGAGGCCACCAGGTTTCGCTGCCCCATTTCATGCCTGGCCACGGCGACTGGAAGCAATGGAAGAAAGGGAATCATGAGGGCGCCGGCAATGGCCAGGGTCCAGAATACCGGGATCGCCTTCAGATACTCCGGCTTCAGGACAATAGGTATCAGCCAATAGGACAGCGGGAAGGCGACCGCAACGATCACCGCGATGACGACGAATGAAATGAGAGCGTAGCGCCGGACGAATCCGGCAAGCTTCGGATACTCGCCCTGGGCATACATGCGGTGGATCTCAGGCGTCACCGCATTGCCCAGACTCCCCTGAAGCATCTTGATCGGCCTGGAAAGCTGGTTGGCCATGCCCATCACAGCGACCTGTGCCGGGGTTCCGAGCACTCCAAGAATGAAAGTCCCGCCGACTTCGGATCCACTTTGGAGGATTCCGAGGAGCGACGTCTGCGTCAGGGTTGACCGGATCTTCCTGCCGTGACCCCTGAGTGGCTTTAGGAGGATTTGCGAGATGCTCGGCCTCATCCAGATTCTCGCTGAGAACAGCCAAAGCAGGCTCGCGCATCCGATCGTGACCCCATCGGCCAGTGCCACGGCGAGAACGGCATGGCCAAGGTCCAGCACTCCCAGACGCGCATAGTTCCACACCAGACCGAGCGAAACCAGGGAGCCCACCCCCCCGGAGATGATCGTCAGGTGAAAGCGGTTCCGAAAGCGCAATAGCGCGTTGTTGGCCTCGCCGAGCGTAAAGAACGCCGACATCCAGACCGCGAGGATCAACGGACCGGTGATCTCGGGGTTGTGGTACCAGTTTTGTGCCGCCCACCCACCGAACAGATAGACAATCGCCAGCATCAGTGCACCCACCGCGACACTGAGATAGACAATCAGCCAGAGAAGGCTGCCAACTGCCTCTTTGTCGTCATTGTGCAGGAAGTCTGGAACGTATCGCAGGAGAGTCTCGCCAACACCCACCCGGAAGATCAGACGCATAACCAAGACGGCATTCGTGCAGACAACAACGAATCCGAAGGTATCGAGGTCGAGCGAGCGACCGAGAATCACGGTGCGAAGGATCGTCCCCACCATCAACACACCACTCCCGATCAGCCCAATCCCCGTGTTTCCGGCGATTCTTCGAAACACCCCGCCCTTTGCCGCCTGGATTGCGGCACTTTCGCTTGCCTTCATCCGTAGAGGGAATCCTATGGCTCGCCAATCCACTTCGCTACGACAGGCGCGATCGCTCGTGACCTCCTGACACTTCCGGTTGAGTTCAAATGGAGGTTGGTATCCGAGTAGACCGTTGGATCCGGATTGCACCCCAGAAATCCATCCTCAAGAACCGGAACAAGCCTCTCTATGTCCTCAAGGAGCATCCTCGCACACATGCGCCGCCGCTGAAGCGCTGCCTCACTGGTGAACTGCCAAGGCATCGAGTACGCCACATGAACGCCCTTCTTTGAGGCATGTTCGACTACAAGCTCGAGCAATCGGACACCACCCGATCCAAGCCTTTCCGGGTAGTCACCGGTGATTGGCTCCAGCTCAGCGTCCCGGACACCGGTCTCCAATCGACCGCGATATCGCCAGTCGTCCATCGAGTACCGGTAGGGTTTCCGAAGCACCATCCTGCCGGTGAATGTTGCCAGGAACTTCGCGCCTGGCCGGGTCAGGTTCAGATGTTCGAAAGCCCCGACATGACGCCCGAACTCTCCCCCACCCGCGGATGCCGGATCACCCATCGCCAGCGAAAGACTCACGCTGAGCGGCGATGGGCTTCCAGCATCCCCGTCGCCGCCCAGGGAATCAGGCTCAAGTGCGACGATGAGATAGTCACCGGGCCTGGCACGACGAAACGCCTGATCCACGAGAAACTCACCGCCAGCTGCATACGGCAATCCGAGGTTGAAGGCCGACAGACCACACTCTGCCTCGATGATCGAGGGATCGATCGAGAAGGCGCAACTTGATCCACCGGTGAAGAAAATCACCGGTGCACCGGGCGACTCAGACCTTGCAGACTCGATTTCCTTGTCACGGCGCTCCACGACTTCCATCCAGAACGCAACCTCTGGGTTGGCGGAAGTCTTCAGGACGACCCCGGCTACAAGACCAAGAGCGACCGCCAGGATCGTGGCGATTAACAGTCTCACGCGTGACCTAGAAGTTGAAGTAGATGAACGCCGACTCCTCGATCGGCGCGAGCAGGACGGTTAGAAACCCCAGCACGACCGTCGCCAGCGGGTGGCGCAGGAGGACGTAGGGTTCGTCGTTCTTGCGAAGGCCGATCGCCTCGACAACCAGGAACAGAAACGCGGCTGCAAGAACCAACACCGTGGTGATTGCGTTGGTGGACTCCCCGAGGACCCGCGGGATCTCGCCCAGCCTCTCAAGCGCGTATCCTGCCGGCCTGAGGATGGTGCCGGCCTTCGCCGCCAACTGAGCGGGGTCGCGCTCGAAGAAGAACAGCCAGGCACCCGTGCAAAAGGCGAAGGTTACCAAGCGCCGAGCCCAGGCGAACCTCGTTGTGTTCCGGAGCTTCGCTGAGAGGGCCACTCCGATTCCGTGGAGGGCGCCCCAGATGAGGAATCCCCACCCGGCTCCATGCCAGATTCCCGAAACCACAAAGACAATCAGCGTGTTCAAGGCCCACCACCGCACCCGCCTTCCGCCCAGTGGCAGGTAGATGTAGTCCCGCAACCAGGCACCGAGGGTCACGTGCCAGTTGCGCCAGAATTCCCTGACGTCCCGGGCCAGATAGGGACTGCGAAAGTTCAGGGTGAGTCGCACCCCGAACAGAAGGCCAAGCCCGACCGCGATGAAGCTGTAGCCGGCGAAGTCAAAGTAGATCCGAATTCCGAATGCGAGGCACTCGAACCAGACGTGCCAACTGTTGGAGGGATCGACCTGAAAACCATCCGCCAGAATGGCGATGTTGTCGGCAACGATCAACTTGTAGGCCATTCCGAGAACTACCCATCGTAGCGCCGGTGCTATGTTGGAGGGGCAGATGCGGTACTGGGTCTTCTCGATCTGAGGCAGAAGGGATTCACGCTTCTCGATTGGGCCCGCGACAATCTGGGGAAAGAAGGCGACGAAGTTCAGGTAATCGAGAAACCGGGGCCTCGGCTGTGGATTGCGGATGTTGTCGACCCAGAATCCAATCGTTTGGAAGGTGTAGAACGAGAGCCCCATCGGAATCAGGATCGATGGGATCCGGACACCGAGGCCGAAGATCTCGTTGAATACGAAGTTCCAGTACTTGAAATAGAAGAGCGGCAGCAGCTGGACCAATAGCAGCAGGAACCAGGTGGTGCCCCGAATGACTCTTGACCAACCCGATGACTGGACAAGCAGGCAGACCCAACCAATACCGACGACCCAGGCAAAGGCACCGAGGGTCAACCAGCTCTCAGAAGCGAGAAGGGCGACTCCAGTGAGGAGAAGGCAGGCACGGGCAACAGAACCCTCACTGGATGGCCGGGTCCTCCGTGCCACGAAAAGCACCACCCGCGATAGGAGGAAGCAGGTTGCAAGAACCTGCCAGAACTGGAAGGAGGCGAAGTTCAAAGAGGCATCAGCCGGTTGCTTGGTGACCCGGGAAGGCGCTGGGAACGTCCTAGAGTTGTTTCCGGGGCTGCTCGGCCCGAGCATCCCTCAGTCGCATCGACAGTTCCTCCGCCTCCTCGAGCCAGCGGAGCTTCTCGGCGAGGGTGAGCGACCGGTCGATGAGGCGATCGAGCTCGCGGCTTCCTTCCGGGGTCCCCCAGCGCCAGTCGGGTTCTGGATGGTTTCCCTTCATCATCGCTCCCTTTCGAGTTCCGCAATGTCGACGAGATCCTGGGGACGTCCAGCGGCCCGCTTCATGTCGAGCAGCGCCGGCAGGGCCACGAAGGGTGCGTGTCGGCCCTCGCCCAGATCCATCCATACGGCTCGCTCGTGCTCGGTCACGAAATTGAACGGCTCTTCGATGAACACATCGATGGGAGTGCGCGAATGCTCTTCGCTCCAGAGCTTGAGGACGATCATGTTTCTCTCGTTCTTCCATCTCACACGCGTCGTCCTGTCGGCAAATTCCTCTGGCTTTGCCGGGATCGCCAGTTGGTAACCGATCCCAATGAGGGCCTTCAGGCCGCGGAGGATGTTGTCCGGTACCAGCTGGATGACGAGATCGAGGTCACGAGTCATCCGCACGTAGCCATGCGCGTTCACCGCCAGGCCGCCGACGATGAGGTAGCGGACCTCGGCGGTGTTGAGGGCCTCGACGACGGCTTCAACGCTGCGGACTTGCATGGGCAGGTTTGGAGGTTCCACCGTCGCTCGTTGAGCTATGGCGGACAGGCTGCGGTTCCGCCGTCGCTCGTTGAGCTATGGCGGACAGGCTGCGGTCGGAGGTCGGCTGGCGGGCTCGGGGGCGCGCGAAGTGGCCAGCTTTCTGTGCTTTGTGCTTTGTGCTTTGTGGACCATGGGAAGCGCTCGGCTCACCCCATGGGCTGAACTGGGGCGACACAGAGAAAGTGCTTGCGGGGCGCCCTGCTCAACATCAAGCGCCTCTTCGACAAAGCACAAAGCACAAAGCACAAAGCACATTCCGAGACGCCCAGAGCTCCCGCGATTCCGGGGAACTTCGCTGACTTCGGAGCGCTCCCTTACTTACAGCCCCAACTCGCCGAGGTAGGCGTCGAAATCGCCGAGATTCCGCTCGAGGATCGACTCGAGGATCGGCAGTTGGAGCTCCTGGTAGCTGTGGACGCCGATGTTGCGGAAACCGACCATGCTCTTCATCGCGTCGGCAACCTGCCGCGAGACGAGGCCCTCAGTCGCCATAAGCTCGAAGGCATCCCGGCTGGTTTGTGGAATCCCGAGGCGTTTCTCGGCAACGAAGTGCATGGCCAGGTCGATCGCCGCCTCGCAGGCGCGGAGGAGGTTGAGCACGACCGAATCCTGGATCGTGAAGTCGGCGAGTCGCGACGGGTCGCCGGCATACTCCTCGCGGACGCGGCGCAGGCAGCGCCGGATGATGGCGGCCTTGTTGAGGGCGATGTCCGACTTCATTGCGACAGGATGGCGGCCCGCTCCTCGTTGAGTCGGGCGTAGTCGGAGAGTGCCAGCATTTCGAACTCGCATGCGCCCCGGGGGTCCAGGACGATAAGGCGCTCCCCGGTGCGGAGGACCTCCTTGCGCATCACCGCGGAGGCGCAGGTGAGGTCCACGAGGTCGACTTCCTTTCCCAACTCGTCGGCAAGGCGGTTTGAAATCTCAAAGAGCTGAACCGGATCGAGGGCCTTGTCCGACAGGATCGCCAGGTCGAGGTCGCTGTCGGGGCGCTCGCGACCGGTTCCATGGGAACCGAAGACGTAAACCACGCGGGGCTCGAGTTCGGCCAGGGCCGATTCGATGCGCGAAACTTCGCTTTGGCTCAGCCGGGATGATTTCACGGGATCGATTCTAGCGGACCGGGGCGAATTCGCCAGTTCGGGGTTTGAGGTCGGAGGTCGGAGGTCGGAGGTCGGAGGTCGGAGGTCGGAGGTCGGAGGTCGGAGGTCGGAGGTCGGCTGGTGGGGTCGGGGGCATGCGAAGTGGCGGGCGTTCTGTGCTTTGTGCTTTGTGCTTTGTGGACCATGGGGAGCGCTCGGCTCACCCCATGGGCTGAACTGGGGCGACACAGAGAAAGTGCTTGCGGGGCGCCCTGCTCAACATCAAGCGCCTCTTCGACAAAGCACAAAGCACAAAGCACAAAGCACAAAGCACAAAGCACAAAGCACAGAGCACAGAGCACAACCCGAAACGCCCAGAGTCCCCGCGAATCAGTCGGCGATACGGGGGTGGCGGGAAGCCCGGGGGGCTTCGGGCGCGACTGGGGTCGCGCGGTCCGGCCGAGACCCCCTTGCTACTGGCTACCTGCTACCTGCTACCTGCTACTTTCCCTACACCAGGCGGCGGAGGTACTCGCCGTAGCCGCTCTTGGCGTAGCGATCGGCGAGGACGAGGAGCTGGTCGCGGTCGATGAAGCCGGAATGGTAGGCGATCTCCTCGATGCAGCCGACCTTGACGCCCTGGCGCTCCTCGAGGACGCGGACGAAGGTGGTGGCGTCGCTGAGGGAGGAGAAGGTGCCGGTGTCGAGCCAGGCGGTGCCGCGGCTGAACACGCCGACCTTGAGCTTCTTCTTCTCCAGGTAGATCTGGTTGACCGTGGTGATCTCGTACTCGCCGCGGGCGGAAGGCTCGATGGTCGAGGCGATGTCGACGACCTCGTTGTCGTAGAAGTAGAGGCCGGGGACGGCGTAGTTCGACTTCGGCGCGGTCGGCTTCTCCTCGATCGAGACGACGTTCTTGTCGGCGTCGAACTCGACCACGCCGTAGCGCTCGGGGTCGTTGACCGGGGCGGCGAAGACGACCGCTCCCTCCGGGTCGGTGTGCTGGCGGACCAGCTCGCTGAAGCCGGATCCGTAGAAGATGTTGTCGCCGAGGATCAGCGCGACCTTGTCGTCGCCGATGAACTCGCGGCCGATCACGAAGGCCTGGGCGAGGCCGTTGGGCACGGCCTGCTCGGCGTAGCTGAACTCGCAGCCGAGGTCCGAGCCGTCGCCGAGCAGGCGCTCGAAGTTCGGCAGGTCCTGCGGCGTCGAGATGACCAGGATCTCCTTGATCCCGGCAAGCATCAGCACCGAGAGCGGGTAGTAGATCATCGGCTTGTCATACACCGGGATCAGCTGCTTCGAGGCCGCCAGCGTGATCGGGTGCAGGCGCGTTCCGGAGCCGCCGGCGAGAATGATGCCTTTCATGGTAACGGGGAGCGCGGCTTTCCAAGCCGCCGGGTTTCTCGATGTCGGGAAGGTCGGGAAGAGCGATGGGCCGGAAGCAGAGAGCGGCTTGCAAAGCCGCGCTCCCAACACGCGCTCAGACGATCATCCCGGCGGCTACGGTCTCGTTGGTGCCGGGGTCGACGAGGACGAAGGAGCCGGTGTGGCGGTTGCGACGGTAGCTGTCGTAGATCACCGGGCTGGCGGTGCGCAGCTTGATGCGGCCGATGTCGTTCATCGCGAAGCCGTCGATGCCCTCGATCTTGTGGAGGGTGTTGATGTCGACGTGGTAGCGGACCTCGCGGACCACCGCCTGCATCTCGCGGGTGGTGTGGCGCATGACCAGCTTGGCGCGGTGCTGCATGGGCTTGTTCGAGAACCAGCAGATCATCGCCTCGAGGTCCTGGCCGACCTGCGGCGGGTTGTTCTGCTTCACGATCATGTCGCCGCGGGAGATGTCGATCTCGTCGTGCAGCGTGAGCGTGATGCTCTGCGGCGCGAAGGCCTCCTCGAGGGAGCCGTCGGCGGTGTGGAGCTCGCGGATCTTCGACTGGAAGCCGGAGGGCAGCACGGTGATGTCGTCGCCCGGCTTGAACACCCCGCCGGCGACCCGTCCGGCGTAGCCGCGGAAGTCGTGCCAGTCGTCGCTCTGCGGGCGGATCACCCACTGCACCGGGAAGCGCGCGTCGACGTGGTTCTCCTCGCCGCCGACGTAGACGTTCTCGAGGTGGTAGAGCAGCGAGGGACCCTGGTACCAGGGCGTCTTGTCGGACTTGTCGACGACGTTGTCGCCGTTGAGGGCGGAGATCGGGATCGGCGTGATCTCGACGATGTTGTCGAGGCGCGAGGCGAACTCCTGGTAGTCCTTGACGATCTGGTTGTAGGTCTCCTCGGAGTAGTCGACGAGGTCCATCTTGTTGATGGCGACGACGACGTGCTGGATGCGCAGGAGGTTGGCGATGAAACTGTGCCGCTTGGTCTGCTCGATCACCCCCTTGCGGGCATCGACGAGGATGATCGCGAGGTTGGCGGTCGAGGCGCCGGTCACCATGTTGCGGGTGTACTGGATGTGGCCCGGGGTGTCGGCGATGATGAACTTGCGCTTCGGGGTGGCGAAGTAGCGGTAGGCGACGTCGATCGTGATCCCCTGCTCGCGCTCGGCCTTGAGGCCGTCGGTGAGGAGGGCGAGGTTGACGTGTTCGTCGCCGCGGCGGCGCGAGCTTTCCTCGACGGCCTCGAGCTGGTCCTCGAAGATCGACTTCGAGTCGTAGAGGAGGCGGCCGATCAGGGTGGACTTGCCGTCATCGACGGAGCCGGCGGTGGTGAATCGGAGGAGGTCCATGGCTGAAGTGCCGAGTGAGCCGTGATCGGTGATCAGTGGTTGTGCCTCGGCGGGTTGGGGGGGAGTTCGGGGTGGCTGGGTGGAGAGTGGTTTGCTTGGTTCGGCGGTGTTTTAGTGCCGAGTAAAAAGTAGAAAGTAAAAAGTGCTCGGTGGCCGGCGGGTTGGGAAAGGCTCGCAGCGGTCGGGGCTGGGCGCGGTCTTCCGGTTGAGGCTGATGAGGCCGCCGAGGTGCGGCCCAGGGTCACTTTTTACTTTTTGCTTTCCACTCGGCACTCCCGCCGGAGGCGGGCTCGGTGGGTTCAGAAGTAGCCTTCTTTTTTCCGGTCCTCCATCGAGGTCTCGGAGCGCTTGTCGTCGGCGCGGTTGCCGCGCTCGGTCTGGCGGGCGGCGGCGACCTCGTCGATGATCTTGTCCATGGTGTCGGCGTCGGACTCGACGGCACCGGTGATGGTGGCGTCGCCCATGGTGCGGAAGCGGATGCGCTTGGTCTCGACCTTCTCGCCCTCGCGCGGTTCGACGAACTCGCCGACGGCGAGGATGGTGCCGTTGCGGTTGATGACCTCGCGCTCGTGGGCGTAGTAGAGGCTGGGGAGGACGATGCCCTCGCGCTTCATGTACATCCACACGTCCATCTCGGTGAAGTTGGACAGCGGGAAGACGCGGAAGTGCTCGCCCTCGTGCTTGCGGCCGTTGAAGAGGTTCCACAGCTCGGGGCGCTGGTTCTTCGGGTCCCACTGGCCGAAGTCGTCGCGGTGGGAGAAGAAGCGCTCCTTGGCGCGGGCCTTCTCCTCGTCGCGGCGGCCACCGCCGAGGACGCCGTCGAAGCGCTGCTCCTCGATGGTGTCGAGCAGGGTGGTCGTCTGCAGGCGGTTGCGCGAGGCGTTGGCGCCGGTTTCCTCGGCGACGCGGCCGTCGTCGATCGATTTCTGGACCGAGCCGATCACCAGGCGGGCACCGATTTCCTCCGCGAACTTGTCGCGGTACTCGATGGTCTCCGGGAAATTGTGGCCGGTGTCGATGTGGACCAGCGGGAACGGAAGTCGGGCCGGGTGGAAGGCCTTGCGGGCGAGCCAGGCCATCACGATCGAGTCCTTGCCGGCCGAGAACAGCAGTCCCGGGTTCTGGAACTGGGCTGCGGTCTCGCGCAGGATGAAGATGGCCTCGGCCTCGAGCTGGTCGAGGTGGGACAGGTTGTAATCAGGCATGTCTGCTGGGGGGGAGGGTGGTGGAACGGAGCGGGAATCCCGCTGGTCGTTGCCGACAGCGGGCGCGGAGATAAGCGGAAAACGGGGTCAGGGGCAAGCCTTAACCGGTTAGATCGTGGTTGTCAGGGGAGAGAGGGCCGCCTACGCCCCTGCCGGGGCGGAGAGCGGAGAGCGGAGAGCGGAGAGCGGAGAGCGGAGAGCGGAGAGCAGAGAGCAGAGAGCAGAGAGCAGAGAGCAGAGAGCAGAGAGCAGAGAGCGGAGAGCGGAGAGCAGACTACGAGCTCTACGCTCTAAGCTCCAAGCTCTCCGCTCCTACAGCGCGATGCCCTTGCCGCGGAGGAACTCGAGGAGTTCGAAGGCGGCGTCCTCGACGCTGAGCTTCTCGGTGTCGATGGTCAGCGCGGGGTCCTGGGGTTCCTCGAAGGCGCTGTCGCGGCCGGTGAAGCTCGGGACCTTGCCCTCGGCGACCTTCTTGTAGAGGCCCTTGGGGTCGCGGGCCTCACAGGTGGCGTAGGAGGCCTTGACGTAGATTTCGTTGAAGTCGGTGCCGAGGATGCCGCGGGCCAGGTCGCGGAGCTCGCCGCGCGGGGTGATCAGCGAGCAGATGGCGATGACCCCGTTCTCGGCGAGCACCTTGGCGAGCTCGGCGGTGCGGCGGATGTTCTCGAGGCGCTCGTCGTCGCTGAAGCCGAGGTTGCTGTTGAGCCCGGTGCGCAGGTTGTCGCCGTCGAGCCGGATCGTGAAGCGGCCCTTGTCGTGAAGCACCTGCTCGATCGCGCCGGCGATGGTCGACTTGCCCGAGCCGGACAGGCCGCACATCCAGAGAACCGTGCCCTTCTGGCCGAGGAGGGTCTCCTTGGCGAAACGCGAGAGGGTCTTGTGGGGAGTGATGTTGGTGGCGGACATGGTGGGAGAGTGACTAGTGACTAGTGACCAGTGGCTAGTGGCTAGTGGCTAGTGGTCGGTGCTTGGGGGTTGGCGGTCGATGAGACTGTACCACAGGAACAGGCTGTTGTGCACGAAATAGCGCTTGAAGAGGCGGCGGGGTTCGGCGGCGATCCGGTAGGCCCATTCGAGGCCGTTGCGCTGGAGAAAGGCGGGCGCCTGGGAGACCTCGCCGGCGTGGAAGGCGAAGGCGGCGCCGATGCCGAAGTAGACCGCCGGTGGCAGGCGGTCCTTGTGGCGGGCGATCCAGTGCTCCTGCTTGGGGCAGCCGAGGCCGACCCAGACGAGGTTGGCGCGGGACTCGCGGATCCGCCCGCAGATCCGCTCGAACTCGCCCTCCGGCCACTCGCCGAAGGGCGGCGAGTAGCTGTCGGCAATGGTGGTGCCGGGGAAGTCGCGGCCGAAGTTCTCGCGCAGCTTGTCGAGGGTGGTGTCCTTGCCTCCGAGGAGGAAGTGACGGAACTCGCCGCGGCCCTCGGTCGCGCGGATCGCCTCGAGCATCAGGGTCGGCCCGTAAACCCGGTCGGTGAGGCGCTCGGCGCCGGCGAGGCGGCGGTTCATCGACCAGACCAGCGGCATGCCGTCGGGGACGACCAGGTCGAAGCGCCGGATGGTCTCGGCGAACTCGGCGTCGTGGCGGTTGAGGGCGGCGACGTGGGTGTTGGCGGCCTCGACCGCCACCGCCTCCCTGCCCTCGGCGGCCCGCTCTAGCACCCACTCGACCGCGCCGGCGTAGTCGGTGCAGGCGAGCGGCAGGCCGATGATGGAAACCTTCTTCAAAAGCTGAGAAGCTGAAATCCTGAAACGCTGAAAAGTCGTCGGCCGCGCCTTTTTCGCTTTCAGCTTTTCAGCTCTTCAGCGTTTCAGCTTTTCCTTTCAGCAGCCGACCGTGGGCTTCGAGGATGCGGCGCTAACGACAATGGGGTTCGACGGGGCGGAGCTGGTCGTGGCGGGCGAGCGCCGCCGAGCGGGCGGGCTCGTCCTCGAAGAGGTAGAGCGCGTATCCACCGTAGCCGCCACCGCAGTACTTGCGCGCCAGGGTGCCGGGGATTTCCGGCAATGGGTCCATGCCTTCGTCGAGCTGGGTCGCGTGGTAAATGTCGATCGCCGCGGCGAGCTGGCCGGGGTCGGCGGCGAGCACCGCCTCGCGGGCCAGCGCGCCCGACTGCTCGATGCGGTCGTAGTCGCGCGGCAGGTCGACGACCCCGGGGGTGTCGTGCGGCGCCCCGGTCCAGAGGATCGCGAGCCGGCCGCGGAGGAAGTCGCCGTTGCGCTTGAAGTCGAGCACCGGGCGCGGGCCGGAGCGCCAGACACAGAGGCCGGTCTCGCGGATCACCGCGGGGTCCTGCCAGCCGACGCCGAGGTCGATCTCCGACTCGATCCCGCACCTGCCATTGAGCAGGGCCCAGGCCCCGCTGCCACCGAGACCGGACTGCTTCTCGTAGGGCCAGTCGCGCAGCGAGACGAGCGGGGAGACCGCCAGGTTGACGATGAAGGCGCCGTTGCGCGCGAAGCGCGGCACGTCGAGCCAGCCGCCGGCGAAGTCGACCCGCAGCGGCGCCTCGGTCGGCGCCTGGACCCAGCGGATGATCGACGTGGTCGACACCGGCGCGAAGCGCGGCGGGGTCTTGGGCAGCACCACGTAGCGGGCACCGACCTGCTCGCACAGGTCGCGCTTCAGCCCGGCATACTGGTCGTCCTCGGTGACCGCCAGCACGTCCGGCCGGATGCGCAGGAAGTGCTCCCTGAAGTCGAGGCCCTCGTCGTGGCCGTCGCCGATGACCACGTCGTCGACCACCGCCATCCCCTCGAGCATCGCCTTCTTGTGCTCGTCGGGAATCGACGGCCGTCGGCGCTTGTGGATCCACAGGACCTCCTCGGAGGCGAAGGACACCGTGAGGTGGTCGCCGAGCGCGCGCGCCTCCTCGAAGAACTGCAGGTGGCCGCCGTGCAGGATGTCGTAGCAGCCGCTGACGAAGATTCGGGTCATGGGAGTGGCGCGCTTCGAGCGCCATGGAGGGGAGCGGCGCCCTGCGGGTGCCCTGATTGACTTGTCGACGCGGCTGGAAGCCGCCGATCCATGGCCATGGCTCCTGCAAGGAGCCACTCCCTCATTCCTTGGCGACGGACACCTGGTGGCCGTGGGCCTTGAGGAGGGCGTGGCGCTTGGCCTTGTCGAGGTCGGCGGCGACCATCTCGGCGCACATTTCCTCGACCGTGATCTCCGGCACCCAGCCGAGCTTGTCCTTGGCCTTGGCGGGATCGCCGAGGAGGGTCTCGACCTCGGCCGGGCGGAAGTAGCGCGGGTCGACGCGGACGATCACGTCGCCGACCTTCACCGCCGGGGCATCGTCGCCGTTGACCTGGGTGACCGTGGCGATCTCGTCGACGCCCTCGCCGCTGAACTCGAGCTCGATGCCGGCCTCATGCGCCGACATGCGCACGAACTCGCGCACCGAGATTTGCTTGCCGGTGGCGATCACGAAGTCCTCGGCCTGCTCCTGCTGGAGCATCATCCACTGCATCCGGACGTAGTCCCTGGCATGGCCCCAGTCGCGCAGGGCGTCCATGTTGCCGAGGTAGAGGCAGGGTTCGAGGCCCTGGGCGATGTTGGCGATCGCGCGGGTGATCTTGCGGGTCACGAAGGTCTCGCCGCGGCGCGGCGACTCGTGGTTGAAGAGGATGCCGTTGCAGGCGTAGAGGCCGTACGACTCGCGGTAGTTCACCGTGATCCAGTAGGCGTAGAGCTTGGCCACCGCGTAGGGCGAGCGCGGGTAGAAGGGCGTGGACTCCCTCTGCGGGATCTCCTGGACGAGGCCGTAGAGCTCGGAGGTCGAGGCCTGGTAGTAGCGCGTGGTCTTCTCGAGGCCGAGGAAACGGATCGCCTCCAGCAGGCGCAGGGCGCCGATCGCGTCGACGTCGGCGGTGTACTCGGGCGACTCGAAGGAAACCGCCACGTGCGACTGGGCGCCGAGGTTGTAGACCTCGTCGGGCCTCACCTCGCTGAGGATGCGGGTCAGGTTCGAAGTGTCGGTGAGGTCGCCGTAGTGCAGCTTGAAGCGGGCGTGCTCGACGTGCGGGTCCTCGTAGATGTGGTCGACGCGCTCGGTGTTGAACAGCGAGGCGCGGCGCTTGATGCCGTGAACCTCGTAGCCCTTTTCGAGGAGGAACTCGGCAAGGTACGAACCGTCCTGGCCCGTGATGCCGGTGATGAGTGCTTTTTTCATGGTGGATGGCGGCTGCGCCGCAGTGCCGAGTGATCAGTGATCAGTGATCAGTGATTCGCTCACGGACGTTGGTTGGGAACGAGGGAGGTTTGATGTGTGAAGAACTCTCTTTGGCAAGAGCTCGGTGTATCGTGCAGGACGGCCTGGAACCATTCACTTCTGATCACTGATCACTGATCACTTGGCACTCCGGCGAAGCCGGCTACAGCCGTGCGGCGCCGGATTCGAGCGAGGCGAGAAAGTCCTGGTAGGCTTCGGCGAGTCCCGTCTCCAACGCGATCGCGGGAGACCAGCCGGTTTCGCGGATGCGCGAGATGTCGAGGAGCTTGCGCGGGGTTCCGTCGGGCTTGTCGGGGTCGGTGCGGATCTCGCCCGCGAAGCCGACGGTCCCGGCGATGAGCCGGGCCAGCTCGAGGATGGTGACGTCCTCGCCCACGCCGACATTGACCCAGTCCGGCGGGTCCTCGAGCTCGAGCAGGTGGAAGCAGGCGGCGGCCAGGTCGCTGGTGTGGAGGAACTCGCGGCGCGGGGTGCCGGTGCCCCAGATGGTCACCTCGGCGGCGCCGGCCTCCTTCGCCTCGTGGAAGCGCCGGATCAGCGCCGGGATCACGTGCGAGTTGACGGCGTGGTAGTTGTCGCCCGGGCCGTAGAGGTTGGTCGGCATCGCCGAGTGGTAGAGCAGGCGGTGCTGCGCGCGGTAGTGCTGGCACAGCTTGAGCCCGGCGATCTTGGCGATGGCGTAGGCCTCGTTGGTGGGCTCGAGCGGGCTGGTCAGCAGACAGTCCTCGGGCATCGGCTGCGGCGCCATCTTGGGGTAGATGCACGACGAGCCGAGGAAAAGCACCCGTCCGACGCCGGCCTGGCGGCAGCCCTCGACGCAGTTGGCGGCGATCGCGAGGTTCTCGTAGATGAAGTCCGCGGGGTAGGTCGAGTTGGCGTGGATGCCGCCGACCTTGGCGGCGGCGATGACGACGATGTCGGGCTTCTCTTCGGCGAGGAAGCGGAAGGTCCCGGCCTGGTCGCACAGGTCGACGCGCCCGCGGCCCGCAGTGATCGTCTCGTAGCCACCGCGACGTCCGGCCTCGCGGACCAGCGCGGATCCGACCATTCCCTTGTGACCGGCGATGAAGATGCGTTTCATGTCAAGGAGGTGCGTTTGCGGAGTGGCGGTGGCGTGGGGGTGGGAAGCGGGCGGGTGAGCTGCGGGGTCAGTGCCGAGTGAGCAGTGATCAGTGGCTAGAATCCCGGAACCTGCAGGCAACTCGAGCACTGAGCTGTCATGACGAAAAACGGCTCGACATTGAACAATGTGAATGGGCGCTGAAACTTGCTCACTGCTCACTGCTCACTGCTCACTGCTCACTGCTCACTGCTCACTGCTCACTGCTCACTGCTCACTGCTCACTGCTCACTGCTCACTGCTCACTGCTCACTGCTCACTGCCCTACGCCTTGACCACCTGGCCGTCGCGGGTGCCGGTGGCGGCCATGGCATTGCGGGTGTCGACGATCAGGTCGGCCCACTGGGCGAGCTCGTCGAGGTCGAAGGCCTGGTGGTGGGTGGCGATCAGGACGCAGTCGGCGGCGCGAACGACCGCCTCGCGCCACTCCGCGGAGCGCGTTCCGGCCCACTCCATGTGCTCGCGGGTCGGGCCCACCTCGGGGACGTGGGGGTCGTGGTAGGAGACCTCCGCGCCGAGCCGCGTGAGCCCGTCCATCAGGGCGAAGGTCGGCGACTCGCGCATGTCGTCGACGTCCGCCTTGTAGGCGAGCCCCATGACCAGGACCCGGCTGCCCTTGACCGCCTTGCCGCGCGAGTTGAGGGCCTCCATTGTACGATGGATGACGTAATCGGGCATCGCCCGGTTGACCTCCCCGGCCAGCTCGATGAAGCGGGTGTGGACGCCATACTCGCGGGCCTTCCAGGTCAGGTAGAAGGGGTCGATCGGGATGCAGTGGCCGCCGAGGCCGGGCCCCGGGTAGAAGGGCTTGAAGCCGAAGGGCTTGGTGGAGGCCGCGCGGATCACCTCCCAGATGTCGATCCCCATCCGGTCGGCGGCGACCTTGAGCTCGTTGACGAGGCCGATGTTGACGGCGCGGTAGATGTTCTCGAGCAGCTTGGTCAGCTCGGCGACCTTGCAGGAGCTCACCGGCACGACCTCGTCGAAGACCGCGCCGTAGAGGGCGACGCCGGCGTCGAGGCAGGCCGGGGTGGCGCCGCCGACGACCTTGGGGATGTTGGTGGCGGCGAAGTCCGGGTTGCCCGGGTCCTCGCGCTCGGGGGAATAGACGACGTGGATGTCCTTGCCGACGGTGAAGCCGGCCGCCTCGACCCGCGTCACCAGCTCCTCGTCGGTGGTGCCCGGGTAGGTGGTGCTCTCGAGGCTGATCACCTGGCCCTTGCGAAGGTGCGGGACCAGCGCCTCGATCGTCGAGATCACGTAGCCGAGGTCGGGCTCGAAGTGCTCGTCGAGCGGGGTCGGCACGCAGAGGACCAGGGCATCGCACTCGCCGGCGCGGCTGAAGTCGGTGGTCGCGTCGAGCATGCCGGAGTCGCTGGCCTCGGCGACCTGGTCGGTGGGGATGTGCTTGATGTAGCTCCGTCCGGCGAGCAGCGCCTCGGGCTTGGCGGGGTCGATGTCGAAGCCGAGCGCCGGGTGGCCGGCGCGGGCGTAGGCGAGGATCAGCGGCAGGCCGACGTAGCCGAGGCCGACGACCCCGACCTTGGCCTGCCTGGATTCGATGGATGTGCGGAAGGTCATGAGAACTGGAGCCCGGCTCGGGCCGCGGGCCGGAGGGAAATCCGGGCACGCTGCCGCCCCTGGTCGGCTGCCGGGTGGCGGGGCAGGACCAGCGGGTGGTTCCGGGCGTTGGAGGATGCGGTTCCCATCGGGGGCCGCGGGTCGGCTGCACGGGCAGCCGGGGATGGGGGTCAGGAGAAGAGGCTTGGGGGGGGGCGGGAAAGAGGCTTGGGAAGAGAAGTTCGAAGGGAGGCTCGGTGAGAGGTTCAGGAAAAACTGAACTCAGTGGAATTCGGCACGGGTCAGGGCAGGGGTTTGCGGGGCAGGAGGAGGGAAAACAGGTCGACTTCGACGACCTGGGGCTGGCCGAGGAAGTCGAGCAGGACCTTGACCCGCTCCTTGCCGGGAAGGACCTCGACGACCTGGCCCTGGAAGCCGCTGAGCGGGCCGGTGGCGACCTCGATGTCCTCGCCGGCGGCGACGCTGGTCTGCACCGTCAGGGTGTCGGCTTCCGCGCCGGTTTCGCCATCCTGCTGAGCGACCTCGTGGCGCAGGGCGGCGACGAAGCCTTCGGGCACCGGCGGGACCTCCCTGCCGAAGCGGACCAGGCCGCGGACGCCCTGGGTGTAGGTCACCGCGCGCTCGCTCTCGACCAGGTCGAAGCGCGCCAGCAGGTAGCCGGGAAACAGCGCCTCGACCCACCAGATCTTGCCGCGGCGGGTCGCCTTGCGGTAGCGCAGGCGGGGGCAGAAGACCTCGACGCCCTCGAGGGTCCGGAGGTGCTCGGCGGCGATGTGCTCGCGCTTGGTCTGCGTCTTGACGCAGTACCAAAGCCAATCTGTTTCCGCATCGCAACTCATTGACCCAAAACTTTTTGCACAATCGGAAGCACCTGCCGGCCGCGGCGCATCCAGAACTCGAGCCGCTCGATTCGCTCGTCGTAGAACTGCTGCATCTCGGGGTCGTCCTGCTCGCTCACCGCCTCGACCAGGCGCCCGACCTTGAGCTGGCCGCTTTCGAGGTGCGGCCTCAGCTGTTCGCGGATGAAGCCGCCGACCAGCCGCTTGAGCTCGATGTCGGCCTGGTAGTAGGTCCGCCGGCTGACGCTGCCGCTGGTGTCCTTGACCGCGCCCAACTCCTTGAGCGTCCGCAGGCCCTGACTGGCCGAACCCTTGCTGATGCCAAGTCGGTGGACGAGGTCGTCGAGCGACTGCGGCTCGGGTGAAATGAACAGCAGGCCGTAGATTTCGCCGATCGAGCGCGGCAGGCCGAGCACCTTGACCCCGTCGACGAAGACCTCAATCACCCGGGTTTCCAGGGAATTCAGGGCTCGCTGGGCCGGGGGATCAGTGTCTGGAGCCGGTCGCACAAGCGCGGCGATAGGGGTTTTGCCGGTATTGTTCAATTCAAAATGAACAAACCCCCGTTTTCGCGTGATCGTGGGGATTTGTGCCACGGCGGGGACCCTTGGGGAAGGAAGAAGCAAGGCGGGGGAGTGAGGGGCGGGTTGGCGGTGCGGACCGGCTGGAAAGCGCTGGTTGGGCAATGAGCGACTGGAGAGTGCTGGTGTCGTGGGGCGTGTTGGCGGTCCGGACCGGCTGAGAAGCGCTGGTTGGGCAGCCAAGCGGCTGTGAGAGAATGCGGAGCACAGGGCATAAGACCTATAGGACCTATGGGACCTATATGGCGTGAAGCTGCGCCTCACCCTTGAGGGAGGATCGCCGCCGGACGGCAAGCTCGCGACCCGTCCATCTTCCCAGCGCAGGGGCCGAGACTGCGGAGCCTTGGAGATGCTCCCATAGGTCCTATAGGTCCCATGGGTCCTATCTCTCGCTCTCCGCCAGCTCTCCACAGCCGCTTGGTTGCCTTGGCGGTACTTTCCAGCCGGTCCGGACCCCCCACACACCCCACGACACCCCCCCCCCTAACCATCCATCCACCGGTCCAGCGCGGCCTCGAGCTTCTCGCCGCGCCTCACGCGGTAGCCCTCGCCGAGCTCGATGCTCGCCCGCTTGCCGGCCGAGTTCTGGAAGTGGATCAGCACCGGCGTCTTGCCGGGGTGGGCACCGAGGACCTCGCGGATCTCCTCGAGGTCGCGCTCCGAGTGGCGCGCCGGCCACAGCGTCAGCTCGACGAATTTCGAGCTCGCCCCCTTGCCGCGGCGCTTCAACTCACTGAGCTCGTAGCCGGTGAGGCGCCGCGAGTCGGTGCGGTCGTCGATCTGGATCGCCGCCTTGAAGCGGATCACCTTGCCCGGCGCGAGCACCCCAGCGTCGCGCGCCGGCACGAAGGTCTCGCCCCACATCACCACCTCGTGCGAGCCGGTGAAGTCCTCGACCACCATCACCCCGAAGGGCTTGCCCGCCTTGGTCGTCTTCGCCTCCAGGCTACGGATCATGCCGGCGAAGGGGTGGCGCTCGCGCGGGTTGCCCAGCTCGATCTCGTCCACCAGGCCGAGCTTGCAGTAGCGGTCGCTGTCGAGGATGCCGCGGAAATTGTCGAGCGGATGACCGGTGACGTAGAAGCCGAGGAGCTCCTTCTCCATCACCAGCCGCTCGTCCTTGCTCCACTCCACGACCTCGGCCTGCGCGGTGGCCACGGCCGCTCCGCCACCGCCGCCAGCGCTGAAGTCCATCGTGTCGAACAGCGCCGCCTGACCGGCCGCGCGGTCGCGCTGCGCCGAGGAGGCGCTCGCCACCACCTGCTCAAGCCGGGCGAACATCTGCGCGCGCGACTCGCCGGTCCAGTCGAGCGCCCCGGCCTTGACCAGGTTCTCGAGGATGCGCTTGTTGACGACCTTCGAGTCGAGCCGGTCGGCGAAGTCCTCGATGCCGGCGAACTCGCCGTTCGCCTCGCGCTCCTCGATCGCCTGGGCCATCGCCGCGCCGCCGACGTTCTTGATCGCCGCCAGCCCGTAGCGGATCGCCATCGCCCCCGACGGCGTCCGCTCCGGCGCGAAGCGCAGCCGCGAGCGGTTCAGGTCGGGCGGCAGGATCTCGATCTTCATCCGGTGGCACTCCGCCACGAAGACGCCGATCTTGTCGGTGTTGTGGATCTCGTTCGAGAGCAGGCCGCACATGAACTCGACCGGGAAGTTCGCCTTCAGGTAGGCGGTCCAGTAGGAGATGTGGCCGTAGCAGGCCGAGTGCGACTTGTTGAAGCCGTAGCCGGCGAACATCGCGATCTTGTCGAAGATCGCGTTGGCCAGCTTCTCGTCGATGTCGTTGGTCTTCTTGCAGCCCTCGACGAAGGTCCGCCGCTGCTTGTCCATCTCGGACTGCTTCTTCTTGCCCATCGCGCGGCGCAGCAGGTCGGCGCCGCCGAGGGTGTAGCCGGCGAGCTTCTTGGCGGCGTTCTGGACCTGCTCCTGGTAGATCATCACCCCGTAGGTCTCGCCGCAGACCTCCTCGAGCAGCGGGTGCTCGTAGAAGGGCTTCCTGCCGCGCTTCACCTCGATCATCTGGTCGATGAACTGCATCGCCCCCGGGCGGTAGAGCGCGAGGAGGTCGATGATGTCCTCGATCTTCTCGATGCCGTACTTGCGGCAGGTCTCGACCATCCCGCCGGACTCGAGCTGGAACACGCCCATCGTTTCGCCGCGGTTGAGGATCTCGAAGGTGTTCCGGTCGTCGAGCGAGATCGTGTAGATGTCGAAGTCCGGCGTGTGGGCGTGGATGTGGTCGACCGCGTCCTGGATCACCGTGAGGTTCTTCAGGCCGAGGAAGTCCATCTTCAGCAGGCCGACCTCGGTGATCGCGCTCATGTCGTACTGGGTCACCACCTCGCCCTCGTTGCCGCGGGTCAGCGGCACGTGGTCGTCGAGCGGGCGGTCGCCGATCACCACGCCCGCGGCGTGGACGCCGACGTTGCGGGTCAGGCCCTCGAGCTTCAGCGCGTAATCCCAGAGCTCCTGGTAGGTCGACGAGCTCTCGATCAGCTCGCGCAGCTCCGGCTTGGCGTCCCACTCGCCCTTCAGGGTCACGCCGGGCCTGGCCTCGATCATCTTGGCGATGCGGTCGGCCTCGCCGTAGCTCACCCCCATGACCCGCGACACGTCGCGGATCACGCTCTTGGCGCCGAGCGTGCCGTAAGTGATGATGTGGGACACACTACGTTCACCGTATTTACGGCGGACGTAGTCGATCACCTCGGGGCGGCGGCTCTGGCAGAAGTCGATGTCGACGTCCGGCGGACTGATCCGCTCGGGGTTGAGGAAGCGCTCGAACAGCAGGCCGAAGCGCATCGGGCAGATGTCGGTGATGCCCATCGTGTAGGCCACCAGCGATCCCGCCGCCGAGCCGCGGCCGGGGCCCACCCGGATGCCGTTGTCCTTGGCCCAGTTGATGAAGTCGGCGGTGATCAGGAAGTACGACGCGAACCCGAGCTGGTTGATCGTGTCGATCTCGTAGTCGAGCCGCCTGCACAGCTCGGGGTCGGCGGCCTTCTCCCTGCCGTAGCGCTGCTCGAGGCCCTCGAAGCAGACCCTGCGGAAGTACTCGTCGCGCGGCGAGCCGTCGGGCGACTCGAACTGCGGGTACTTCTCGGAGCTGGTCGGGTCGAGGGTGAGCTCGACCTCGCAGCGCTCGGCGATCTCGAGGGTGGCGTCGCAGGCCTGCGGCAGCTCGGCGAAGAGCTCGCGCATCTCCTCCGCGGTCTTGAAGTACACCTCCGGGGTGTAGCGCATGCGGTTCTCGTCGATCAGCAGCTTGCCGGTGCCGATGCAGATCATCACGTCGTGCGCCTCGTGGTCGTCGCGGTGGATGAAGTGGACGTCGTTGGCGGCGACCATCTTGAGGCCGAACTCGCCGGCGAGCTTCTCGAGGCCGGGGCGGACCTTGCGCTGCGACTCGAGCGCGTGGTCGTGGACCTCGACGTAGGTGTTTTCCCGGCCGTAGATGTCGACCAACTCGGCGAGGGTCTCGCGGGCCTTGTCCTCCTGGCCGGCGAGGAGCCACTCGTTGACCGGGCCGGAGATGCAGCCGGTCAGGCAGATGATGCCCTCGGAGAACCGCCGCAGCAGTTCGCGATCGACCCGCGGCTTGCCGTAGTAGAGGCCGTCGAGGTGGCCGTGGGAGACCAGCTTCGAGAGGTTGTCCCAGCCGGTGTTGTTCTCGGCCAGCAGGGTCATGTGGGTCGCGCGCTTGCGGCCGGGAATGTCCTTCTTGTCGGCCTGGCTGGCGGGGGCGAGGTAGATCTCGCAGCCGAGGATCGGCTTCACCTCGGCGGCGCGGCAGGCCTGGTAGAAGGCGATCGCGCCGTAGAGGTTGCCGTGGTCGGTCATCGCCACCGCCGGCATGCCCAGCTCCTTGGCCCGGGCGGCCACCTGCTTGCAGCGCGCCATGCCGTCGAGCAGCGAGTACTCGGTGTGCAGGTGGAGGTGGACGAAGGAGTCGGACATCGGGCTGGAGGACTCTGGGGCCGCGCCGGCCCGAGGGCAAGAAGGAGGCGGATGCTCGCAACTGTTCGCAGCTTGTTCACAGCCACCATGCCCCGCCGGGGGTCACCCCGAACCCCGCCTCACAGCGGCGGCAGGCTGTCGAGGAGCGCGGTCCAGCGGGCGCTGGTGCCATGTTCGCCGCACCAGTGCTCGATGTAGCCGGTGTCGAGGGTTTCCGCTCCCTGGACGGCGGTCACGTCGCGGGCGTCCTCGAGGTCCTTCGGCCGGCCCCAGCGGAGCTTCTGCACGATCACGTCCTCGGCGGTGGGCAGCCAGATCTCGCGGGAGAGCAAAGGCACGAACTTGCGGACCTTGCGGGAGAACTCCGAGTGAACGAAGGGGTCGTCGAACATCTCGAACAGCTCGACCTTGTAGGGTGGGGCTTTCCTGGAAGTCCCGACGTGCCGACGTCCCCAGGTGATGGTGTCGAACTGCGCCTGGCCGTCGAACTTGATCCAGGTTTCCAGGCCTTGCATCAACTGGGTGATGCCCTTCGCCGGATCGATCGAAACGAGCAGATCCACGTCCTTGGTGGCGCGGGGAATCCCGTAGGTGGCGGCTGCGATGGCGCCGACCGCCATGTGTTCGACCCCGAGCTGATCCGCGGTTTCAAAGATGGTCGACGCCAGGTCGGAGAGCTTCATGCGGCGGGGCGGGAGCTGCTGTAGAAGCGGTGGTCGCGGGCCCGCTCCAGGCGATCGAGACCGCGGCGGACCTCCTCCCATCCCGCGGAGCGGTCGCTGGAGTCGATGCGGTCGAGGGCCCCGGCCAGCATGAGTTCGAACTGCATGTCGGACAGGTCCCAGATGCTGTCGAGCCGCTCCTCCGGCGTCATCGCGCGGGCGCGCAGGACCTTCTCCCGGTAGATCGACTCCTGGAGGTCCCTGAGGGCCGTGGGATGGTCGTGCGGGTTCACGCGGTGAACCTAGCGAAAGGCCGGCGGAGCCGCAATGTCCGGGATCCACGGTCGGGGGCCACCGGGACGCCTGATTCCAAACTCCGTCCCGCTCCCCTCTGGGCAATGGCGCCAGACCGTGGTAACGCCGCCGCCACGATGAGCGACGAGTCCCCCCGGCGAACCCTGCCCGACTGGATGCGGGCACGCTGGAGCGACAACCAGCGCTTCCTCGTCCTGTGCGTCTTCGTCGGCCTGCTGTGCGGCCTCGCGGCGGTGGCCTTCCACCTGGCGATCCACTTCCTGTTCCACTGGTTGTGGCACGAGGCCGAGGGTCGCGACCCGTTGGCCTTCAGTGCCATCCTGATCGCCGCGCCGACCCTGGCCGGGCTCGCGGTCGGCATCGGGGTGCGCTTTTTCGCCCCCACCGCCGCCGGCTCGGGCATCCCGCAGACCAAGGCGGCCTACTACAACAAGGGTGGCAAGGTCTCGGCCCACGCCGGGATCTGGCGCTTCGTCCTCGGCAGCCTCTACGTCGGCCTCGGCAACAGCCTCGGCCGCGAGGGTCCGACGGTCCACATCAGCGCGGCGATCGCCTCGCGGATCGGCCGCTGGGCCTTCCGCGACGCGGCGCGGGTGCAGTCGATGCTCCCCGTCGGCATGGCCGCCGGCATCGCCGCCGCCTTCAACGCGCCGCTCTCGGCGCTGACCTTCGTCTTCGAGGAGCTGCTCGACAACTTCTCCATGAAGGCGCTCGGCGGGATGGTGGTCGCGGTGGTGATCGCCGCCGCGGTGTCGCGCACGATCCTCGGCGAGCACCCGGTGATCGCGGCGCAGCTGGCGGAGGACTACAAGACCTCGGCGTGGATGCTGGTCGCGCTGCCGCTCGGCGTGGCGGCCGGCCTGGTCGGCCACCTCTTCGTCCGCGGCACCCTCAACCTGCGCGGATGGTTCCGGCACCGGAAGCTGCTGCCGGCGTGGCTCCAGCCGGCCAGCGGCGGGCTCGCCTGCGGGGTGCTCGGCGTCGGCGGCTACTTCATCACCCAGCAGCTCGGCGACGCCCGCAGCTCGGTGTTCAGCATCGGCTACGACAGCCTCGAGGGGGTGTTCGAGAACCAGCTGGCGCTGCAGATCGTCGGCGTGCTGTTCGTCTTCAAGTTCATCGCCGTGGTGGTCAACTACGCCAGCGGCGGCTCGGGCGGGCTGTTCTCCCCCACCCTCTTCCTGGGCGGCATGCTCGGGGCGCTGATGGGGGCGGGGCTGGCCGAGCTGCACCACATCGGCGACTGGATCCCGGCCTTCCCGCACGACCGCAAGGTGATCGGCGGCTGCGTCCTGCTCGGCATGGGGGCGATGTTCGCCGCGGTGGTGCGCTGTCCCTTCACCTCGCTGATCATCATCTTCGAGATGACCGGCAACTACTCGCTGATCCTGCCGCTGATGGCGGGCAACATGATCGCCTGGCAGATCGCCCGGGGCCTCCAGCCGGTGAGCATCTACAACGCGCTGCTGCTGCAGGACGGGGTGACGCTGCGCTTGATGCCGGCCTACCGGGGTGCGGCCGACTACCGCAAGCTGCCGGTGCAGGCGATCATGACCCAGGACGTGTTCACGCTGCGCAGCGACGAGGCGCTGGGCGGGGCGCTCAAGCGGATCCACCGCGAGAGCAAGCGCTACCACGCCTACCCGGTGCTGGACGGCGACGGCCGGCTGGCCGGCGTGATCACCCGCCACGAGCTCGCCGAGCACCCGCCGGAGGACAGCGTCGGCAGCCTGCTCGACGGCCAGCAGCTGCTCTCGGTGACCTCCGACACGCCGATCCGCGACGCCGCCAACCGGATGATCGCGCGCGACTTCCAGCAGGTGCCGGTGGTCAGCACCAGCGATGCCCGCCACCTGCTGGGCTGGATCACGATGAACGACATCGCCCGCCAGCAGAACGCGGTCGAGGTGTAGCCGCCCGCACCCCAAGGAAAAGGGCGGCCGTCGTGGCCGCCCTTTTCAACGAGATGAGGCGGGTTGCAAACCCGCTCTCCACGCTCAGCCCGCGAAGTTCTTCGCGGCGACGTCCCAGTTCACCACGTTCCAGAACGCGGCGATGTAGTCGGGACGGCGGTTCTGGTAGTTGAGGTAGTAGGCGTGCTCCCAGACGTCGAGGCCGATGACCGGCTTGCCGGAGCAGCCGGCGACGGCATCGCCCATGCAGGGGCTGTCCTGGTTGGCGGTCGAGCAGACCGCGACGCTGCCGTCGTCCTTCTTGACCAGCCAGGCCCAGCCGGAGCCGAAGCGGCCGGCGCCGGCGTCGGCGAAGGCCTCCTTGAAGGCGTCGAAGGAGCCGAAGGCGGCATCGATCGCGGCGGCGAGGTCACCGGAGGGGGCCGAGGCGCCGCCGGGCGAGATCACCTCCCAGAAGAAGCTGTGGTTGGCGTGGCCGCCGCCGTTGTTGCGCACGGCCGTGCGGATGTTTTCCGGGACGGCGGAGAGGTCGCCGATGAGCTCGCAGATCTTCTTGTCCTCGAGGCCGCTGCCCTCGAGCGCACCGTTCAGCTTGGTGACGTAGGTGTTGTGGTGCTTGGTGTGGTGGATTTCCATCGTCCGCGCATCGATGTGGGGTTCGAGCGCGTCGTAGGCGTAGCCGAGTTCTGGGAGGGTATGTGCCATTGGTTCAGATTGGTTTGCTTTTCCGGGCGGGCGCCGGATAACTCCGAGTCGTGCGCCGCCTCGCACCCACGATGGATCGGTCCGGGCGCACCGCAAGTCACAATGCCTCCCGAACTCGAACCCCACCTCCCCTGGATCATCGCTGCGGCGGCCGGCCTGCTCGTCGGCTGGCTGATCACCTTCCTCGTCGCCCGCGCCCGTCACAACACGCTGCGCGAGCGCCTGCACCAGCAGGACCGCCAGGCCGGCCGGCTCGAGGCCCAGCACGCCCGCGCCGTCACCGAGCACGAGCAGGCCGCCAAGGAGGTGCTCGACCTGCGCCTTGAGCACACCGAGCTGAAGACCCGCCTCGAGCAGGAGCGCAAGTCCGCCGAGGAAAAGGCGCGGCTGCTCGACGCGGCGGAGAAAAAGCTCGCCGACACCTTCAAGGCGCTTTCGGCCGACGCGCTGAAGTCGTCCAACGAGCAGTTCTTCCGCCTCGCCAAGCAGTCGCTGCAGGCCCAGCAGGACGAGGCGCGGGGCGAGCTGGACAAGCGCCGCACGGCGATCGAGCAGCTGGTCCGGCCGGTGCGCGAGACCCTCGGCAAGGTCGAGGGCCGCATCGGCGAGATCGAGAAGGCCCGCGAGGGCGCCTACGCCGAGCTCAAGACGCAGGTCAAGGCGATGGCCGAGGCGCAGCTCGGGCTGCAGCGCGAGACCGGCCAGCTGGTCAAGGCGCTGCGCCAGCCGACCGGCCGCGGCCAGTGGGGGGAAATCCAGCTCCGCCGCGTGGTCGAGATGGCCGGCATGCAGGAGCACTGCGACTTCCAGACCCAGAACACCAGCACCACCGACGAGGGCAAGCGGCTGCGCCCGGACCTGATCGTCCGCCTGCCCGGCGGCAAGACGATCGTGGTCGACTCGAAGACGCCGATGGATGCCTACCTCGACGCGCTCGAGGCCAGCGACGACCCGACCCGCGAGGCGGCGCTGCACCACCACGCCCGCCAGGTGCGCACCCACATCCAGCAGCTGTCCTCGAAGAACTACACCGCGCAGTTCGACCACGCGCCGGAGTTCACCGTGCTGTTCCTGCCCAGCGAGGCCTTCTTCTCCGCGGCGCTGCAGAGCGACCCGGGGCTGATCGAGAAGGGCGTCGACCAGGGTGTCATCCTCGCCACCCCGACCACCCTGATCGCGCTGCTGCGGGCGGTCGCCTACGGCTGGCGCCAGGAGACGCTGGCCGACAATGCGCGCGAGATCTGCGCGCTCGGCCGGACGATGCACGAGCGCCTCAGCACCCTCGCCGAGCACTTCGCCCGGCTCGGCAAGGCGCTCGACAATGCCAGCACCCACTACAACCGGGCGATCGCCTCGTATGAGACCCGCGTGCTCAGCACCGCGCGCAAGTTCGAGGACCTGCAGGCCGCGCCGGAGGGCAAGTCGCTGCCCGACCTCGAGCCCCTCGACAAGACCGCGCGGCTGCCGCGCAGCGAGGAGGAGAAGGGGCTGCCGGCGCCCGGCGAGCCGGAGGAGGACGCCGAAGATCCCGCCAAGGGGGACGCGGAAGGCAGCGAAGACGTCACCCGCAAGGCCAGCTCCGCCGCCGCCGCCGACCTGCGCTCCGCGCTGGGCGAAGGGTAGCCATTGTCGGTTGAAGATTGCCGATTGATCTCCCCACCCCCGGTGACACCCGGGTTTCCCGGCTTCCTGGTTCCCTCAACTTGTGATGAAGCGCATCCTCCTGCCACTCCTCGTTCCCCTCGGATGGTGTTCCGTCGCCCTCGCGCAGGTCGACCTCGAGTTCCGCCTGCTGCGGACCGATCCCAAGACCGCGGGCTTCCTCTGCGGGGCGATCGACGGGAACCAGCTCCCCGCCACCGAACTCGGCGCGAAGCTCGATGAATTGATCGAGCAGGGGCGGATCGAACAAGCGGCGAGGTTCCAGCGGAAGTTCGACGGTGAGATGGAGGAATTCGAGTTCGCCGCCGATGCCGCGGAGATCGAGGTCGCCGACGGGGAGTTCCTGCGCGGCGGAATCTTCCTCGAGACCAACCCGGTGGCGTCCGCCGGGGGGCGGATCGACGTGCTCTACGCGCTGCGGACGGCCGAGAAGCTCCGCCGCAACCGCATCGCTGCGTTCCGGGCCCTCGCCGCCTGCACCCTCGAGCCCGACCAATGGCGGGTTCTCACCTCGCGCGGCGACGCCGAGTTCACCGAGCTCCTCGTGGCCCGCGGGACCTGCGCGGTGCCGATCCCGCAAGGCCTGCACCGCAAGATCCGGCAGATCGACATCCGCCACGAGCTGCGCGAGTGCTCCGCCGCGGACCTGAAGCAGCTCGACGAGTCCGCGCCGGATGCCCGCGAGGCGCTGGTCGAGACCCTGCGCCAGCGATGCCCCCTCGTCCGCAGCGGGCGGAGCGTGCTCCGCCCGGGCGAAAAGGCTGCCTCGGAAGACCTGGTGGAGTGGATCGACGACCTCGGCCAAGGCTGGGAGACCCACTACCTTGGCAGCCGCATCGAGTTCATCGGCAACAACGGAGCCGACGGGGAGTCGATCGACCTGCAGGTCTCGCTCGAATGGTCGCCGCTGGATGCCAAACGGCCGCCGGAGGAGCCGGAGGCGGTCTTCCGTCTCAGCGGGACCCTGCGCTCGGGCGAGACCCTGGTGGTCCGGCCGGAGCCCCGCCGCGACGACATCCCGGTGTGGTTCGTGAGCCCGGAGTTCGAGTCCGCCGTGAGCGAGCCGGACCGGGGTCGGGATTGACCGGGGTCGATCGGCCTGCGATCGGATCGCCGTCCGCCGGGGTGGATCGTCGGCCGGATGTTTTCCGGGCGCGACTGGAGTCGCACGGTCCGGACGACCTCCCCGCAGGCGGCCCGGGACTCACCCGCGGGGCCCGCGGTCGTGGTCGATCACGAAGGGCTTGCCGCGGAACTTGACCGGCTTCATCGCGCGGATCAGCTGCTCGGCAAACTCCTCCTTCACGTCGACCCGGCTGTGGCGGGGGAACAACTTGACGTGGCCGATCGCCCCCTCGGGCAGGCCGCCCTCGTTGTAGAGCATGCCGATGATCTCGCCGACGCGGACGCCCTGCGACTTGCCGAGCGAGAGGAACAGCGCGGTCATCCCGCTGTTGTCGTGCGGCCCGTCGCGGTCCTCGCGCGGGCGCCGCTCACGTCGCTCGCGCGGCTCGCGGCGCTCCGGCCGGGGCCGCTTCTGGCCCGGCACGCGCTCGGGCTCGCGGTCCTCCTGGATCTCGCCGAACTCGCGGCCGCGCGACTCGCGCAGCATGGTCATCAGGGCGCTGACGACGTCCGTCGGCGTGTGGCCCTGCTCGAGCAGGCGGTCGAGCTGGAGCTCGTGGCTCTGGAAGGCGCCGTCACCGAGGCGGTCGCGCAGCTCGTCGAACAGGCGGTCGGCCATGCGGCCCTCGACCTGCTCCTGGGTCGGCACCCGCTCGCGGCGGACCGGCTGGCGGGTGTAGCGCTCGATCATCTCGAGGCGGTGGATCTCACGGCCGAAGACGAAGCTCACCGCCCGCCCGCTGCGCCCGGCGCGGCCGGTGCGGCCGATGCGGTGGACGTAGTCCTCGGGGTCCTGCGGCAGGTCGAGGTTCACCACCAGGTCGACCTCGTCGATGTCCAGCCCGCGGGCGGCGACGTCGGTCGCCACCAGCACCTCGACGGTGCCGTCGCGGAAGCGGCGCAGCACGCGCTCGCGCATCTGCTGGGTGATGTCGCCGTGCAGGCGGTCGACGGCGTAGCCGCGCGCCAGCAGCGCCTCGGTGCACTCGTCGACGACGCGCTTGGTGTTGCAGAAGACGATCGCCAGCCGGGTCGGCTCCATGTCGAGCAGGCGTGAAAGCACCTCGACCTTCGAGCGTTGTCGTACTTCGTAGCAGCACTGGTCGATGCTCGCCACGGTCTTCGACTCGCGCTTGACCTCGACCTTCTCGGGGTCCCTGCCGAAGCGCTGGATCAGCCGGGTGACCCCGGCGCTCATGGTCGCCGAGAAGAACAGGGTCTGGCGCTCCGCGGGCAGGGCGGCGAGCAGCTCCTCCATCTCCTCGCGGAATCCCATGTCGAGCATGCGGTCGGCCTCGTCGAGCACGACGCAGCGCAGCGAGTCCACCTCCAGCGACCCGCGGCGCAGGTGGTCGAGGACCCGGCCGGGGGTTCCGACCACCACCTGGGCGCCGCGACGGAGCTGGCGCAGCTGGCGGTCCATCGGCGCGCCGCCGTAAACCGGCACCGCGATGAGGCCCTCGATGTCCGCGCCAAGGCGGTGGATCTCCTCGCAGACCTGGTTGGCCAACTCGCGGGTCGGGCACAGCACCAGCAGCTGGGGCGCGTGCCGGGCGGGGTCGACGCGCGCCAGCGCCGGCAGCCCGAAGGCCGCGGTCTTGCCGGATCCCGTCTCGCTCAGGCCGACGATGTCGCGCCCGGCGAGGACCGGCGGGATGGCCAGGGCCTGGATCGGCGAGGGGCGCTCGAAGCCGAGACGGCTGACGGCGGAGAGGAGGTTGGCCGGGAGTTCCAGCTCGGAAAAGGGAGGCGTGTCCATGAATCAAGGCACCGCGCGGGGCGGGATCGGCTCACCGCGGCAACCGCGGGGCGCGGAGACTGACGGCTTCCGGCATCATGACAAGCCGGGAGTTTCGGCCGCCCGCGGCGGCGCCGCCGGAAAAGGGGAGGATCCCGGACCGCAGGCTTCAGCCTGCCGAGTCGCGCTTGCACGCCGCCTCCACAGCTCTCAGCCGACTGATCCGCCGCGGCGGACGGCGCTCCGATCGGCCGCTTTAGATTTTCAATCCCGGCCCTTGGCCGGAAACGCAGGTATCGCGCGACGGCCCACGAGGGGCCATCGCGCGAATCCCACACGTAGAAAGGGGTGACTACCAGTCGGCCCGGCGCTCAAGCAGGTGGCGCTGGGTCCCGCTAAGCGAGCAGCCGACGTAGAGCTGCCCGATCGGCGGGAAGACCTCCTCGTTGGAGATCTCGTAGTGGCCGCCGCCGGGACAGTCCTCACTGCCCTTGATCGAGGCGTGCATGCCCTCGTCGATGTAGCCCTTCTGGTAGAGGTGGTCGGCGATCGACTGCGTGCCGTGGTCGGCGTAGGGCATCGAGCCCGGGTTGTAGCCGTAGAGATTCTGGTACGAGCGGACGCACTTCTGCACGTTCTGGATGGTCATCACGCAGGCGGCGCGGTCCGATCCGCGGATCCAGGCACGGGCGCCGATGAACAGCACGACCGTGAGGGTAAGCATGATCGCGATGATGATCGTGAGCTCGACGAGGGTAACGCCGGGCTTCGCGACCACCCGGGGGGAGGTGTTCGTTTTCATGGGGGGGGAGTGTGGGGGGGGGAGCCACCTTGGCCGAGCTTGGGAGGATCGGACCGCGGGTGGCGGGAGTGTCTTCCCGGGGGAGGAGAGACGCTGCCACCGTAGCATGAATCGGGATTCCGGACATTACGTGAAAGCGTGTTTTCCCGGATCGGTGAGGGCGGGCCACCGGCTTCGCCCCTTGCCCGGGCTGGGGATTGGCCGGAGACTGCGCCCCCGGCCCGCCCCGGGCCCCGCTTCACCATGTCCGCCACACCCATTCCCGGCCGGGAGGATTTCAACCAGCAACGGCGGACCTTCACCCTCGAGCTGCTGCGCGCGGTCCCCAACGGGGTGGTCGAGACCGCCGGGACCACCTTCGCGGTGTTCATCGCCATCCAGGTCTTCGACCTGCCCTCGCTGATGAAGGCCGCGATCGTCAGCTCGGCGAGCGTCGGCCTGCTGCTGAGCCTGTTCGTCGTCCAGATCGTCCGCCGCCTCGGCACCTCGGTGAACCGCATGGCGGCCGCCATCTGGCTCCTCGCGGCCGCCGGCTTCGCCCTCGCCGCGAGGTCGCAGTCGAGCGGGGGCCTCTACTTCGCGGGCGTCTGCCTCGCCTTCGTGGCCCTCGGGCTGGCGGTGCCGCTGATGTCGCAGATCTACCGCAAGCACTACCCGGACCTCGTCCGCGGCCGCCTGTTCTCCTACGCCGCACTGGCGCGGGCCTGCGTCGCCGCGGTGTCCGGGATCCTGCTCGGCAGCTGGATCCGCGGCCACCTCGACCACTTCGCCCCGCTGTTCTGGACCTACGCCGGCGGCTGCGTCGCGATGAGCGGCTGCGTCGTTGCGATGGCCCCGGTGGTGCTGCGCCGCAGCGTGCGGCTGAGGTGGTTCGACGCCTTCGGCCACGTCGCCCGCGACGCCCGCTTCCGCAAGCTGCTGGGCGTGTGGATGCTGCTCGGCCTGGGCAACCTCATCGGCTGGTCGCTCTTCGTCGAGTTCATCGGCAACCCACGCTACGGCTTCGCGCTCGACGCCGAGAAGGTGGCGATCGTGACCAGCACGGTGCCGATGCTGGCCTTCATCGTCTGCGTCGCCCCCTGGGGCTGGGTCTTCGACCGGCTGCCCTTCTACCGGGTGCGGGCGCTGGTGAACGCCTTCTTCCTCGCCGGCATCCTGATCTACTACCTTGGTGGTAGTTTCACCGGCCTGTGCGTCGGGATCGCCCTGCACGGGATCGCCCGCTCGGGCGGAAACATCCTGTGGAACCTGTGGGTGACGCGCTTCACCGACGGCGACCGGGTGGTCGAGTACATGAGCGTGCACAGTTTCCTCACCGGCGTCCGCGGGGTGGCCGCGCCGCTGATCGCCTTCACCGCCGCCGAGCACCTCGGCCCGTCCTGGGTCGCCGCGGCGGCCAGCGTGCTGATCGTCGTCTCGACCCTCATGATCCTCCCCGAGATCCTCGCCGAGGGGCGTGACCGGGGCGAAACGGACGGCGGTTGAATCTCGCGCCCGTCGCGCGGCGGCGGTTTCGAGGGCGAGGGGCCGGTTCACTTCTCCGCCGGGACCCGGCTGAGCAGGCCCTCGATCACCGCCTCGACCAGCGGATGCCGGCTGCCGCGCCACAGCGCGGCGAGGGTGAGCTGGGGAAAGCCGCCGAGCGGCACCACGGCGACCTTCTTCGGGAAGCGCAGGCCGGGCGCCCGCACGCTCAGGCCGGCGCCGAAGCCGCGCGCGACGTACTCGTGGACGGTCTCCAGCTCGTTCACCTCGATCCGCGCCGGCCAGTCGATTCCCTTGCGCACGAGCCCCTTGCGGAACAGGCGGGCCATGGTGGTGTCCGCGCTCGGGCGGACCAGCGGCACCTCGCCGGCAAGCGCCCGCAGCCCCTGCCGCGGCGGCTTCATGCCGGGCGGGAGGAGCAGCACCAGCGGCATGCGGATGAGGACCTGCGACTTCATCCCGGTCGGCGGCCGTCCCTCGAGCTCGGCGATCGCCAGGTTGACCTCCTCCGACTCCAGCAGGCGCAGCGAGCGGCGCTGGTCGCTCTCGACCAGGGTCAGCTCGAGCTCCGGGTGGCGCCGGCGCAGGCCGGCGAGCACCTGGGGCAGGTGCTCGCGCACGACCATCGAGGGCGCCGCCACCCGCAGGTGCCGCGCGGCGCGCCCGGCGATCCGCTCGACCACCTCCGGCAGTGCCCCGAAGAACGGAGCCACGAAGGCCTGCAGCTCCTCCCCGGCCGGGGTCAACTGGAAGGGACGACGCTGGAACAGGCGCAGGCCGAGGTCGCCCTCGAGCTGCGCGATCTGGCCGCTGATGGCGGGTTGCTGGATGCCGTAGGGCATCGTCCGCGCCGCCGCGGTGATCCCCCCGGCACGGGCGACGTGGTAGAACAGCTCGAGGTGATGGAGGTTGGGAAGGGGCTGGGCCATGGCGGCTTCGAGTATCGATTTTCCTGATGTTTTTGCAAAATCAATCGACTCACGCCCCGTGGCCCCTCCGTGCGAGGCTGACCGCATGCTCTGGATCCTCGTCCTCGTCGCCGGCCTGATGGTCGTGATCGAGCGCCTCTGGCCCGGCCAGCGGCTGCCGACGGTCCGCCTGTGGTGGCTGCGCATCGCCTTCGTCAACCTCGCCCAGCTCGGCATCGTGATCCTCGCCGGCCTCAGCTGGGACCGCTGGTTGTCCTCGGCCTCGCTGTTGCGGCTGTCCGATCGGCTGGGCGACTGGCCGGCGGCCGCCATCGCCTACCTGGTCTCGACCTTCGTCTACTACTTCTGGCACCGCCTGCGCCACGAGTCGGGCCTGTTCTGGCGCCTGTGCCACCAGCTGCACCACTCGCCGCGCCGCATCGAGGTGCTGGCGAGCTTCTACAAGCACCCGTTGGAGATCCTCATCAACTCGGTCCTCAGCGCGCTGGTCGTCTACACCCTGCTCGGCTGCTCGGTGACGGCGGCGGCGATCTACACCGGCCTGACCGCGGTGGCCGAGTATTTCTACCACTGGAACCTTCGTACTCCACGCTGGGTCGGCTGGATCATCCAGCGGCCGGAGTCGCACCGCATCCACCACCGCCACCAGCACCACAGCCAGAACTACGCCGACCTGCCGCTGTGGGACTGGCTGTTTGGAACGCTCGACAACGCCAGGACCTCGCCGCGGCGCTGCGGCTTCGACCCGGACCGGGAGCAGCGCTTCGGCGAGATGCTCGCCTTCCGCGACGTGCACCGCAGCGAGCTCCTGCCACCGACCTGCCTCGGCTGCCGCAAGCGCTGGGCCTGCTGGATGGGGAAGAGACCAGAGACCAGAGGTCGGAGGTCGGGCCACTGACCGCTGACCGCTGACCGCTGACCGCTCACCGCTCACCGCTCACCGCTCACCGCTCACTGCTCACTGCTCACTGCTCACTGCTCACTCGTCACTAGCTCACTGGCTCACTGGCTCACTACCCCAATGAAACACCGCAACCTCATCGCCATCCTCCTGACTCTGGTCGGGCTCAGCCAGATCCTCGGGGCGCTCCTCGACAACCGGCCGCTGCGCGGCATCGGCCTGGCCAGCGGGATCGCGCCCTACACCAAGGTCTTCTGCGAGGCCGACGGCTACGAGGCCTTCGCGGCGCGGTTCCGGATCGAGGGCATCGACGCGGACGGCCGGCGGCAGGGCATCGCGCTCGACCCGGAGCGCTACTCCCGCCTGGCCGGCCCCTACAACCGCCGCAATGTCTACGGCGCCGCGCTCGCCTTCGCGCCGCGGCTGCCCGACGCACTGCGCGACTCGCTGATCGGCGCGGCGCTGGCCGACGACTCGCCGCTGCGGCGCGAGCTGGGCATTCCCCCCGAACTCCGGGACTTGCGCGTGGTGATCATCCCGCGCGAGGGTGAGGCGGAAGGCCCCTGGCACTATCCCCGTTCGCCGGGGCCCGTGGTAGCCACGGGCCGAATCCCGAAGACGCCATGAAAGCGATGTCACCCTGGCAATTCACGATCTTCCGGATCGTGTTCGGCGGCTACCTGCTGGTGCACTTCATCCAGCTGCTGCCCCATGCGGGCGAGCTGTTCGGGGCGACCGGCCTGCTGGCCGACCCCGCGCTCAATCCGAGCCACGGCCTGTTTCCCAACCCGCTCGACCTGGCGCTGCCGCCGGCGCTGGTGACCGGCTTCATCGCGCTGATGGCGCTGCTCGCACTGCTCTTCGCCGCCGGCATCCAGCGCCACCTCGCGGCGATCCTGCTGTGGTTCGGCTGGACCGCCCTGTTCCACCGCAACAACCTGATCGCCAACCCCTCGCTGGCCTACGTCGGCCTGCTGCTGGTGCTCAGCGTGCTGGTCCCGGGCGGCGAGCCGTGGAGCAGTGCGCGACGCCGCGAGCCGTGGGGGATGCCGCGGTGGGTGTTCCGCGGCGCGTGGATCCTGATGGCGGCGGGCTACAGCTTCAGCGGCTTCACCAAGCTCGGCTCGGCAAGCTGGATCGACGGATCCGCGCTGCAACGCCTGCTCGACAACCCGCTCGCGCGGCCCGGCTGGGTCCGCGAGCTGATGCTGGCCCTGCCCGACGGCCTGCTGCGGGCGATGACCTGGACCACCCTCGCCGCCGAGCTGCTGTTCGTGCCGCTGGCCTGGTGGTCGCGCAGCCGGCCGTGGATCTGGCTGGCGATGGTGCTGATGCACCTCGGGGTCCTGACCGTGGTCGACTTCGCCGACCTCAGCCTGGGCATGCTGATGATCCACCTCTTCACCTTCGACCCGGCCTGGCTGAAGCCGAAGGGCAGTGCCAGCCGGCCGCGGGTCGTCGCCTTCGACGGCGACTGCCTGATGTGCAGCCGGACGATCCGCTTCCTCGCCCGGGAGGATCGCGCCCGCCACCTGCGCTTCACGCCGCTGCAGGGCGACTACGGCCGCACCATCAGCGAGCAGGCCGGGGCCGACCCGGACCAGCTCGAGTCGATGCTCGTCTCCACCGAGCAAGGCGTCTGCGAGCGCTCGACCGGGGTGATCGCGATCCTCGAGGCACTTGGCGGCCACTGGCGCGTGCTGGCCTGGCTCGGCTGGCTGGTCCCCCGCCCCGTGCGCGACGCGCTCTACGGCTTTATCGCCCGCCACCGCAGCTGGTTCGGCCGGCTTGGCAACGGCGACGCCTGCGCCCTGCCGAGCCCGGAGCTGGAGGAGCGGCTGCTGAAGTGAGGCGGCTTCCCGCCCGGCCCTCCCCGCCCGCCCGGCCGGCACTCCCCTGCCCGCCCCCCGGCTGCTAACAGCCTGTTGAAATACCCCGCAACGCCCCGCCGCCGTAGAATTGTATTGGGACAAAGTGCGCTGCGCGGTGGAGACGGGCGGCGGCCCTCGCGGGCGGAACTCCTTGGGAACGCTGGGTGCGTTGCTCCTCGGTCGAGGATCCCGATCCACTCCTTCGTCGCGCCTTCCCAGCCTTCCCAAGGAGCCCCGCGGGGCATCATGGCGTATTTCAACAGGCTGCTAAGCCCGGGTGCGCCGCAGCGGCAGGTCGCCGACCACCACCTCGCGTCCGAGCCGGCGCCTCATCCGGGCGAGGATCAGCAGGAACAGCTGGGCGGTGGTGAAGGCGTCACCCTCGGCGGTGTGGCGCGCCACCGGGGCCAGGTCGAGGTCGCTGCACAACTCGTCGAGGGTCGGCATCGGCTGGTTCGGATAACCGCTCCGGCCGAAGGACTCGAGCTCGGCACGGGCCAGCACCCCGGTGTCGAGGTGCGGGTTGCGGAGGCGCAGGGCGTGGTGCCGCTTGAGGCACTCGCCGAGCATCATCAGGTCGAAGCCGACGTGGTGGCCGACGACCAGCCGGTTGCCGATTACCGGCAGGAGTTCGGCGAGCCAGCGCGACTCCTCGACCCCCTCGCGAATGTCGCAGGGCAGCAGGCCGTGAATCTCGGTCGACTTGCCGATTCCGGTGCCCGGCTGGTGGATCACCCACGAGCGGATGTCGTCGAGCCGGATCCGCAGCCCGCTCACGGGCACCACGCTGAACGAGAGGATCCGGTCGCGGCCGACCTGGAAGCCTTCGGTCTCGCTGTCTACCACCATCCAGTCGATCGAGTTCACCGGGGTATCCGCCGCAGGCACGCGCCCCGACGCCGCCAGCCGGTACTCCTCCGCGCAGGCCGCGCGGGGGCGCCTGCGGTTCCACCTCCAGTTCCTCATCGGCCCACCATGATTCCCGGAAAACTCTGTCGCAGCGCGTCCTGGACCATCCGCACGACATCGAAGATGTTGACCAGCTGGGCGCACTCGAGGCGGGTCAGGTTGCCCGGGTCGATGCGGGTTCCGCGGCTGCCCTCCTTCAGGGCGGTGCGCCAGCGCAGGCGCAACAGCAGGCTCATCGCCTCGATCGAGAGGCCGGCCACCTCGGCGAGTTCCGGGACCTGCTGGCGGATGCCCTCCCAGCGTCCGCCGGTCGACTGGCGGTCCTTGATGTCGTGGTGGAGGCAGTAGATCCGGGCGGCGTCGCGCAGCGGGGCGATCGCGAGCGCCTTGAGGTCCAGCGATCCGGCATGCATCCCGCGCCGCTGGACGACCGACTTGCCGAGGATGTTGAGCGGCGGCCGGGCCTTGAGAACGAGGCCCGCCATGCGGATCAGCAGCGAGCGCTTCTGGCGGATGTCCTCGTAGAGGAAACCGCGCAGGCGACGGCACAGCGAAGCGTCGCCGGCGACGAAGCGCATGTCGTAGATGACCAGCGCACGGAGCAGGTCCGCGGAGGGGCTGAAGGCGTTGACCCGCGCGATCTCGTGTTCCCACTCGCGGTCGGTCCGGCACCAGCGCGGGTTCGACGCCATGATGCCGCCCTGGCAGCGGGTGAAGCCGCAGGCGACGAGGTGCTCGACGACGCGCGCGGCGAGGCGGACGAGGACCCGCCGGTTGCCCTCGTCGGTGTCCGGGTCGCCCGACGACTCGAAGAGGATGGCGTTGTCGATGTCGGTGCGCTGGACCAGCTCGCGGCGGCCCTCGCTGCCGACCGCCACCCAGGTCCAGGCGACTTTCGGCATGGCGACCCCGAGGTTCTCCAGCTCGCGGGTGCCGAGCTCGATGAGGTGGCGGACGAGCTCGTCGAACAACTCGCTGCAGATCTGGCCGATGAACACCCCGGGCGTCTCCATCTCGAGGTTCTCGGCGACCATTTCCTCGACATGCAGGCACCAGCGTCGGATGGCGTCGGAGTCGCGCAGGTCGTGGATCTGGTTGAGCAGGTTGACGGGATGGTTGCGCTCGATGGTCAGCAGGTCCTTGTGGGTGCACAGGCCGACGAAGGGGCTGTCGATCCCGCCGTCCTCGGTGACACAGACCTGGCCGACCCGCTTGCGCAGCATCAGCAGCATCGCCGCCGTTGCGCTCGAGTCGCGCTCGACGGCGAACACCGGGGAGCTCATGAGCTCGCCGACCAGCAGCTCGGGGCTGCCCTGCTCGACCACCACGTGGCGGATGATGCGGTTCGAGGTGAGGATTCCGACCGGATGGCCCTGCTCGTCGACCACGGCGATCGCGGGGTCATGGTTGCGGCACAGCCGGGCGGCCGCCTCGCGGACCGTCTCGCGCGGATGGCAGCAGGGCGTCCGGCCATTGGTGCGGACCTGCCGCGAGCCGGTCCAGAGGGTCTGCACCACGGAACTCTCGCCGATGATGCGGATGCGGTCGCCGAGCGACGGCCGGCCGTGCCTGCCGCCGCCGAGCCGGACCGACCACAGCAGGTGGCGGTAGACGTGCTCGCGGGCGGCGGAGTGGGCCTCGAGCAGCCGGTGCAGCTCGCGCCACTGGAGCAGGTAGCAGAGCGAGTCCTCCACCGCCACCGCAGCAACCCGGAACGGCACCTCGTCGATCAGCGCGGCGAGGCCGAGGGTGTCACCCTGTTCACGGAGGTCGATCAGTTCGTCGCCCCGCGCCGAATCGAGGTGGTACTCGACCCGGCCCCGGGCGAGGAAATGAGCGTGGCCCGGGCACTCCCCTCCCTGGAGCCAGATGTGGTCCCCCTTGGCGAAGGCCTTGACCGCCGAGTGCCGGACCAGCTCGGCCAGCTCCTCCACCGGGATCATCGAGTAGGGTGGAAATTGGCGCAGGTCGGCCAGGATCCGGTCGGCGATCTGGGAACGGGTGCTGGTGATCATCGGGCGAGCGAAGGCCGGGGAGCCCCCCGGGGATCGACCGTCGAGCAGGTCGGGTGCCGTCTTCCTGACAATGCCTGACAAAGCCGGGCAAAACCCGGCGCAGCCCGCCCGATCTTCCCGGAGCAGGTGACGAACGGTTCACCTTGCCCTCCCGGCCCGGGAAGCCGAGCCTGCCGGCGTGTCGCCCGAAGCCCGGCAGGATTTCGCCTTTGCCTTCCTGAGCATCCTCTTCGAGGGCGCACCGTTCATCCTGCTCGGCACGCTGATCAGCGGCTTCATCGACATCTACCTGCCGAAGGGGACGATGGACCGCCTGCTGCCGCGGCGCACCCTGCCGGCGGTGCTCGTCGCCGGCCTGCTTGGCGCGATCCTGCCGGTCTGCGAGTGTGCCGTGGTGCCGGTGATCCGCCGACTGGTCCGCAAGGGGCTGCCGGTGTCATGCGCGCTGACCTACATGCTGGCCGCGCCGATCGTGAACCCGATCACCGCGCTGAGCACCTGGAAGGCCTTCAAGGGGCCGGCCGTCGCGCTCGGCGAGGACCTGACCCTGTCCGCCAGCACGGTGATGACCGTTTCGCGGCTCGGCATCGGCTTCCTCGTCGCGGTCCTCGTCGGCCTGGTGGTCGCCCGCCTGCCGCTGCACCGCGTGCTGCGCCCGCGCCTGGTCGAGAGCGTGGGCAACGACCCGGAGCCCGACCACGACCACCACCATGAGGAAGGCGAGACCTGCGGCTGCGGCCATGACCACGCGCACGATCACGCGCATCCGCACCACGCGCATGAGGACCACCCGCCGCGCAACCGGGTGGTCGCCGCGTTCCGCTCGGCGCTGCGCGACCTGATCGACGTCGCCGTTTACTTCACGGTCGGCGTGGCCATCACCGCGCTGTTCAACACCGGCATCGCCCCCGGAGCACGCTGGCTGGCGACCCTGGCCGACGACCCGATCGCCGCGCCGGCCGCGCTGATGGCGCTGGCCTTCGTACTGAGCCTGTGCAGCACCTCGGACGCCTTCATTGCCGCCACCCTGGACCGCTTCACCTGGGGCGCCAAGCTGGCCTTCCTGGTGTTCGGCCCGATGATGGACGTGAAGCTGATCTTCCTCTACCAGACGGTGATGCGTCGCCGCTTCATCATCGGCCTCGCGCTCGGCCTGTTCGTGGTCATCGGCGCGCTGTGCATCGGCTGGCAGAACCTCATCGCCCACGCCGCCCCATGAACCTCGTCCTCCAGCGCAGCCTGTTCTCGCTCGCCCTGGTCTGCTGGGGGGTGGTGATCCTGTACTTCCATGTCAGCGGGCGGATCGTGAAGTACCTCGCCCCCGACTTCCGGGTCATCGCGCTGGCCGGCGGGCTCGGGCTGGTGGTGGTCGGCCTGTTCATCCTGCTCACCGCGCGCCAGGAGGCCGACTGCGGGCACGACCACGGCCCGGGCGGCCACCACGACCACGAGAGCCTCGACATGCACCCGCTGGTCGCCCTCGCCATCCTGCTGGCGCCCCTCTTCGCCGCGGTGAGCTGGACCAAGGACAGCTACTCGCTGCAGGCGCTCGGCGCCAAGGGGCTGCACGACTCGCCGCAGCAGACCGCGGGCTTCCTCGACTCGATCCTGCCGCCGCTGACGCGCGAGATCATCGAGCAGCAGCACCCGCCCGACGCCACCGGCCACCACCCCTTCTCGCTCATCGAGCTGTTCTTCAGCAGCGCGGACTCCGAGATGCGCGGACTGATCGACGGCATGAAGGTGACCACCGAGGGCCGCCTCGTCTCGATCCCCGACGGACCGCCGGACCGCCGGCGGCTCTACCGCCTGTTCATCACCTGCTGCGCCGCCGACAGCCGGCCCGTGCCGATCCAGGCACGCTGGGACGGCGAGGTCCCGGCGATCGAGGAGAACGCCTGGGTCACCCTGTCCGGCACGATTACCTATCCCGACGAGGGCGAAGGACCGGTGCCGCTGCTCGAGGTCAGCCGGACCGAGGCCACCGAGGCGCCTCCGGAGGAGTCCTTCATGCGCGGCTACTGAGGCGCGCGATGGCGTGGGGGGAGGCCGTGGGCCGCACCCGCCGCGAACACCGCCGCATCGGCCGCACATTCTGCTTTCCCGCGCCGCGGGACGTGGGAAAATGCCGCCGTGAAACGACTCCTTCCGCTGCTTCTCCTTCCCGTCCTGCTCGGCTCCTGCGCCCAGGAATCCCTGACCGGCGACACCTACTCGCGTTCCGATGCCGGCCGCACCCAGAACGTGCGCACCGGCACCATCACCTCGATCCGCTACGTCAAGATCGAGGGCGGCACCACCGGCGGCACCATCGCCGGCGGCGTGATCGGCGGTGTGCTCGGCAACCAGATCGGCAGTGGCCGCGGCCGCGACGTCGCCACCGTGGCCGGCGCCGGCGCCGGCGCCGTGGCGGGCTCCCACATCGGCCAGGAGGTCCAGTCGCGCCAGGGCATCGAGATGCAGATCCGCCTCGACGGCGGCGGCAGCATCTCGGTCGTCCAGGAGGTCAACCCGCGCGAGTCCTTCGCCGAGGGCGACCGCGTCCGCGCGCTCGACGGCGGCGGCCGCACCCGCGTGACCCACTGAGTGGCGGATTGCCGTGCCGAACGGCCGGCCGGCGCTTCCGGCCGCCGATGCTCCGATGCTCCTTGCAGGCGCGGCATTTCGCGGGCATGGGAGGGTCATGCGATGGCTCCTCTGCCTGCTCGTGCTCACCGCGCCGCTCGCCGCGCGAAGTTTCCGCCCGTCTTCGGAGAAGCCACCGAAGCCACCGCGTGAATTCCGCGGCGCCTGGGTGGCGGTGGTCCACAACATCGACTGGCCGAGCGCCAAGGGCCTCTCGCCCGCGGCCCAGAAGGCCGAGCTGAGCGCGATGCTCGACCGCATGGCCGCGCTCAACATGAACGCGGTGATGTTCCAGGTGCGGCCGCACTGCGATGCGGTCTACGCCTCGCGCAAGGAGCCGTGGAGCCCGTGGCTGACCGGGACCATGGGCAGGTCGCCGGGTTACGACCCGCTCGAGTACTGCATCGAGCAGGCCCACCGCCGCGGCATCGAGGTGCACGCCTGGTTCAATCCCTTCCGCGCGCTGTCCAACGTCTCGCACGCCACCAGCCGCGGGCACGTCTGCCGCGCCGCGCCCCACATCACCAAGCGCTACGGCAGCCTGGTGTGGTGCGACCCGGGGCACGCCGAGACCCGTCAGCGGGCGCTCGACGTGATCCTCGACGTGGTCGGCCGCTACGACGTCGACGGCGTCCACCTCGACGACTACTTCTATCCCTATCCGCAGGGCGGCAAGGCCTTCCCCGACGGCCGCAGCCCGGCCGAGCGGCGGCGCATCGTCGACGGCTTCGTCCGCGACCTCTACCAGCAGGTCAAGGCGCGCAAGCGCTGGGTGCGGGTCGGCATCTCGCCCTTCGGCATCTGGCGCCCCGGGGTGCCCGGCGGAATCGAGGCCGGCCTCGACGCCTACGAGCAACTCGGCGCCGACTCGCGCAAGTGGCTGAGCGAGGGCTGGGTCGACTACCTGGCACCGCAGCTCTACTGGCGCGACCAGCCGCGCAAGCAGAGCTTCTCGGCGCTGCTCGACTGGTGGCGCAAGCAGGGCGAGCGGCCGGTGTGGCCGGGGATCGCCACGGCCCGCATCCAGAGTTCGGAGGACCCGGGCCGCCCGGCCAGCGAGATCGTCCACCAGATCGGCCTGAGCCGCACCATCGGCCGCAACTGGGTCGGCCACATCCACTGGAGCGCCAAGGGCCTGATGCAGAACCGCGGCAACATCGTGCCCCTGCTCGAGAAGGGCGCCTACGCCGAGCCAGCACTGGTCCCGCCGATGCCGTGGCTGTCGCGCCAGGCCCCGCCACAACCGCGGGCGAGCGCCGAGGTGACCGACCGCGGGCTGGCGGTGAAGTGGAGTGTCCAAGGGGCCAAGCAAGTCGCCGTGATGGGCCGCAACGGGCGCCGCTGGCGGATGCTCGAGGTCGCCCCGGCGACGGCGGGCGGCGTGACGCTGGCGACCCGCACGCCACCCGAGGCGATCTCGCTGAGCGCGGTCGACCGCTACGGCAACCTCAGTGCCCCGCTGGTGCTTGCCCGTTAGATTCCGCTGCAAGTCCCTGAAAACGCTTTACTTTGGTAAAGGACTTGACCGATAACCTGCCCGTCCCGCAAAGGGCGCTTGGCGCGCCGGCTGCTTTTGCTGCTCCGCCAACTGCCTCCCTGCTGATGAAAGTATCGATCTTCGTAACGTGCTCGGCCCTCGCACTGGCGGCTTGGTTGGGACTGACCTACCTCCACGTGGTTCCGAACGACGAGTATCCGCGGCTTGGCCGCAGCTCGCTGCCCATCTCCGCCAAGCGCGATGCCGCGCCGGGCGAACCGGCCAAGCCCCTGGTCCGCCTCGCCGAGGAGCCCGAGGCCGGTGCGGTGGCCACGATCGAGGAGTAGGCCCCGAGGGGTGCGGTCGACGGGCGGCGCGCTCGCGACTGGCCAGCGCGCCGATTCCGGGGTAGCCTCGCCTCCATGGCGGAGGAACCGATTGTCTGCGACACCAAGCCACTCAAGCTCGAGGTCGAAGCCGGGACGCACTTCTGGTGTTCCTGCGGGCGCTCATCGAGCCAGCCGTTCTGCGACGGCAGCCACAAGGGGACAGGCCTCCAGCCGGTCCGCCACGAGGTGCAGGAAAAGACCACCCTGTGGTGGTGCCAGTGCAAGCACAGCGGCAACCCGCCCCTCTGCGACGGGTCGCACAAGCAATTGGGGTGAGTGGGGTGATCGTCGGCGGGTGAACCTCGGCGCCACCACCCCGCCACGCCCTCAGCGCCGGCGTCCGCGGAAGCGGTTGCGCGGGTCCTCCGGCGGGGTCTCCTTGTCGCGGTAGCGTAGGATGCCGTACTGCTTGAGGTTGCGGATGAAGGTCTTCGCGTCGTCGGAGACCTCGTCGTCGTAGGCCAGCGTGCCCAGCAAGCCGTCGCCCTGCTCGACCCGCTCGAAGGTGTTGGCGGCCTGGTCGGCGGCACGCGAGATCGACTCCACCGCCCGGGGCACCTCCTCGAAGGCGGGCCCGAGCTCGTCGATCTTCTCGTTGGCCTTGGCGAAGGTCTGCTCGGCGCCCCCGGCGGCGCGGCCCACCGTGTCGACCGCCTCGCGCACGTCGGCGATCATCGGCTTGAGCTCGCCGCTGGCCTCGGCCCACTCGCGCGAGGTGACCTCGAGGTTGGCGATCATGCCGTCGAGCTTGCCGAGGTTCTCCTCGTCGAGGAGCGAGTCGTTGACCTTCTCGAGGGTCACCGCGAGGCGCTGGGCGACCACCCGGATGTCCTCGACCGCGTCGTTGACCCCCTCGAGCGTGTCCTCGGCCTTCACCATCAGTCGCCGGGCGTCGTTGCTGAAGGCGATGGCGTTGTTCTGGATGGCATCAAAGCCCGCCGCCCCGCCGCCCTCCAGCCGGCTGCCCGGCTCGATGAAGCCCATCTCCGGCTCCATCGGCGGGGTGACCACGATCAGCTTGTCGCCGAGCAGGGTCGCCGAGCTGACCTGGAAGCTCGCTCCGGCGGGAATGCGAACCCGCTCGTTGATTTCGAGCGGGACCTCGACCTTGACCTCCTCGGTGAGCTCGGGGACCTCGGCGACCCGGCCGATCTTGGCGCCGCCCATGCGCACCTCGGAGCCCTTGATCACCCCGGCGGCGTCGTCGAAGACCACGGTGAGCTCGTAGTGCCCGCGCAGGCGGTCGCCGAAGCGGCCGAACTGGACGATCAGGCCACCGAGGAAGACCAGGCCGACGAAGATGAACAAGCCGACCCGGGTCTCGACCTTCATTGGACTGCCCGCCGCCATGGATCCAGCATGGCCGCTCCGCGTCGCCGGTGCAAGCGACAGCTCGCCCAGGCAACACCGCCGGTTTCGCTCAGCACCGGCCCCAGGGCTCGCCGGAGTCGCCGTCGATGAAGGCGCGCAGGTCCGGCTCCGTGGTCCGGCGGAAGTCCTCCACCGGTCCTTCCCAGCGGATCCGCCCCCCGGCGAGGAAGACCACCCGGTCGGCGATGCGGAACACGCTGCGCATCTCGTGGGTGACCACCACGTTGGTCATGCCGTGCTCGACCTGCAGGCACTTGATCATGTGGTCGATGGTGTCCGCCGTCACCGGGTCGAGACCGGCGTGGGGCTCGTCGAAGAGGACGCAGGCCGGTCGGTCGACCACGGCGCGGGCGAGCGCGACGCGCTTGCGCATCCCGCCGGACAGGTCAGCGGGCATCTTGTCCTCCTCGCCACCGAGCCGGACGATGTCGAGCGCCCGGCCGACCCGCTCGCGCAGTTCCTTCTCGTCGGTGAGGCCCCGTTCGCGGAGCGGAAAGGCGACGTTCTCGCCGACGCTCAGCGAGTCGAACAGGGCGCCGTTCTGGAACATCATGCCGACCTTGTTGCGCACCGGCCCGAGCTCGCGCTCGCTCATCGCCGAGATGTCGACGCCGTCGACCTCGACGCGCCCGGCGGCCGGGTGGAGCAGGCCGGGGAGGTGCTTGAGCAGCACCGACTTGCCGGCGCCGGAGCCGCCGAGCAGGGCGATGGTCTCGCCGCGGTGGATGTCGAGGTCGACCCCCCGCAGCACCTCGCGCTCGCCGAAGCGCTGCACCAGGTCGCGGATGCAAATGAAGGGAGTGGTCGCCATCCACGCAGCATGGCGGAGACGGCGGCGCTTTCAAGCCGAGTGGCACCGGAGTGGCGCCGGAGTGGCGCCGGAGTGGCGCCGGAGTGGCGCCTTGCAGGCGCCATGGCACGGACAGGCGCCTTGCAGGCGCCACGCGGGTTTCCATTCGCCCCGGCGGCTGCAAGCCGCCGGTCCGTGCCATGGCGCTCAAAGAACGCCACTCCAAGAGAAGTCTCCTTGACAAGCAATGTTCGTATGAACACTGTTCCGGAATCATGTCCCCTCCCCGCTTCTTCAATCCCGACGCCCCCATCGAGCTCTCAAACAACCGTCTTCCCCACTGGTCCCAAGCCAACACCAGCTACTTCATCACCTTCCGCTTGGGCGACTCGATTCCCGCCGACAAACTCCGTCGTCACTGTCAGGAGCGGAAAGCCTGGGTCGACCAGCAGGGAGCCCGGCCGTGGCCGGCGGAGGTCGAGCGGGAGTATTTCCGACGTTTCCTCGGCAAGCTGGAACACTGGCTCGATCTCGGGAGTGGCGGGTGTCTTCTCAAGGATCCCGCCAACGCGGCGATCGTCTCGGAGTGCCTCGGGTTCTTCGAGGGCCAGAGGTCCGCGCTGCATGCCTGGGTGATCATGCCGAATCATGTCCATGCCCTTGTCGATGTCCTTCCCGGCGCCGAGTTGGGGAAGTTGGTGATGACCTGGAAGTCCTACTCCGCCAAGCGGATCAACGAACGAATGGGGCGGCAGGGAAGTCTCTGGCAGAAGAGCTACTTCGATCGCATGATCCGCGATTGGGATCACTTTGCCCGCTGCGTGAGATACATTCGGGCGAACCCGGGGAAGGCGGGGCTCGGGGAGGGAGCCTGCCTGCTTGGCGAAAGCGACCAGGCGCGGCGGTTCCGGTGAGGTCGATGGTGGCCTGGCGGCGGCTGCAAGCCGCCGGTCCGTGCCATGGCGCTCAAAGAACGCCACTCCGGAGCTCCGCGAAGCCGCAGAACAGCTTGGAGTCCGCACCCGGGAGGGCCGGCATCGGCTCGTCGTGGTCGAGGTGGCGGGTGCAGATGGCGTGGAACTCGTCGGGGATGGCGGCGCGGCGCAGCTCGTGCTCGAAAGCCGGGTCGAAGCCCTGGGTCACGAAGACCATCGTCTTCTTCATCCGCTGGACGTGCCGGGGTGGATCGAAGTCGGCCGCCTCGCGGGCGATCTCGTCGTAGAGCTCGCGCACGTGCGCCAGCAGCTCGCGGCAGGACGGCCGCGGCAGCGGCGCGCCGCGCCAGGCCGCGCGCAGTTGGTCGAACAGCCACGGGTTGCGGATCGCCCCGCGCCCGATCATCAGTCCCGCCGCCCCGGTGGCCGCGAGGTAGGCAGCGCCGGTGGCGGTGTCGACGACGTTGCCGTTGGCGATCACCGGACAGGCGAGGCCCTCCACCGCCGCGCGCACCCGCTGCGGGTGCACCGGCGTGGCATAGCGCTCCTTCACGGTGCGGCCGTGGATGGTCAGGGCATCGATGGCGTGCCGCGCGAAGACCTCGAGCAGCGCCGGAAACTCGTCGGGCGAGTGGTAGCCGACCCGCGTCTTGACCGTGAAGCGTCCCGCCACCGCGGCGCGCAGCTCGCCGAGGATGCGGTCGATCTTCGGCAGGTTCCGCAGCAGGCCGCCGCCGGCCTCCTTGCGGCACACCACCGGGGCCGGGCAGCCGAGGTTGAGGTCGATGCCCGCCACGGCGTGCTGCTCGAGTTCGCGCGCCGTGCGCACCAGCGCGGCGACATCCTGGCCGATGAGCTGGGCGAAGATCGGTCGACCGGTCGGGTTCTCGTCGATCGAGCGCAGGATCCAGCGGTCGAGCCGCGAGTCGCCGTGGACGCGGAAGTACTCGGTGACGTAGAGGTCGGCCCCGCCGCGGCGGGCCATCACCCGCAGGAAGGGCAGGTCGGTGACCGCCTGCATCGGCGCCAGCAGCAGCCCCGGCCGGTCGGCTGGAAGCAGGTCCCTCATTGCGGCCGCGGCAACTCGAACAGGTCGCCGCTGCGGCAGTACCAGTCGGGCACCGCCATACGGCCGACCGGTTGGTGCGCCTCCTGGCGGATCCGCAGGGTCTGCGGGTCGATGATCGCGTCGTCGACGTGCACGCGGTGGACAATCCCAAGCACCAGCCGGTTGTGGCCGATCTCCTGGACCGAGTGGACGCGGCACTCGAGCGCCGCCGGTGCGGCTGCGATCCGCGGCGGCGCGACCAGCGAGGAGGGCCGGGTCGCGAGGCCCTCGCGCTCGGTCTCGCTGGCCCCTGGCGGCAGGCTCACCGAGGTCCGCACCATCACCTCGGCCAGCGCCTCGCTGACCAGGTTGACCACGAACTCGCCACTGCGCCGGGCATTGCGCGCCGAGTCCTTGGGGGAGCCGTCGGGCCGGTCGCCCGGCGCGAAGACCACCAAGGGCGGCCGCGACCCGAAGACATTGAAGAACGAGAAGGGCGCCGCATTGACCGATCCATCCTCATGCAGCGTCGTCACCCAGGCGATCGGCCGCGGCGTCACCAGCCCCGCCAGGACCGCGTAGGCACGCTCCGCGTGTGCTCCCATCAGGTCGAGTTCCATGGCCCGGAGACTGGACCGCCGCCGCGGTGGCTGCAAGCCGACCGCTTTGCCTTGACAATCAAGATGTGTCGAGGATGCTCGGCGGCAGTTTCAAGGAAAGGCATTTGTGGATAACAACCTCCTGCACACCGAGAAGATCCTCGCGGACCGGAAGACCTTCTTCCTCGACCTCAAGGAGAATGCCCGAGGCAAGGTGGTGAAGATCACCGAAGACGTCGGCGGCAACCGCGACACCATCATGGTTCCGGCAGAGATCCTCGGTGATTTCATCGCGGCACTGACCGACATCAAGGCGACCTCGGACGACGTCTGAGCGGAGCCCCGGGGGTGGTCGACGTTTCCTGAGCCCGGCCCGGGCCCGGCCCGATCGCGCCTTGAGCGGGGCCCGTGTCTTCCCCGCCGCGGCGAACCCGCGGCGCCGGCAAAGATTCCTTCCCCACCTGCGCGGTGGCGGTATCCTGCGGCCGTGACCCCCGAAAAGAAGGCGACGCTGATCCGAACCCTCTTCGTGGTCCTCGTCCTCGGCGGGGGACTGCTCGGCGGGTTCTTCTTCAAGTTTCCGGGACTCCCCAAGGACAAGGGGGAGGAACCCGAGGTCGAGCAGGTCACCGAGGAGAACTTCGCCGAGATCGTCAACCGCGACAACCAGCTGACCGTCATGAACATGATGCTCGACGGCAACCCGGACTCCGCGAAGTTGCAGGAGATCCTCAGCAATCTCGACCAGGAGAAGTACGGCGACGAGGTCGCCTTCACCGAGATGAAGGTCAGCGAGAACGAGGCGCTGGCGAGGCAACAGGGCGTCGACCCCGAGAACTTCGAGGGCAAGCTGAACTTCTACGCCGCCGGCCTGCGCCTCGGCACCCTCGAGGGCGAGACCGATCCCGAAGTGGTCGAGAAGACCATCGACCGCTACCTTTCCGGCCTGGTGAAACGCTTCGGCCCCGAGTGGCTGCCCGACGTCCAGGGCATGCAGCGCGACACCGGCCAGGACGTCCTCACCATCCAGCCCGCCAAGCCGGCCCCCGGCCAGAGTCCGCCCGCCGGAAGCCCGGCGCCGCCCACCGGCCAGGGTCCGCCGCAGCAGGCGACGCCGCGCCCGGCGGAACCCGGCAGCCCGCCCCCCGGCATGCAGCCGCGCTGACCACCCGGCTGCCCCGAATCCCCCCCCGGCCGCAGCGGATCCCGCCTCCGGCCAAACCGGATCCCCCCACCCCCCGCCCGGCCGGCTTTTCGCGCTTGCCCTTTACAAGGCGGGCGACTGCCTGCCAAATCCCACGAATTTCACGCCCTCGTCGGCGTCCTTCCTGCTCGCTCAGAGCCCGTCCCGTCATGCCCAAGGATACATCCATCCACAAGATTCTCGTCATCGGCTCCGGTCCCATCGTCATCGGACAGGGCTGTGAATTCGACTATTCCGGCGTCCAGGCCTGCAAGGCACTCCGCGAGGAGGGCTACGAGGTCGTGCTGGTGAACTCGAACCCGGCGACGATCATGACGGACCCGGAGTTCGCCCACCGCACCTACGTCGAGCCGATCACCCCCGAGGTCATCGAGAAGATCATCATCAAGGAGCAGCCCGACGCGCTGCTGCCGACCCTCGGCGGCCAGACCGCGCTGAACGCCTCGATGGACCTCTTCAAGTCCGGCACGCTCGACAAGCACGGCGTGAAGATGATCGGCGCCAACGCCGACGCCATCGACAAGGGCGAGGACCGCCAGCGCTTCAAGGACGCGATGATCAAGATCGGCATCGACCTGCCGCAGTCGGGCACCGCCCACACCCTCGACGAGGCCCGCCAGGTCGCCGCCGAGATGGCCGAGACGACCGGCAATACCTTCCCGCTGATCATCCGCCCCGCCTTCACCCTCGGCGGACAGGGCGGCGGCATCGCCTACAACCGCGAGGAGTTCGAGGAGATCATCACCCGCGGCCTCGACCTCTCCCCGGTCAGCGAGGTGCTCATCGAGGAGAGCCTGCTCGGCTGGAAGGAGTTCGAGATGGAGGTCATGCGCGACCGCGCCGACAACTGCGTGGTCATCTGCTCGATCGAGAACCTCGACCCGATGGGCGTCCACACCGGCGACTCGATCACCGTGGCCCCGGCCCAGACCCTCACCGACCGCGAGTACCAGATCATGCGCGACGCCTCCTTCGCGGTGATCCGCGAGATCGGCGTCGAGACCGGCGGCTCGAACATCCAGTTCTCGATCGACCCGGTCAGCGGCCGGATGATCGTCATCGAGATGAACCCGCGGGTGTCGCGCTCGTCGGCGCTCGCCTCGAAGGCCACCGGCTTCCCGATCGCCAAGATCGCCGCCAAGCTCGCCGTCGGCTACACCCTCGACGAGCTGCCCAACGACATCACCCGCGAGACGCCGGCCAGCTTCGAGCCGACCATCGACTACGTGGTCACCAAGCTGCCGCGCTTCACCTTCGAGAAGTTCCCCACCGCCGACGCCGTCCTGACGACCCAGATGAAGGCGGTCGGCGAGGCGATGTCGATCGGCCGCACCTTCAAGGAGTCAATGCAGAAGGCGCTGCGCTCGCTCGAGACCGGCCGCTGGGGCTTCGGCTTCGACCCGAAGGAGCCGCGCGAGGTCGACCGCGAGGTGATCGAGCAGAAGCTCGCCGTGCCCAATGCCGAGCGGATCTTCTGGCTGCAGACCGCCTTCGTCCACGGCTGGACCATCGACGAGGTCTTCGAGGCCACGGCGATCGACCCGTGGTTCCTCCACCACCTCAAGGAGATCGCCGACGAGGGCCTGAGGCTCGCCGAGCTCGACCTCGCCGATGCCAAGCGGCTCGGTTTCGCCGACCGCCAGATCGCCCGAGCCCGCGAGCATTCCAAGGCCGTCCACGAGGCCTCGATCCACGGCGAGAAGGACATCGCGCCGCTCGCCGAGACCCGCGCCGAGCCCGAGGGGGCGGTGGCCGACGTCGCCACCGAGGACAGCGTGCGCGCCGAGCGCAAGGCCCGCGGGCTGGTGCCGACCTACCGGCTCGTCGACACCTGCGCGGCCGAGTTCGAGGCCTACACGCCGTACTTCTACTCGACCTACGGCGACGAGAACGAGGCCCGCGAGACCGACAAGAAGAAGATCATCATCCTCGGCGGCGGACCCAACCGCATCGGCCAGGGGATCGAGTTCGACTACTGCTGCGTCCACGCCGCCTTCGCCGTCAAGGAGCTCGGCTACGAGGCGATCATGGTCAACTCGAACCCGGAGACCGTCTCGACCGACTACGACACCTCCGACAAGCTGTTCTTCGAGCCGCTCACCCTCGAGGACGTGCTCAACATCTGCGACCAGGAGAAGCCGCACGGCGTGATCGTCCAGTTCGGCGGCCAGACCCCGCTCAACCTCGCCGCCGACCTCAAGCGCCATGGCGTGCCGATCATCGGCACCTCGCCGGAGAGCATCGACCTCGCCGAGGACCGCAAGGAGTTCTCCGCGCTGCTCGACCGGCTCGGCCTGAAGCAGGCCGAGGCCGGCACCGCGGTCGACGAGGAGGGCGCCCTGGAGGTCGCCAACCGCATCGGCTACCCGGTCCTCGTGCGGCCGTCGTTCGTGCTCGGCGGGCGGGCCATGATGATCGTCTACGACGACGACGAGCTGCGGAAGTACATGCGCGAGGCCGTCGACGCCTCGCCCGAGCGCCCGGTGCTCGTCGATCGCTTCCTCGACAGGGCGATCGAGGTCGACGTCGACTGCATCTCCGACGGCGAGAAGGCGGTGGTCGGCGCGATCATGGAGCACATCGAGCAGGCCGGCATCCACTCCGGCGACTCGGCCTGCTGCATCCCCTCGTTCTCGCTGCTCGAGGAGACGAAGGAGGAGATCGAGCGCGCCGCCAAGAACCTCGCCAAGGAGCTCGAGGTGAAGGGCCTGATGAACATCCAGTTCGCGGTCAAGGACGACCAGCTCTACGTCATCGAGGTCAACCCGCGGGCCTCGCGCACGGTGCCCTTCGTCTCGAAGGCGACCGGCGTGCCGCTGGCGAAGTATGCCGCGCAGATCATGGTCGGCAAGACGCTCGACGAGATCGGCTTCACCGAGCCGGTCATCCCCGAGCACTTCTCGATCAAGGAGGCCGTGTTCCCGTGGAGCCGCTTCCCGGGGATCGACATCGTGCTCGGCCCGGAGATGAAGTCGACCGGCGAGGTGATGGGCATCGACGCCGACTGGGGCATGGCCTACGCCAAGAGCCAGATCAGCGCCTTCAACCCGCTTCCAACCGCCGGCAACGTCTTCATTTCGGTCAACGACCGCGACAAGCCGCGCATCCTGCCGGTGGCGCGCGACCTGATCGAGCTCGGCTTCACCATCTGGGCGACCGGCGGGACCTACCAGTTCCTCAAGAACGAGGAGATCGCCTGCGAGCGGGTCTACAAGCTCTACGAGCAGCGCCGCCCGCACGTGGTCGACATGATGAAGAACGGCGAGATCAACTTCGTCATCAACAGCCCGAGTGACCAGGTGGCCCGCGCCGACGAGATCAAGATCCGCTCGACCGCGGTGGCGATGAAGGTCTCCCACGCGACCAACGTCCCGGCCGCCGAGTCCTGCGTCCGTGCGATCCGCTCACTCAAGGAGCGCGAGATGGAGGTCAAGCCGCTGCAGGAGTTCCACTCCTGAGACGCAAGACGGGAAGACCGAAGACGGAAGACTTCAAGCGGCTGCGCCGCGGCGGAACGACCGGATCGCGCGACCCCAGTCGCGCGCGAGCCACCCCGCCGCCCGCGCCACCCTGCCCCCTGGGGCACCTGCTCCAATCGGCAATCGGCAATCGAAAACCCTAGCCCCGCTCGAGGATCTCGACCTCGTAGTTGTCGGGGTCGGTGACGAAGGCCATCTTGCGGCCGCCGGAGGAGAACTTCTCGCGCCAGTTGTCGGGCCAGATCTCGATGCCGGCCTTCTCGACCCGGTCGCAGTACTCGATGATGTCGGGGACGCCGAGGGCGGTGTGCATGAGGTCCTCGGGGCAGCTCTCCTCGTAGTCCGGCGAATGGCACAACTCGAGGAAGACCTCGTTTTCCGGAAGTTCAAGGAAGGTAAGCTGGTTGCCTTGGGGCGAGTCCTTCCTTTCTCTTTCCTGATAGCCGAGCTTCTCGTAGAAGGCGATCGAGGCGTCCATGTCCTTCACGCGGATGCGGGTGTGCAGAAACTTGATCATGACGGCGGGAGCTTGGACGCGGAGCCGGCAGCTGTCATCGGCGAATCCGCAGCAAGCACCAAAACCTCGCCAGGATCCGCTCCGAGGTAGCCAAGGCCTCGATCCCATGTTAGGGAGGGGATGCCATGAAAACCATCCTCGCCGCAGTCGACTTTTCCGATTCCACCCCGGGCGTGATGAAGATGGCCCGGGCCCAGGCCGAGGCCTTCGGGGCCAGCCTGCACGTCGTCCACGTCCTCGAGCCCGAGCCGGCCTACACCGCCTACGGCTTCACGCCCGACGAGTTCCCCGCCATGCACGTCTTCCAGGAGGAGGCCCGCAAGCGCGCCTCGGCCCGGCTCGACGAGCTGGTCGGCAACGACACCGCCAAGCTCATCGAGGGCACCCCGCTCCACGGCATCCTCGACTACGCCAAGGACGTCGGCGCCGAGCTCGTCATCCTCGGCGCCCACGGCCACGGCAAGGTCGCCTCGCTGCTGCTCGGCTCGGTCGCCGAGGGCATGGTCCGCAAGGCCCTGCTCCCCGTGATGGTCGTGCCGGTGCCGGACGAGTGAAGCCGCCGCCCCGGGCATCGCCGCGATGACGGGTCGTGCCACCCCGCCCCTTGCCGGCGGGGCGGCGGGCCGCTAAGTCATCGCCATGGCCCGACGCTCGTTCAGCTGGCTCCTCGCCCGGCGCTACCTCAACCCCCGCCGCGCGCACTTCTCGGCGGTGGCGATCATCTCGGTCACCGGCGTCCTGCTCGGGGTGCTCGTGCTGGTGGTGGTGATGTCGGTCTACTCCGGCCTCGAGCGCGAGGTGAAGGGCCGCCTGCTCGGCTTCATCCCCCACATCAAGCTCGAGTACTCGCCCTTCGGCGGCCAGCGCGAGTCGGTCGCCGACTGGCAGGACCTCGCCGAGCGGGTCGCCGCGGTCGACGGCATCCAGTCGACCGCCCCCTTCGTCCAGGACAACGTCGGCATCGACATCGGCTCGTGGCAGAGCGCCGGCATCTTCCGCGGCATCGACACCGCCAACCCGGCCGACGTCGCCGGCATCGAGGCGATGCTTGACACCACCGACTTCCCGGGGGGCAGCGCCGACATGGGGCTCGACGACCGCGTGGTCATCTCGTCCAAGATCGCGCGCTCCTTCGGCGCCGGGATCGGCGACACCATCCGGCTCTACTCCTGGCGCAACTTCGACGAGGTCAAGCGGGTCTTCGACGCCACCAACCGGCCGCCGGTGCGCGACGAGTTCGCCGCCGGGCTGGAGGAGGCCCGCCGGCTCCTCGCGACCGGCGGGACGGTCGCGGGCGACGAGCGTTCCTATCCCGCCGACACCTTCGCCGCCGCCTACAACCGGCTGTGGACGATCTACGGCGAGAACATCCGCGAGCCCGAGCGCCAGATCGTCGAGCAGGCGCTCATCGCCCTCGACCGCGGCCGCGAGGCCGAGCCCGGCGGGGCGATCGTGGTCCCCGCGGAGACCCCCGAAGAGGTCGACGGGATCCTCGCCCAGCTCGACGACATCGACCCCGACAAGATCGACGGCGAGCTGCTCAAGAACCTCCGCGAGGTGGTGCTGCCGAAGGAGGCCGAGATCGTCGGCGTCTACCAGTCGTCCGAGATGGCGCTGACCCCGGGCGTCTTCATGCCGCTCCACCTGGCCCAGGACCTCGCCGGTCTCGAGGGCGGCGTGCAGGCGATCTCGGTGAAGCTCGACGACCCCTATCAGGCGGCGCTCATCGCGCAGCAGATCGAGCAGGAGCTGCCCGAGGGCTGGCGCAGCATCACCTGGATCAGCGAGATCAGCGACTTCTCGCGCCTGCTCAACCAGCAGCGGGTGATGATGTACTTCGCGCTGTCCTTCATCATCCTGGTGTCGGCCTTCTCGATGACCGCGGTGATGTTCACCATGACGATCCAGAAGCGCCGCGAGATCGGCGTGATGAAGGCGCTCGGCGCGGCGCAGGGGCAGATCGTGCGGGTCTTCGTCCACCAGGGGATGATCCTCGGCTTCTTCGGCGCCATCCTCGGCGCCGGCCTCGGGCTGGTCGTGATCCACTTCCGCGGCAGCCTCCAGGCGGTCATGCGCAAGGCGGGCTTCGATCCCTTTCCCGCCTCCTTCCACGGCTTTCAAATCCTGCCCGCCCACATCAACCCCCTCGAGATCGCCGTGATCGCCGGCCTCGCCTTCCTGCTCTGTGCCGGCGCCGCCCTCATTCCGGCCTTCTTCGCGGCGCGCAGCGACGCCGCCCGCTCGCTGCGCAACCTGTAAGCCCACGCTTCGGCATCAAGGCTGCTTGCGCGGGCCCCGGAAGGATCGCCGGCCCGGTCCACCGGGAGGCAGCTTGCCGTCCAGCGAAGCCAAGCAATTCCAGCGGCGTCCTTGGCCGAAAAAGCTTTTCCTCCCCATGCCCGACCTGATTTCTTAGAAGGACGCAAGGCTCCGTTTCCCGAGGCTCCGGCCGGTTTTTCAAAATTTCCGGCCCACACTTGGCACGACCGCTGCTCTCGAATCCCCGACCAATCCGTGCACCATGAAGAAAATCGAAGCGATCATCAAACCGTTCAAGCTTGAGGAAGTGAAGGAGGCCCTCGCCGAAGTCGGCATTCAGGGCATGACCGTCACGGAAGTGAAGGGCTTCGGCCGCCAGAAGGGCCACACCGAGATTTACCGTGGCTCCGAGTACACGGTCGACTTCCTGCCGAAAGTGAAGATCGAGATCGTGGTCGATGACGAGCAGTCCTCGTCCGTCGCCGAGGCCATCGTCAAGAGCGCCAACACCGGCAAGATCGGTGACGGCAAGGTCTTCATCTCGAGCGTCGACGAAGCGATCCGCATCCGCACCGGCGAGACCGGTTCGTCGGCGGTCGCCGTCAACTGACCCCCTTTCCGTTTCATCACGACCCGATGGTCCCGAGCGGGCCATCGGGTTTTTTCGTGTCCGTGACCCTCCTCCCAAGCTGCCCCCGGATCCGGGCGGGCCGCCAGCTGCTGGTCATACCGTGTCAGTGAAACAACCTGACTTTCCCGTTCGGGTGGGATGGCCGCAGGTCGCGGATTCGCGCAGATGGATTCTGAAATCTGCGTCCATCTGCGCAATCCGCGGCCTCCCTTCCGTGGAACCTCACCAGGTCGGATGGATTCTCTGAACTCGTATCAGTCCAGCACGATGACCGCGGTCGGCGTGGCGGCCGGGTCGAGGCGGTCCTCGAGGGCACGGCGGATCACCTCCTCACTGCGCACGGGACGGGTGGCCGGCCGCAGCTCGCCGTTGAGTTCGACGACGACCGGCTGGTCGAGGTCGATCAAGGCGTCGCGCAGCAACAGGCGGGTCCCCGGCGGGACCTTCCCGGCCACACGGATCCGCTGGCCGTCGACCTCGGCGGTGATCCGGTCACCCGCCTTCACCGAGGCCATCGCGTCCGCGGCAAGCTCGAGCCAGTAGAAGCGCCGGTGGGTGACGTCGTCCTGCAGCCAGACGATCCTGGACGGCCACGGCTGGCGCCGGAACTTCGCCATCCACGGCAAGGCCTCGGCGTCCCTGCGATCCATCCAGTGACCGAGGCCCGGGTAGATCCGCGCCAGGTGTTCGTAGCCCTCCGGGTCCTCGCGCCTCAGGGTGCCGAGTCGGGCCGCCCGCTCGCGGGCGACCCGGTTGCGATCGTAGGCGGCATCCTCGGCCCCCATGAAGAGGGCGAAGGGCAGGTTGCGCAGGCCGTCGAGCCGGGCCTCGTTCGGGTGGCCCGCCATCATCGCCGCGGCGGCGAAACGATCCGCCATCCGCGGCGCGAGCTGCCACACGCCGTCACCGCCGGCCGAGTAGCCCATCAGGTAGACCTTGTCCGGATTCACCCCGCGCAGCGCGACATGGTTCTCGATCAGGCGCTGGAACATCGGGTCGATGTGGGCCTCGTGCCACAGGTTCCAGGTGTCGGTCGGCGCGCGCGGCGCGAGGTAGATCCCCTCCTCCGGCTGATACAGCCCGAGCTGGTTGCGCCACTGCTGGTCGTTGACTTCCCCCGGCGCCCCCCCGCCGCCGTGCATCGAGAGGTAGAGGCTCCTGCCGTCGTCGGGTTCGTCGCCGAAGACCCTTGCCTGCCACTTCATGACCCGCCCGCCCAGGCGAATCTCCCCGGCCTCGAGCTCGGCCTCGCGCTCGGCGCCTTGCTGCTCGACGAGTTCCTGGTAGATCGCGTCGACGCAGGCCTCGGCCTGCTCGCGGGTGAGTCCGCTCCCCTCCCCGGCGCCGGGCGGCCGCAGGTCGGCGAGCTTCACGTCGATCGTCGCCAGCTCCTCGCGCGCGACGAAGGGCTCCGTCGACCACCAGTCATTACCGCGACGAAACTGCAGCTGGTAGCACATCCCGGGAGTCAGCGAGAGGCGCGGCATGTCGTTGAGGTCGGTGCGGCCGGCCCGCGTCGCGAAGTCGATGACCGCATCACCGGACTCGGCAATCAGGCGACCGGCGCTCGCCACCCGCTCCTCGCCGTCCCACAGGCGCACGCCGGTTTCCCGCCGGGGAGGCCCGGACTTCGCGTAGCGGCTCGTCACGTTCACCGCGGCCACCCCGTTGCGCGACCACGGCAGCTGGAAGACCCCGGGCCCCTTCCAGGAGGTCGCGAAGATCGCATGGCGCGGGTCGTCCGCCCGGGCCCGCGCGGCATCGGCCACGAACCAGCCACGGTCGAGGCCCGCGGGATCGTGCTCGTCGGCACCGGTGAAGTGCCAGCGCCCGTCCCAGACTTCCACCCAGGTGTGGTTGCCGCGACCGCTCGTCCACATCGCGGTGCCCACCGCCCGCGCCGGGATGCCGACGGCGCGGCAGGCGTCGACCAAGATGATCGACAGCCCGGTGCAGGTCGCGCGGCCCTGCCCGATGGATTCCCGCGGGCTCTGGTTCGGGCGCTTGCGGCCGGTGTCGTAGTGCACCCCGATCGCGTTGAAGAAGTCGCGGTTCAGGCGTTGCGCCGCCTCAGCGGCCGAGGCCGCGCCGTCGACGATCGGCCGCGCCCAGCGCAGGAAATCCCCGCGCCAGGCATCGCGCGGCTCGTCGAACACCGCGTAGGGAAGCACGTCGTTGAGGAACAAGGCCTCGGGCACCTCCCGGGCCCAGGGGAATTCCTCGCGGGCCGCCAGCGCGAGGGCGAGGTTTTCGAGCAGGAACCCGGTCGACAGGGACTCGCGGTCGGCCGCCGGCATGTGCCGCACGAGAAAGCGCGCGGCGCGCTCACCGAGGGCCCCGTGGCGCGCCGCGGCGGCCCCGACGAAGTCGTCCGGCGCCGCCCGGAGTGGGGCGGAAACGGCGACGGCGAGCACCGCGAGCAGCGTGGGAGCAAGGCGGATCATCGACGCGAACCATGCCGCCGGCGACCCGCCGATCAAGCGCCGATCCAGCCGCCGAGAACCGTCCGTGCGGCGGCGACATGGGCGGCGACGCGTCGCTCCAGCGCCACCGAGCTCGGCGTCTCGAAGGTGAACGAGAGAGGGCAACCGGACTTGGCCAGAAAGATCGCCTCGGGCCAGCTGTCCGGCAGGTCGGCCTCGGCGCGGTGGAAGATCCACCCCGGCTCGCGCACCTCGTGGTCGTCGATGCGCTCCGCCCGCTCGCGCTCCAGCCACGGCGCCACCGCCTCGAAGATCCGCTCGACCCGCACCGGCTCCTCACGTCCGAGGTTGATCTCGTAGAAATAGAAGCCGGCCGACTCCCAATCCTCGTGGAGCGAGATGAGCATCTCCGGCCAGGGGTGACGCTCGAGCCAGGCGACGTGGGCCCGCACCTCGGGGGTCGACCGCTGCAGGTAATCGCGGTTGAGGTCGACCCCGCGGGCGGTCTCGCGGGTCGCCGCGAGGATTCCGGTCGGGTTCAGCAGGGGACACAGCAGGCAGGAGGGCAAGCCGGCAAGGGCGCCGGACTCCAGCAGCTCCAGCAGCGCCAGGGGCCCCGCCGGTTCGTCGCCGTGGATGCCGGAGGAAAGGTAGACCGGCCGCTCGCCCAGGGACGGAACCCGCGCAAAGGCCCACACCGGGCCGGCATCGGTCGCCACCAGGCACTCCTCGGCAAATCCCTGGTCACGCGCCGCCTCGCGGAAGCGTCGCCAGTATTCCTCCAAGCCGATCACGGCGGGATTCCACCACCTCACCGGCAAGGACTCAACCCCGCCGCCAGCCGGGAGGCGCGATCCGCCGGCCGAGGCCGGAAACCGCCACCGCCGCAGGCCCGACGATTTCGCTTGCTTGATTCGTCTGTTTCAGTATTTACTGAAACCGATGAAGGAGGCCGAGCTCGCCTGCCTTTCCGCCCGCGCCACTCGGCATTCTTTTTCAACCCAAGTTTCAGAATTTCCTGAAACCACAAAACAACCAACCCCACTCCAGCCATGAACGAAACCGTCATCACCTACGCCCTCTACCTGCTCATCGCGATCCCGCTGACGATCTGGGTCGCCCGCACCTTGCACCGCAACGGCCGGGTGTTCCTGGTCGACTGCTTCCGCGGCAACGAGACCCTCGCCGACAGCGTCAACCACCTGCTCGTGGTCGGCTTCTACCTGGTCAACCTCGGCTTCGTGACCCTCTTCCTGAAGCTCGGGGCGGAGGTCCACGCGGCGCGCGGGATCTTCGAAGCACTGAGCGGCAAGCTCGGGGTCGTGCTGCTGGTGCTCGGTGCGATGCACTTCTTCAACATCTTCCTGTTCACCCGCGCCCGGCGCCGGCCCGAGGCCGCGCGGCCCCCGCTGCCGCCGACCTACGCCAAGCCGAGCCAGCCAGGTGAGCCGGGTCAGCCGCAAACCGGGGAGGCCTGAGCGATGCACACGCTGACGATCTTCTACGACGCCGGCTGCGGCCTGTGCGGGCGCTTCCGGCGCTGGATGCTCGGGCAGGAGAGCCTGCTGAGGCTCGAATTCCTGCCCTTCGACTCGACGGCCGCGCTCGAGCGGCTGCCCGAGTTGCCCGCGCTGCACCCGGACCGGGACCTCGTGGTGATGAACGAGGAGGGTGAGATCTGGCGGGGTGCCCCGGCCTGGGTGATGTGCCTGTGGGCCCTGCGCGAGGGACGGCCGTGGGCCCGCCGCCTGGCCAGGCCGGTGCTGCTGCCCATGGCCGCCACGCTGTGCGGCCTGGTCAGCGAGAACCGCCTGTCGCTGTCGCGCCTGATGCGGCTGCACAGCGACCGCGAGATCGCGCGGCAGTGCGGCCAGCACGCCGGCGAGTGCCGCGACGCCTGCCCGACGCCCGGCTTCGCGCCGCCGCCGCCGCCGGATTCGCCGCAGCGATGATGTCCCGGGCAAAATCGATGTGCCCGCAGCCGGGGCTTCCGCTAGGCTGCGCCCGCCGATGATGCCGATGAAGCCAATGAAGGAAGACGAACAGCTCCAGCTCCCCGACGGACGCCAGTTGGGCTACGCCGAGTACGGCGACCCGGACGGGGCCCCGGTGGTCTTCTTCCACGGCTGGCCGAGCAGCCGCTACCAGGCCGCCTACCTCGACCCCAAGGCGCGCAAGCGCGGCCTGCGGATCCTCGCGCCGGACCGGCCGGGGGTCGGGCTGTCGGACCGCCAGCCGGGACGCGGCTTCTCGAACTGGCCCGATGACGTCGCCGCCTTCGCCGATGCGCTCGGCATCGACCGCTTCGCCATCTTCGGCATCTCCGGCGGCGGGCCCTACACGCTCGCCACCTGCGCCCGGCTCGGCGAACGCGTCCGCGCCGCCGCCGTCGTCTGCGGCGCCCCGCCGCTCGGCTCGAAGGAGGACCGCCACCACATGCACTGGGCCTACCGCACCCTGGCCTCCTTCAAGACCTTCCGCCGCGCCACCCTGCCGGCGCTCATCCCCTTCAGCCGCTGGATGATCGACCGCGGCGCCGACCATGCGCCGATGTCGTGGATGATGAAGAGCATCCCGCCGCGCGACCGCGATGCCCTCCACTCCTGCGGCGGCTGGGGCATGGTCACCCGCAGCTACCTCGAGGCGGTGCGCAACGGCCCCGCCGCCATGCTCGACGAGGGCGAGCTCTACCTCCACCCCTGGGACTTCGACCCGGCGGCGATCCACGTGCCGGTGGGATTCTGGCATGGACTCGCCGATGCCAACCTGCCCTGCAGCGTCGCCAAGCGCCTGGCCGGCGAGGTCCCCGGAGCCGATGGTCACTGGATCGAGAACGAGGGCCACTACTCGCTCGCCATCCACCACTCCGGCGAGGTCCTCGACTGGCTGGCCGAACCGCACTGAGCGCCGGGGCTTCGCCGAAGTCCCGATCGTGCCGGGCCCGGCTGGGGTCGCGACCACCCTGCATGCGACCGCCGCGCGCACGGTCCCGATCCCGGCTGGCATCCCTCCAGGATGCAGACTTTCGCCCACCCTCATCCCGGGGGTGTCGCTTCGCTCGACCCCCGGCCAAGGGCTGCGATCCCGCCGGGATCCGATTCAGCGAACGTCGCGCCGCAGCGGAGCGACCGGACCGCGCGACCCCAGTCGCGCGCGAGCCACACCTCGCTTCGATCCCGCCGGGATCCGACTCCACGAACCCCGCGCCGCCCCTCTCTTCGATCCCAGCGGGATCACAGCCATTAGCCGGGGGTTGAGGAGACCGCGAATGCGGGCGACGACACCCCCGGATTCCCACGCCCCCCGCATCCGACCCCGGCAGGGGTCGCAGCCACGCCGCCTGCCGCACGCCGCCTGCCGCCGGTCACTCCGCCGGAGCCGGGCTGAACAGGACCAGCGAGTTGGCGGGAGCTGGCAGGCGGTCACCCGCCTCCACGACCGGCTCGTCGCCGATCAGGACATGTCCGGTCAGCGGGGTCTCCACCCCGAACACACGGCGCAGGTCCAGCGCACCCGTCTGGGCGGCGCTTGACGAGGCGTTGAGCACGACCACCACGTTCTCGTCCATCCCCTGGCCGACCCGGGCAAAGGCCAGCACGCCGTCGTCGCCCTCGTCCTCCGGGCTGTCGATCCACAGGGGAACGAACCTTCCGTGACGCAGCACCGGCCAGCGCCCGCGGGCCGCCGCCAGGGCGGCGATCGTCCGGAACGGCCCGCGCTCCGCGACCTCGTCGATCGCCGGGTCCTCGTCCCCCGGCCACAGGGTCAGCCGACCGGTCTCGCTGTCCTCGCCGATGCGGCCGTCGTCCGCCAGCAGCGCGACCTCGGCGCCGTAGTAGAGGCAGGGAATCCCCGGCAGGCACATCACCAGTCCCTGCGCGAGCTCGTGGCGCCGCTCGGTGACGTCCCTCACGCGGAAGCGGTTCAGGCCGTCGTGGTTCTCGATGAAGGTGATCGACTTCTCCACCGAGTTCAGCCCGTCGGGCCCCGGCGTCCGGTTGAAATAGTACCTCCCGTCGTCGAAGCGCCCCTGGCTGAAGCTCTTCATCGCCTCCTCGACCGCGAGCCCGCTGCCGAAGTCGCCGCCCGGGTGGCGCAGGTACTCGCGCATCGCGAAGCACAGCTCGAAGGCGAGGACCGAGTCGAGGCAGGGTGCCGGGTTGGCGGGCGCGTCGGTCCGCCAGGTGTACTGGCCGAGTCGCTCGGGGCGGGTGTCGTAGATCTCGCCGAAGAGGACCTTCTCCCTCGCCGCCGGGCCGAGACGGCGCCGCAGGCGCTCGGTGAAGGCGTCCCAGAAGCCGTGGTGGACGTGCTTCACGGTGTCGAGGCGCAGGCCGTCGACGCCGACCTCGAGCAGGTAGAAGGCGTAGATTTCGACGAACTCGTCGACCAGCCGGTCGAAGTGGTCGCTCGCCGGGTCGGTCCACAGGTCGCGCAGCGAGAAGAAGTCGCAGACCACCTCCTCGCCGTCGTCCTTGCCCAGGCTGTCACTGGAAAACCCCTTGCGGCCGTAGGTTTCCAGCGATGCCAGCACGCCGGTGGTCGGAATCCTGCAGCCGAGCAGCTCGCGCGGCCCGTCGGGCATCGTCCGCCGCATGTTCCACTCGGCGACATCGCCCCAGCGGGCATTGCCATGAAAGCCGTCGTCGCGGAAGGGCTGGATCCACTCCTCGCGCCCCGACGGGTCCAGCCGGCCGTTGCCGTTGGCGTCGTAGTAGAACACCGGACCGGCGTGGTTCAGCACCACGTCCTGGACGATCTTGATCCCCTTCGAGTGCGCCAGCTCGACGAGGTCGCGGTAGTGGCGCATGCGGCCCTCGGCTCCCTCGGGGTACGGCTCGCCGGCCAGCGACTGGCGGCTGGTGAGGTGCAGGTCGATGTCGAGGAAGTCCTGCGTCCAGTAGCCGTGGTAGCCGCTTTTCCAGCCGCCCAGGTCGAAGCCGGAGCGCCACACGTTGCGGACCGGCGGGGTGATCCAGATCGCGGTGATGCCGAGGCGGTTGAAATAGCCGGAGGCCAGCGCCTTCTCGAGCCCGCGGAAATCGCCGCCGTGGTAGCTGGCGAGGTTCCGCTGCGCGGGGTCGTGGAGCCCCGGGTCGCTGTCGGCGGGGATGTTGTTCGCCGGGTCGCCGTCGCGGAAGCGGTCGGTCATGACGAAATAGATCACGTCCTCGCTCCAAGGCCGGGCGCCGACCGTCGCGGCCGCCGCTGGCAGGGTGGCCACGACTGCCAGTGCCACGGCCGCGGCGGCCGCACGGGCGGGTCCGCCCCGCGGGCGGGAAAGAATCCGGAACATCACCTTGCACATGGTCGATCGGGCCGGATGGTTGCCCCGGGTCGGCTCAAATGCTAGCCCTGAGGGCCAGGCGCCCCTTGCCTTCCCAGGTTCCGCCACCGATTCCGCCATGAAAGCCACCTCGCTCCTTGCCGCCCTGCTGCTGCCCCTGCTCGCCCGCGCCGAAACCGTCGCCGTCTACGATCTGAGCGGCCCGGTCAGCGAGAACGGCGACCACGCCGCCAACCCGTTTTCCCTCGAGCTCGAGTCGAGCCGGCCGCTGACCCAGTTCGACCTCGCCCGCAGCCTGCAGCTCGCCGCCGCGGACCCCGAGGTGACCGCCCTGGTGCTCGACCTCGACCAGTCGGGCCTCAACCTCGCCCAGGCCCAGGAGGTCCACCGCCACCTGAGCGCCGCGCGCGAGGCCGGCAAGGACGTCTGGCTCTACAGCGACCAGTTCACCAACGGGACCGCCCTGCTCGGCTCGGCCTGCAACCACTTCACGCTGATGCCCGAGGCCGGCGTGCAGTTCAACGGGCTCTACTCGGAGTCGCTCTACTTCAAGGGGATGCTCGACAAGATGGGGGTCGAGGCCGACGTGATCCACATCGGCGACTTCAAGAGCTTCGGCGAGCCGTTCTACCGCACCGGGCCGAGCGAACCGGCCCGCCGCCAGATGGAGGAACTGGTCGACGGGCTGTTCGAGCAGCTCCTCGCGCCGCTCGTCGAGGGCCGCGGCATCGACCGGGAGGAGCTCATGGAGCTGATCGACCGCGGGACCTTCTCGGCCCGGGAGGCCAGGGAGGCCGGCCTGGTCGACGCCCTGCAGTACCGCACCGACTTCAACGCGACCCTCCGCGAGACCTACCCCGAGGCCGACTTCGACCGGGAATACGGCCTGCCCGACCTCGACGGCCCGGACATGGACAACATCTTCGACGTCTTCAAGATGATGCTGGAGGCCAACCGCGACGACTCCGACGACGAGGACTACGTCGCCGTGGTCGTGCTCGAGGGCGCCATCAGCGACGAGTCGATCGCCCCGGTCCGCCGCGAGATCCTCAAGCGCCTCGGCGATGACAAGGCCCGGGCGCTGGTGCTGCGCGTCGACTCGCCCGGCGGCTCGGCGCTGGCGAGCGAGGTGCTGTGGGAGGCCACCGACGAGTGGAAGGCCAGCGGCCGGCCCTTCGCGGTCTCGATGGGCGGGGTGGCCGCGAGCGGTGGCTACTACGTATCCAGTGGTTCCCAGAGGATCTTCGCCGAGGCCGCCACGATCACCGGGTCGATCGGCGTGGTCGGCATGAAGCTCGTGACCTCGGGCGCGATGGAGAAGCTCGGCATCACCAGCTTCGCCATCGAGCGCGGCGAGCACGCCGGGGCGATGTCGATGTCGCGGCCCTTCAGCGAGGACGAGGCGGAGGTCATCCGCCGGTCGATGCTCGAGGTCTACGAGACCTTCAAGAAGCGCGTCACCGACGGCCGCGGCGAGCGCCTCGACGGCGAGCTCGAAACTCTGGCCGGCGGCCGGGTCTACACCGGGGAGCGGGCGCTCCGGCTCGGCCTGGTCGACGAGATCGGCGGCATCACCGAGGCCGTCGCCTGGGTGGCGGAGCAGGCGGGGATCGATCCCGCGGCCCGCCTGTGCCCGAAGCCGAAGAGCCCGATGGAGGGTCTCTTCGCCAAGCCGGAGAAGAACCCGGAGGGCGAGTTCGTCGGCATGAACCTGCCTCGCGACCCCGCCGGCGGGGTCCGCGCGCTGCTGCTCGAGGCCGGCACCGGCCAGCTGCCGGCACCGGTCCGCCGCGCCGTGGGCGAGGCGCTCGAGCTGCTCCGGTCGGTCGAATCCTCCCCGGTCCAGCTGATCGGTCCGAGTTGGTAGGGCCGCCTGCGGCGGAGACAACAGACAGCAAGACAACAGACGACAGACTTGAGGCGGCTGCGCCGCCGGGAGGCGGAGCGCAGGCTTCAGCCTGCCCGAATCACCCTTTAACTCCTCTTTGGCACCTCCTGGCCGACTGAAGTCGGCGCTCCGATGCTCCCCTCGCTGACCTGCCTCAGTCCGTGACCCGGATCGCCTTGGCGTTGATCACCAGGTTGTCGGCTCCGGAGCCCTCCGCCACGGTCCCGGAAACCACCACGCGGCTGAGTTTCTCCAGCCCGCCGACGCCCTCGATGCCCTCCCGGAGGACCCGGCCGTCGGGCCCGAGCACCTGGATGCTGGCGATGCCCTCCTGCTTGAGCTCCTTGCTGTCGCAGCAGTTGTCCCAAGGCGTCTCGCATTCGTCGCCGGGGTTGTCGCTGCAGGCGGTGAGCTTTTCCTCGTCGCCGATGATGAAGGCGGCGCGGCCCTCGACGAAGGGCGAGGAAGAGCCCATCACGCGGCCCTTGAGAACCAGCTCGTCGCCCGCCCCGGCATCGACGCGGGCCCGGTGGATCGCGGCGGGCTCGCCCTCCACGCTGGCTTGAAAGACGGCGTCGAGCGCGGCGCTGGCGGCCGCCGGGGCGGCCGCGGTCGATGCGGCGGAACCCTCGTCCTTCTCCGCGGTGCAGGCGGCGAGGGCGAGGGGGAGGATGGTCAGGATGACTCGGGGCGTTTGGTTCATGGTCATGGTGGGATTCAGATGGTTGGGAAGCTTCTAGGAGGAGCGCAGGGCGACCGGCAGGGAGGGCTTGAGGCAGCGCACCGCCGGCGGCACCGCGCCGACCAGGCCGAGCAGCAGCCCGGTCAGCACGCCGCCGAGGGCGACGCCCGGGGTGACCTCGAGGGTGAAGGCGCCGATCGAGAAGGGCACGGTGAGGCCGTCGAAGGCGAACACCGCGAGCACCGAGGCGAGCAGCGCGCCGCTCAGGCAGGCCAGGGTGCTCTCCTGCATCAGGCTGGCCAGCAGCGCGCCGCGGCCGAAGCCGATCGCCTGCAGCGTGGCCATCTCGCGGATCCGCGAGGCGAAGGCGGCGTAGAGGGTGTTGAGCCCGCCGAACACGGCACCGGCGGCGATCAGGCCGGCGGTGATCCAGGTCATCACCCGCAGCGGACGGAAGAAGGAAGTCAGGCGACCATAGTAGTCGGACTCGCGCAGCGCGCTGAGCTCGAGGTCGAGGCGCTGCTTGGCGAACAGGTCGACCTCGGAGAAATCCGCGGGATCGTCGAGGCGGATGACCACGCAGGAGACGTTCTCGCGCTGCGCCAACACGCGCAGGTCGCCGAGGGTGGCCCAGATTTCCGACTCCATGACGGTGCCCGGGGCGGCGAAGACGCCGGAGATCACCAGGTCGGCGCCCTCGATGCGGATCGTGCCGCCCGGCTCGAGCGCGGCGGCATCGACGCCCAGCGTGCGCCACGCCAGCCGCCCGACCATCACCTCGCCCGATCCCGGGAAGCGGCCCTCGACGAGCCGCACCTCGGGATGGACCAGCAGGGCCTCCGGGGTGACGCCGCGGAACAGGGCCTGCGCCTTCTTCCCTTTCCCGCCCCCCGGCCCGCCGGATGTTCCGGGTGCGCCGCCGGTGCCGCCGAGGCCGGCGAAGCTCATGAAGTGGATCTCGGTCGACACCGCGCGGGTGCCCATCACCTCGCGGACCCCGGCGACCGCCGCGGCGGCGATGCCGGCGGCCTTCTCGGGGACCTCGCTGCGCTGCACGCTCTCCTCGGATCCGGCGCCGATCAGGATGGCGTTGCGCTCGGAGCCGGAGGCGGCCAGCACGCGCTTCATGCCGCCGTTGATGGCGAGCGCCGCCATCACCAGCAGCACGACCAACGCCGAGCCGCCGACCGTCTGCAGCAGGCGGGTCTTGTCGCGGAAAAGGTTCCGGATGGCGTAGGAAAGGGGCAGCATGGCTCAGGATCGCAGGCTCTTGACGATGGGTTGGCGCAGCGCCTGCAGGGCCGGCCAGAACGAGGCAACGAGGCCGAGGATCAGCGCGAGGAGGACCCCGCTGGCAACGACCCGGGCGTCCGGCTCGACCGCCATGGTCTGGCCCTCGTTGCCGATGGTGATGTGGCGCCACTCGAGGAAGCCGCCGGCCAGCACCACGCCCACGGCGCCGCCGAGCAGGCCGAGGATCGCGCCCTCGGCGAGCACCAGCCAGGCGATCGCGCCGTCGGGATAGCCGAGCGTGCGCAGCACGGCGTTCTCCTTGACCCGCCCGCGCACCACCAGCAGCACGGCGTTGGCGACCAGGGCCATCACCGCGATCACCGCGCCGAGTCCGAGCCAGCGGGTGAAGCCGATCAGCTCGATCAGCTCCTTCGCGGTCTCGGCGAAGAAGGCCTTCTCCGGACGGGTGTTGGTCGGCTGCTGGTCGCTGCCGAAGCGCTCGTCGATGGCATCCGCGACGCGGTCGAGGTCCTCCGAGCGCTCGACCCGGACGTTGAACTGGGTGACCACGCCGAGCCCGGCGCGCGAGGCCTGCTGCAGGAAGGGCAGCTTCACGTAGGCGACGTTGTTGTCCTGCGGAAAGGGCGAGCGGATGATGCCCGAGACCTCCACCGTGATGCCGACGGCGTCGAACTTGTCGCCGGCGGACAGCCCGCGCCGGGCGGCAAAGGCCGCGCCGACCAGGGCGCCGTCGTCGCGCCGCTGCCAGTCGTCCTCGCTGCCCTCGATCACCTCGATTTCCGGGGCGAACTTCTGCAGCAACCCGGCGGGAACGCCGCGGAAGGTGATCACGTCGAGCGAGGCTCCGCAGTTGTTGACGACGATCTGGATCGGGATCACCTCGCGCACGCCGTCGATGCGGCGGATCTCGTCGGCGTAGTGTTCCGGCAGCCGGCTGGTCGAGGGGCAGAAGCGGTTCTCGCGGAAGACGACCAGGGTGGTGTCGGCCGCCGAGGTCTCGGTGGCCCGGGCCAGCGAGCGCTGCATGGTCTCCACCGCGGTGAACAGGAACATCCCCGCGGCCACGCCGGCCACGGTCAGCAGCGTGCGGATGCGGTGCCGCGACAGCTGCTTCCACGCGAGGTGGACGAGATTGACGATGGCACTCATTCGGCGGCTTCGAGGAGTTTGCCCTTCTCCAGGTGGAGGGTGCGGTCGGCGGCGGCGGCGGCCTTGGGGTCGTGGGTGACCATCACGATCGTCTTGCCGTGCGCGGACTTCAGCTCCTGCAGCAGGCCGAGGATCTTCCGGGCGGCCTCGCGGTCGAGGTCGCCGGTCGGCTCGTCGGCCACCAGCAGTCCGGGGTCGGCGACCAGCGCGCGGGCGATCGCCACCCGCTGCTCCTGCCCGCCGGAGAGCTCGTTCGGCGTGTGGTGCATGCGGTCGGACAGGCCGACCAGCGACAGCGCCGCCTCGACCCGCTCGTGGCGCTCGCGGCGCCCCATCGGGTCGAGCAGCAGCGGCAGCTCGACGTTCTCGAAGGCACTGAGCACCGGCACCAGGTGATAGAGCTGGAAGATGTAGCCGACATGCTTGGCGCGCCAGCGGGTCAGCTCGCGGCGCGACAGCGAGGACAACTCGACGCCGCCGATCTCGAGGGTCCCGGCACTCGGCTGGTCGATCCCGGACACCAGGTTGAGCAGGGTCGTCTTGCCCGACCCGGAGGGCCCCATCAGGGCGAGGAACTCGCCCTCGGCGACCTCGAGGTCGAGGTGCTCGAGCGGGGTCACCAGGGTTTGGCCCTTGCGGTAGCTCTTGGTCAGTCCGGCGGCGCGGATCATCGGGTCCCTGGTTTCGGTCACGGCAGGCCTCCCTTCACCTTGACCCGCTGGCCCTCGCGCAGGCCCTGCGGGGAAATCACCACCCACTCGCCCGGCCTCACGCCGGCACCGACGCGCACGCGGCCGTCGCGGGTTTCCCCGCCGAGTTCGAGCTCGCGGCGGTCGACCTTGCGGGCCTCCGGGTCGACGACCCAGGCGCCGCCGTCGTGGACCGCGGCCTCGGGCATCCACACGTCGAGGGACCCGGCGCCCCGCCCGCCCGTCGGGCCCGACCCGCCATCCTGTGCGAGCACCCGGCCGCCGTCGAGGAACTCGACCCGGCAGAGCATTTCCGGGCGCAGGGCATCGATCGGCTCGAAGAGCGCGACCTTCGCCTGCAGGGTGTTGCGCTGCAGGTCGGCCTCGCCGGCGATGCGGGTGACGCGGCCGTCAAAGACCCGGTCGGGCAGCAGGTTGCAACGGATCCGCGCCGCCTGTCCGACGCGCAGGGCGGCGGCATCGGCCAGCGGCACGTCGACCCGCACCTGGAGCTTCGCCGGGTCGTAAAGCGTGACGATGGTCGAGCTGTCGGGGTCGTCCATGTCGAGCATGCGCTTCTGGCCCGGCGCGACGAAGAGCTCGAGCACCCGGCCGGCGATCGGGGCGGTGATCCGCGTGCGCTGGTAGGCCAGCTCGGCCTCCTCCACCGCCACCTGCTGGCCGGCGATGCCCTTCTCCATCGCCAGGGTCTCGTAGGCCGCCTTGCTCAGCTCGGCGACCAGCTCCTGGACGCGCCCGCCGGCGGCCGTGGCGAGCGCCTCGAGCCGCGTCACCGCGAGCCGCGCCTCGACCCGGTCGCGCTCGGACACCGCGCCGCGGCTCAGGCCCTCGAGGCGATCGAGCTGGTCGCGGGCCTCCTCGTGGAGGCTCTCGGCCGACTTCTCCTCGGCCTGCTTGGTTTCCATCTCCTTGATGGTGCGCTGGATCCCGGCGCAGTGGGCCTGGCGCTGGGCCTCCATCTGCTCGAGCCGCTCGCGCGCCGAGCGAAGCGCCAGCTCGGCATCGTCGTCGACCAGGGTCGCCAGCAGCTGGCCCTCCTCGACGAGGTCGCCCTCGAGGACGTGGACCTCGTCGACCACGCCACCGATCAGGGCGGTGGCCTTGGTCAGGTAGGGGTCGGGCTCGATCCAGCCGCTGGCTTGGAACAACACCGATCCTCCGCCGGACGGGGCTGGGTTCGGGCGGGCGGCATCCGTGGCGTCCGCGTCAACGTTGGTGGTGCTGGTCGAGAGTGCGACGACCTGCTCGACCTCGACCGCGGCGGCCGGCAGCAGGCGGTCACGGAACAGGAGCAGGAAGATCAGGCTGAAGCCGGCGAGGATCGCCAGGGGAATCACCCATGGCGGCAAGCGGCGGGCGGAGGTCGCGGACTCGCCCCGCGACAGGGCATCGAGAGTGGACATGTTCGCTAGGAATCAGAATTCGGAAGGCAGTGGGGAATCGCGCCGCTAGGGCGCGCGGCATCGGATCAAGACCGATGCGACCTCAAAGCCTCCAGACTCCGAACCTGCGCTGACACTCGCGCGGTGGCGGCGGGCGGATGCTTTCGCCCTCCAGACAAACACCCGCCGGGAATTCGACGGGAGCCAGTCGGCAAACCACCGCCGCCGGCAGGTCGGCCACTGCCGCGGCCGGGATCACCAGCGCGCCGTCGACGGGAAGCCCGTCGGGCAGTTCCGGCACCTCGATGCAGCAGGGAGCAGGTGGCACCCCGACGTCGCCGACCTCACCACAGCAACAGGGCTCGACGAGCTCCTGCTCGCAGCTGGCCACGATCGACCCGGCCGCCACACAAAGGCGCAGCGGACCGCCGGCCAGCGGGAGCATCATCCCGAGGCAGGCGAGCAGGATCAGCGACGCCAGACGACCTTGCACGGAAGGCATCGTAGCATCCGACCCCGCCAAGGGCAAGGCGGCGGACCGCGTGACTCCAGTCGCGCCCGGCCTGGCTCTCGTAGCTCGGCTCTGGACTCTGGACTCTCGGCTCTCGGCTCGCGGCTCGCGCGCGACTGGAGTCGCGCGGTCCGGCCAACTCCGGTTTCGTCTCCACTCGAATCCCCCCTTGCATCCCGGCCGATGCAAGGTCATCCCCCCGGCGTGGAATTCGATGCCATCCTGTTCGACTTCGACGGCGTCCTCGTCGACACCGAGTGGGCGATCTACGAGGCCTGGCACCGCACCTTCCAGGCCCATGGCCGGCCGCTGCCGCTGGAGGTCTACACCCAGTGCATCGGCTCGGACTTCGACACCTGGTCGCCCAAGACCCACCTCGAGGAGCTTACCGGCAAGAGCTTCGACTGGCACCAACTCGACGCCGACCGCCAGGTCGAGATCCGCCGCGACCTCGAGCAGGCCGGGCCGATGTCCGGGGTCGTGCCCTTGCTCACGGAGCTGCGCCGGCGGGGCACCGCCACCGCGGTGGTGTCGAGCTCGTCGCACCACTGGGTCGACGGCTGGCTCGAGCGGCTCGAGCTGGCTGCCTACTTCGACACCGTGACCTGCCGCGACGACGCACCGCGGATCAAGCCCGCCCCCGATCTCTGGCTCGAGGCGCTCGATCGCCTCGACCGGAAGCCCGGCCGTTGCCTCGCCATCGAGGATTCCCTCAATGGCGTGAAGTCGGCGAAGTCAGCCGGTCTTCAGGTATGGGCCGTGCCGAACCGGACCACGGCTTGCCTCGACCTCAGCCTTGCCGACCGGGTGCTGCCCTCGCTCGACGCCGCCGCGGACCTCCTTCGCTGAGATCTGGAAGCTCCAGGTCCCAAAGGACGATTCGGGTTCGTCGCGAAGGGTGACGCCATCGCGCTTCTGGCCTTGGGTGTTCATGGGTGTTGGGTGAAGGGCAGGAAGGTGGATGCTTTCCAGCCCCGGGGTAAAGCGTTTAGAAGCCGGGAGGATGTCTCATGATGTGTCCTTTTCCCGGTCGGGTCCGCGTCATCCAGCGGGGTCCGTCGCGGTCGGCCCCCCAGCCGGTGTCGAGGCGCAGACCGGCTACGGTCATGAAGACATGGCCCTTGCGGACATAAATCGTGATCCACCGGCCGGGGCCGCGGTCACCGTAGTTGAAGAATCCGCTCGAGGGCATCTGTCCGGACAGCAGACCGGCCTCGCGTAATACATAAGAAACCGCGCCCGAGCAATCGTATCCGTCGTCGTCGATGCGGGCGTGCCCGCCGCCCCACTTGTAGGGTTTGTCCTGGAGGCGGTTGCCGGCGTGGATCGCGCGCCGGACGACCCCGGGAGCACCGGGCGGAGCGTAGGCAAGTCCACCCCTCAAGAGCGCCGTTTCACCGTGCTCGAAGGAGTACGAAACCGGGTGCCGCGTCTTGATCTGGCGGCCGCAGGAGACCGGGAGACCACAGGCGGAAAGGGTGAGCAACAGCAGGCTGCGACGATTCACGGGATGCGGCCATTAACATGAATAAACCGGATATTCAAACTAAATGTATGGTCAGGAGTTCTTTGCGAGGTCCCGCCAAGGGCCCGATTCACCGACGACCACGAGGGGGAACTCGTCCTTGGTATCGGGCAGTCCGGGGACTTCCGCGACGATGCGCAGCTTCCACTGGAGCTCCCCAGGGCTCGCCTCGTGGCCCGGGATTTCCTGCGGAATCTCGACCTCGGCCGAGCCGCTGTGCATCAGTGGGGCGACCTCCGTTTCAAACACCTTCTCCTCGTGGACCGGCCGGTTGAGCCGGGCCTTGGGGTGCCGGCGCTGCTCCCGCGCCGGGTCGTGGGCGACCAGGAAGATGGTGAGCCGTCGCGGCTCGCCCGTGCCGCCGCGACGGCGCCACGGCAGTCCGGCTCGCCGCCCCGGATGGAGCGGTCGCGGAGGATGGGTGAGCTCGTAGCTGGGCGAGAGCAGGCCCACCAGGCCATGCAGCAGGCTGCCGACCAGGACCAGCCCGATGATCACGAAGGGCACCAGGAAGAGGAGCAGGAACCACTCGACCTTGCCGCGCTGCCACTCCTTCCACAGCACCCCCAGAAAGACCCCGACGATCCCGTTCCAGAAGACCGTGCCAAACAGGAGGGCACCGAGCTTCTTGAGGCGGATCGGCATCGAGGCCATCGGCTGCGAGGGAATCCGGGACGGCCGCCACACCGCCCGTGTCCCGCCCGGCCTGCCTCCGGCCAAGGGCGCCGCCGGATCGGCGTCCGGCTTGCGGCGGAGGAAGGTCGCCCACAGCCCGCCGAGCCCGACCGCCATGAAGGGCAGCGGGAAGAGCGCGAAGAGGGCCCCCCAGCCGAGCCGGCGGTCGATGACCGCGCGCTGCGGGTCGCCCGGGTCGACCCAACACTCGAAGCGGCGCCCCGGAGGATGCTCGTCGACGAGCTGCTGCTTCTTCTTCCTCCCGCTCGAACTGCCGCCGAACAGGCGGTGATCGTTGGAGGCGAAGGACCGGCCGTCGAACTCGTAGCGGTAGAAGATGTCGGCGCGGTAGGTGGTGCCGTCGTCGCCGTCCTCGGCCCGGACGGCGCTCCAGATCACCTCCGCCGGGACCTGTTCCCAGCCACGCGAGGAGAGGTACTTCATGGCCCCCGGAACGACCATGCCGGCGAAGATCCCGACCCCGGCCACGGCAAAGACGCCGAAGAAGCCGAGCGCGAGGATCTTGCCGCCGATGCCCGCCTTGGTGAGGTCCTCCTCCTCCCCGCCATCCCCCTTGCCGCGCAGGGTGGCGATGACCACGCCGATCCCGACCAGCACGAAGCCGGAGCCAAAGGCGGCGAAGATCAGGCTCATCACCAGAGACTCCCTGGGGGGCGGTCGCAGGGCCGCCTCGGCCGGGTCTTCCGGGTCGACGCGGCAGAGGATTTCCCCGCCGACATCCCCGCCGGCGGAATCGAAGACCCGCTCGGCCTCGCGAGCCAGCACGAGGTAGCGATCGTCGCCCTCCTTGTCCGGCCACAGCCGTTCGCCGGTGTGGCGCACGCCCTCGACCCGGTAGTGGAACCGGACCGCGGCGCGGAACGGCGGGTCGGCATCGCGGTCGTCGACGATCTCGAAGCGCTCGACCTCGCAGGGCACCCGGTCCCAGGCGCTCGACTTCCAGGCCTTGCGCGCCATGCCGAGACCGAACACCACGAAGACCATGCTGAAGGCCGTCCAGCCGAGGCCGAAGAGGAGCCCGCAGCCGCGGTTGGCGCCCCGGCCCAGCTTGCCGGCCCGGCCGGTCCCGCCCGACGTCCCGGTCTCACCGGACCCGCCGGGCTTGTCTGTGTCGATCCGGCGCACTGGATTTCCCGGCTGAGGCTTCAGCGGTTCTCCGCCAACCAGACGATCACCCGGGCGAGCGCCCGCCCGCGGTGGCTCAGCGAGTTCTTCACCTCGCTGCCGAGCTCCGCGAAGCTCTCGTCATGGCCCTCCGGCGCGAACAGCGGGTCGTAGCCGAAGCCACCCTCGCCGCGCGGGCCCACGAGGATCCGGCCCTCCACCGCGCCGTCGAAGTGCGCCAGCTCGGCACCCCCCTCGGCCAGCACCATGACGCAGCGAAAGCGCGCCGAGCGCTCGGCCCGGCCCTCCATTTCCGCCATCAGGCGGGCATTGTTGCGGGCGTGGTTGCCCTCCTCGCCTCCATACGAGCTCGAGTGCACCCCGGGCTCGCCGCCCAGCGCGTCGACCTCGAGCCCCGAGTCGTCGGCCAGCACGATCCCGCCGACCCGAGAGCTGACCGCCAGCGCCTTCAGGCGGGCGTTTTCAAGAAAGGTCCGGCCGGTCTCCTCGACCGGCCCCAGTTCGGCAAAGGCGGTGGCGTCGACCACCTCGAAACGGTCGCCCACCATCTCGCGGATCTCCTGCGTCTTGTGGGCGTTGCGGGTGGCGATGACGAGGCGGCCGGACGACTCCTTCACCAAGCCAAACTAATCCTCCGGTTTGCTTCCGCCAAGATATTTGAAATATTCGTCCGAATCCCGACGCCTATGACCATGATGAAAGCGATTACCCACCTTGCCGCCCTGACTCTTGCCGGATCGGCGCTGGTCAGCACTGCCTTCGCCAACACGCTCGAAGGCTGGAGCACCGACCTGGAGCAGGCCTTCAAGGATGCCAAGGAGAAGGACAAGCCGGTCCTCGTCGAGTTCACCGGCTCCGACTGGTGCCCGCCCTGCATCCGCATGCGCAAGGAGGTCTTCTCGAAGAAGGAGTTCGTCGATGCCGCCTCCGACAAGTTCATCCTCGTCGAACTCGACTTCCCGCGCGGCGACAAGGAGCTCAAGGAGAAGAACGACCCCTACGCCAAGAAATACAAGATCGAGGGCTTCCCGACCGTGATCCTGTTCGACTCCGAGGGCGACGAGTTCAGCCGCTTCTTCGCCTCCGAGCATCCGGACGTCGACGGCTTCCTCGCCCGCCTCGACAAGGAGCTCGAACGCAAGGACCTCGACTGATCCCCTACCCGGCCGACGACACGCGGACCGACCCCACCCTAGCAAATGACAATCATGAAACACATCCTCCTCACCCTGCTCGCCAGCGCGGGCATCGCCTTCGGCGCCGACTGGGGCACCGACTGGGAGGCCGCCAAGGCCGAGTCGAAGGAATCCGGCAAGCCGATCCTGATCTGCCTCACCGGCTCCGACTGGTGCGGCTGGTGCATCAAGCTCGAGAAGAACGTCTTTTCCAGCGACACCTTCACGGAGTTCGCCAAGGACAAGCTGGTCCTGATGGAGGCGGACTACCCGCGCAAGAAGGAGCAGGACGCCGCGATCAAGAAGCAGAACGAGGCCCTCAAGGAGCAGTACCTCGCCGGCGGCTACCCGACGGTCTGGCTGCTCGATGCCGAGGGCAACAAGCTGTCCGAGGACCTCGGCGAGTTCGGCCAGGACCCCGAGGCCTGGGTCAAGAAGCTTGAGGACCTGCTCGACAAGGCCGACGCCGACGCCGAGGCCTGAGCGGCCCCGCCCACGGACCGGCCCAGCCGCACCCCTTCGCACCCCGCCCGGCCCGGCCGCGGCGGGGTTTTTCTTTTCAAAATCAGGCGCTTCCGCCAATTTCCGCGCCCCGCAGCGGGGCGGCATCCATCCCACCCGCCGGGAGCCAGGCGCCCACCCGCCGAGGAGAGAACCGCCCACCCGCCGAGGAGAGAACCGCCCACCCGCCCATGTCCGACGAACGCCGCAAGCCCTTCCCCTTCGACGAGTTCGAGCCCCGCTGGCAGCAGCGCTGGGACGATGAGAAGACTTTCCGCACGCCGAACCCCGGCGACCCCGACTTCGACGCCTCGAAGCCGAAGTTCTACGTCCTCGACATGTTCCCGTACCCCTCCGGCGCCGGCCTGCACGTCGGCCACCCCGAGGGCTACACCGCCACCGACATCCTCGGCCGCACCAAGCGCCGCCAGGGCTTCAATGTCCTGCACCCGATGGGCTGGGACTCCTTCGGCCTGCCCGCCGAGCAGTACGCGATCAAGACCGGCCAGCACCCCCGGGTCACCACCGAGGCGAACATCGACAACTTCCGCCGCCAGCTGAAGTCGCTCGGCTTCGGCTACGACTGGGACCGGGAGGTCGCGACCACCGACCCGGAGTACGTCCGCTGGACCCAGTGGATCTTCCTGCAACTGTACCACTCGTACTTCGACGGGGAAACCGGAGTTGCGAAACCCGTGTCCGAGCTGGAGGCGAACGGCTGGACCCCCGGGCAGATCGACGAGGTGCGCCTGGCCTACATCCACGAGGCGCCGGTGAACTGGTCGCCATCAATGGGCACGGTGCTGGCCAACGAGGAAGTCGAGGAATGGCGCGCCAAGGGCGAGACCGTCGAGCGCCGGCCGCTGCGCCAGTGGATGCTGCGGATCACCAAGTATGCCCAGCGCCTGATCGACGACCTCGATCCGCTCGACTGGCCGGAGGGCATCAAGCTGCTGCAGAAGAACTGGATCGGCCGTTCCGAGGGCGCCGAGGTCGAATTCGACCTCGAGGGGCATCCGGTCACCGTCTTCACGACCCGACCCGACACCCTGTTCGGCGCAACCTACATGGTGCTTGCCCCCGAGCACCCGCTGGTCGCGGAAATCACCACCGCCGCCCGGAAGGAAACCGTCGAATCCTACGTCAAGGCCTGCGCCGGCAAGTCCGACATGGAGCGCGGCGACCTGAACAAGGACAAGTCCGGCGTCTTCACCGGCGCCCACGCGGTCAACCCGGTCAACGGCGAGGAGATCCCGGTATGGATCGCCGACTACGTGATGATGGGCTACGGCACCGGCGCGATCATGGCCGTGCCCGCCCACGACGAGCGCGACTTCGAGTTCGCCACGAAGTTCGAGCTGCCGATCCGCCAAGTCGTCGAGCCGGCCAACGGCGCCGACTGGCAGGGTTACACCGACCCCGGCACCGCGGTGAATTCCGGCTTCCTGGATTCCCTGCCGACCGCCGACGCCAAGGCGAAGATCATCGAATGGCTGGAGGAGAACGGAAAGGGGACCCGACGGATCAACTACAAGCTCCGCGACTGGCTGTTCAGCCGCCAGCGCTACTGGGGCGAGCCCTTTCCCCTGATCTGGAACCGGGAGACCGGCGAGCACGCCGCGATTCCCGAGAGCGAGCTGCCCCTGCTGCAGCCGGAGATGGAGGACTTCAAGCCGACCGGCGACCCGCGCGGACCGCTGATCAAGGCCTCCGACTGGATTCATTACTCGGACGAGTTCGAGCGCGAGACCAACACCATGCCCCAGTGGGCCGGCTCGTGCTGGTACTACCTGCGCTACTGTGATCCCCGTAACAAGGAGCGCTTCATCGGCCGGGAGGCCGAGCAGTACTGGGGCGGCGGATCCACCGGCATGGTCGACCTCTACGTCGGCGGCACCGAGCACGCCGTGCTGCACCTGCTCTACGCGCGGTTCTGGCACAAGGTCCTCTTCGACCTCGGCCACCTTTCGACCGGCGAGCCCTTCCAGAAGCTCGTCAACCAGGGCCTGATCCTCGGCGAGGACGGCCAGAAGATGTCCAAGTCCCGCGGCAACGTGGTCAACCCGGACGACATCGTCCGCGAGCACGGCGCCGACGCGCTGCGCCTCTACGAGATGTTCATGGGCCCGCTGACCGACACCAAGCCGTGGCAGATGAAGGGGGTCGAGGGTGTCTCGCGCTTCCTCGCCCGCGTCTGGCGGGTCGCCATGGCACAGGACCACGCCGGCGAGTGGAGGATGTCGGACAAGGTCCGCGACGTCCCCTGCGGCGACAAGGCGCTGCTCAAGGTCGTCCACGAGACCGTGAAGAAGGTCACCGAGGACATCGCCAAGATGTCCTTCAACACCGCGATCTCGCAGATGATGGTCTGCACCAACGCCTTCACCCAGGCCGAGGTGGTGCCGCGCCGGGAGTTCACCCTCCTGCTCAGCGTCCTCAACCCCTTCGCCCCGCACCTTTCCGAGGAGCTCAACCGGCGGATCGGCAACGAGGACCAGCTCGCCACCCAGCCGTGGCCCGACCACGACGAGTCGGCGCTGGTCGAGAGCGAGGTCGAGCTGGTGGTCCAGGTCAACGGCAAGCTGCGCGACCGCATCACGGTGGCCAAGGACGCCCCCAAGGAGGACATCGAGGCCGCGGCCCGGGCATCCGCCAAGGTCCGCGAGCACACCGACGGCAAGACCGTCCGCAAGGTCATCGTCGTCCCCGGCCGCCTGGTGAACATCGTGGCGAACTGAGGAGACCGACGGTCATGAGAATCGAGCACCTCGCCTTCAACGTCGCCGACCCGGTGGCGGTGGCGGACTGGTACGTGCGGCACTTCGGGCTGCGCATCGTCCGCCACCTGCCGGAGCCGAACCAGACGCACTTCCTCGCCGACGAGGGCTCGACCGTGCTCGAGATCTACTGCAATCCACCGGACCAGGTCCCGGACTACGCCTCGATGGACCCCCTGCAGTTCCACCTCGCCTTCGCCAGCGAGGACCCCACGGCCGATGCGGCCCGGCTGGTCAATGCCGGGGCCAGCCACGTCGCCGAGGTCCGCCCCGGCGACGGCTCGCTGCTGCTGATGCTGCGCGACCCCTGGGGCATCGCCTTCCAGCTCTGCCGCCGCTCCGAGCCGCTGCTTCGCGGCTGAGCACATCCTTTGCTTGGCATTCCATCGGAGGCCCCGGGCCTTCGGCTTCCGGTCATTCATGGATTGTTTGCCTGGCATTTTATTTGGCATTTTATTTGGGCCCGAATCGGCGACGGATGCAGCCCGCCGGGTGGACCGCGCCCTGCCCGGATCCGCCCCGGTGCCCGGCACCGAAAACAACTACAAACCACTTACAATCAGGCAATGGCGCCATCTCATGTTATAGATTGACTGGCATTTTATTCGAATCGGCGACGGATGCAGCCCGCCGTGTTATAGATTGACTGGCATTTTATTGGATACTTGAGGCCCTCATCTGCCGGTCTTTCAACGGGTCAATGGGGGGATGCTCGTCCCGGACGAGTGATCACGCCGTCCGGGGTGGGCACGCCGGTGGCAGGTCGAGTTCTGGATTGGCGGTCTTCCGCCAGATTCGGCGTCCCAGCAAAACTGCGGTGATGCAGAGCCCCACGGTGATGCCCCACCACATCCCGTCGACTCCGAGGCGCAGCGGATAGGCGAGCAACGCGCCGAGCGGGATCGACACCACCCAGTAGGCCCCGAAGGCGATCCACGCCGGCACCCGGACATCATCGAGGCCGCGCAGCGCGCCGCCGGCGATGATCTGGAGCGCGTCGCAGAACTGGAACACAGCGGCGACGACGAGCAGTCCCGCCGCCACCTCGAGCACCGCCGGATCATCCATGAACCAGCCGGCGATGGTGTGGTTGAAGATCACGAAGGAACTGGCACTGAAGATCGTGAAGAGGATTCCCATCGCCCAAGCACTGACGAGGATCGGGCGCATCGCGGCGAACCGCCCGGCCCCGAAGCACTCGCCGATGCGCACGGTCAGTGCCATCGAGATGCCGAGCGGCACCATGAAGATGGTCGCGGCGCACTGGATCGCGACCTGGTGCGAGGCCAGCGCCGCCTGGCCCATCGTGCCGATGATGAAGGTCGCCGCCACGAAGGCGCTGACCTCGGCAAGCAACTGCATGCTCGCGGGAAAGCCGGTCCGCAGGAGGTTGCGCAGCGCGTCCCAGTCCGGCACGCGGACCCAGCGCCGCGGGACCCACTCGCGCATCGCCAGGTCGGCCCGGCACCACCCGATCATGCCGACAAGGGCCGCGCAGCGGGCGACGAGGGTGGCGACTCCGGCACCCTCGAGACCCATCGCCGGCGCACCGGCCTTGCCGAAGATCAGGATCCAGTTGAGTGCGACGTTCAAGGCCACGCCTCCGATCGAGATCCAGAAAACGGGCCAGGGCCGGTTCATCGCGTCGGCGTGGTTTTTCACCGCCATCGTCGCCATGGCCGGGACCATCGAGGCGGCGACGATGAGGAAGTAGGTGGGCACCACCTCGATCACCCGCGGGTCCTGACGGAACCACCCGAGAAAGGGCAGCAGCCCTCCTGCCGCGGCGAGCGTCAGCAGGCCGAGCGCGAAGGTGATGAACAGCCCGTGGCGCAGCGCGGCTCGGGCGGCTGCGGGATCCCCGGCACCGCGCGCCTGCGAGACGCGAATCGAGACCGCCATCGACATCCCGATGCCGAACATCATCGGCAGGTAGAGGATGGTGTTGGCGAACGAGCAGGCGGCCAAGGGGGTGACGCCGAGCCAGCCGAGCATCAGGGTGTCGGAGAGGCTGATCAGCATCTGGCCGACCTGGCCGATGATCAGGGGGACGGCGAGCCGGATGGTCGTCCGGCCTTCGCAGGTCAGGCGGGAAACGGTGAGGGAACTCATGAAGGTTCGATCGAAGGGGAAACAGAAAGCCCGCTCGGCGGGACCAAGCGGGCGGGGACTGTCGGCGGCGTCTCGATTCCTGGTCCGTCACCTCACGTCCCCGCAGCCGCCGAGGTCGGCGGACGGGATGGAGCGGACGTGCAGCTTCATGAGAGTGCCCGCAGGAAAGCCGATCGGACGGACGCGGTCAATCCCGCAGCCTGCCGGGGCCGAGGTGGGACGCGGCAGAGGGAACAATGCGACCGCGTTTGCCCGGCTTTCCGGTGCGTGACGCCACCTCGGCGTCGACCGGTGCTCCTTCCGACATGGCCGTCCCCTTTCCGCTCGTCACGCTCCGGCCATCTTCAGCGCGCCGATGGCGTAGGTGGCCGCTGCCAGCAGGGTCACGAGGGTGCGCACGTGGTTCCATGGCTGCCAGCGGGCAAGATAGTCCCCCCATGCCCGCGCGGCATCGGGGCCGGCGGCGTCGACGCCGTCGAGCCGGTGGTTGAGCGGGACGTTGATGCCCGCGGTGACGAGATGGCAACCGACCAGGCAGAGCAGCGCCCCGGCAGCGATCCATGCACTCGCCGGGTGCTGCCAATGCCCGATGGCGACAGCCAGGACTGCCAGGCTGCCGGCCGCGGTGCCGACAAACAAGCCGAGGAATCCCGGGTTGAGGATGGCTCGGTTGATCGACTGCATCGCGGAAACCCCGGACTCCCCCGGGAGGCCGGAGAAGGCCTTCATGGCGAAGTTCGAGAAGACGAAGAACAGGCCGGAGAGCATCGCGCTCGAAAGCGCGAGCCCGGCGATGAGGAGTGTGGCGAGTGACATGGTCTCGAAGCGGTCGGGGTTCGCGGCGGCGGGAGCTTCAGGCGTTCCAGTACCCTTCGGCGGCGGCCTTCCTCGCATAGTCGGCGAAACTCCGCGGGGCGCGTCCGAGCGCCCGCTGCACGCCATCGGCGAGAGTCTCATTTCGGCCGTCGAGCACCTCGGTGAAGAGGTAGTCGATGAGTCGGGTCAGTTCGCCGGGAAGCTTCGCTTCGGCCATCCCGGCCATGAAATCGGCGTGCGAGATCGATCGGAAGCGAATCTCGCGGCCGGTGGCCCCGGAAAGCTGCTCAGCGACCTCGTCGAAGCTCACCAGTTCGGGCCCGGTCAGCTCATAGATCTCGCCGTCATGGCCGTCTTCGGTGAGGGCGGCGAAGGCGACGTCCGCGATGTCATCGGCATCGACGAACGGCTCCCGGACGCCGTTCACCGGCAGGGCGATGGTTCCGTCGAGCACCATGTCGCGCATGAAGTTCTCGCTGAAGTTCTGGTTGAACCACGCGCAGCGCACGACGGTGGAGGGAATGCCGGAGTCCAGCACCAGCCGTTCGCAGCGCCGGGCCTCCTCCTCGCCGCGACCGGACAGCAGGACGAGCCTGCGGACGCCGTGGTCGCGGGCGACTTCGGTCAGAGTCTTGATCGCAGCGGCGGCACCGGGAGAGGCGAGGTCGGGGTGGTAGGCGATGTAGATCGCCGAGACTCCCTCGATCACCCGGCTCCAGCCGGAGGGATCGTGCCACTCGAATGCCGGGTCGGCCGAGCGGGAGCCGATCCGGACCGGCCTTCCCGCCGCCTCAAGTTGACGGATGATCCGTTGCCCGGTCTTGCCGTTGGCGCCGAGGACCAGCGTGGTTTCGTTCAGGACAGGTTCGACTTGTTTCGTTGTGTTCGTTTGCATCGCGTCTAATTTGCCGGCCTTTTTCTGGACTTTCCATCCCACTTGATCTTGTTGAATTGACATTTCGTCCAGAGTGTCGGTCATTGGATGGAAGATGAGTGATCTTCGCATCGAGGACGCCTGGCAGTCGGTCGATCCCCTGGGAGAGGCTCTCCACTCCCTGCGGATGAGCGGCACCTTCTACTGCCGCTCGGAACTGAGCACTCCCTGGGGCGTGGATCTCCCCGCGATGGCCGGCTGCCTGATGTTTCATGTCGTGACCGATGGCGAGTGCTGGGTCGAAAGCCCCGAAATCGGTCGCCGCAAGCTCAAGGCCGGGGATTTCGCGCTCATCCCCCACGGTCGCGGCCATCATCTGAAGAGCGGACCGGAGTCCGAAGTGGTCGACCTCTTCGACCTGCCGCGGGAACCGGTCAGCCCCCGCTACGAGCTGATGAGCTTCGGCGGGGGCGGAAGGGAATGCCGCTTGATCTGCGGGGCGGTCTGCGTCGAGGAGGCCAGCGCCCTCGGCCTGATCGAGGCGCTGCCGGAAATGATCCTGATGCGTACCGACACGCCGGAGAACGAGTGGTTGGTCGGCATGATCCGCCTGATGATGGCCGAGGCTCGCGAGATGCGGGCGGGCGGCGACACCGTGATCACCCGCGTCTCCGACATCCTCGTCGTGCAGGCGATCCGCCACTGGCTCGAGCACGATCCCGTGGCGAGAACCGGGTGGCTGGGAGCCCTGCGCGACCGGCGGATCGGCAGGGCGATCGCCCTGATGCATCGCCATCCCACCCGCTCCTGGAGCGTGCTCGAGCTGGCGGAAAGCGTCGGCCTGTCCCGTTCCGCCTTCGCCGCCCGGTTCATGGAGCTCGTCGGCGAGTCACCAATGCGCTACCTGCGCCATTGGCGCTTCCGGGTGGCCACGACCTGGCTGCGCGAGACCGACCAGCCGCTTGCCGAGATCGCCGAGCGACTCGACTACCAATCGGAGGCTGCCTTCAACCGCGCCTTCAAGACCTTCACCGGCACGACTCCCGGGAAGGTCCGCCGCGAGGCGAGACAGCGCGCGGTGGGCTCCGTAGTGACTTGAAGTGGCCCCAAGCCTGTTTGCGGACACCCCACCTTCATTCTTCGGGGCCGCCCCGATTCATGCGGGCCCCACCAAATTGCCCGCACGGCAGCGGACGGAGCAAGCGAGGCGAACGGAATCCCGACGGAACCCGCCCCGGTCACCGGGTTCCGCGGACGGCCATAACCCACTTATTGTCAAACTTTCAATCCATCATTGAAGATAGTTTGCCTGGCATTTTATATGGCATTTTATATTTGGCATTTTATATTTGGCATTTTATATTTGGTATTTTATATTTTATACAAGAGTTCTTTTTGCCACCACCGGGACCGATCCGAACGGAGAGGGCGGACTTTTGAGCCCGTTCTTGAGGGTGGCTGTCGGCCCGGCCGCCGTGCTGGCGCCCGGTCAGGCGGCCCGCTATCCTCCGGCCATGACCCCGCGCGCCCTGCTCGCCTTGGCCCTCTTGGCCCTGCTCGCCGCCCCGCTCCATGGGGAGGCTCCCGCGACGATCGAGCTCAACTACCCGCGGCTGACCTTGGGCGAGCTGCTCGGGCTGCAATCCGAGCTGAACCAGAAGAACGTCATCGTCCGCGACCGCGGGGTACTCAAGAAGGAGCTCGCCCTCGACATTCCCGGCGAGCTCGATCGCGAGACCGCCATCAAGGTGATCGAGGCGGTGCTGGTGCTCGAGGGCTACGAGTTGGTCGAGAAGGACGGCGAGTTCCACCTGACGCGACTGCTCGGCGAGGACGAACGACGCGCCCTGTGGCTGTCGCTGGACGAGGGGCCGCGCCCGCCCGGCGACGAGGACCCTCCGAAGACCCCGGTCCCGGGACGGGTGATCGTGCGACCGGCAGCGTCCGCCCAGGCCGTGACGGCGGGGCGGGAGGAATCCGGGGAACGGCAGGATCCGGACCCGACGGAGTCCACGGACAAGCAGCCCGAGTAGGCGCCCCCCTGGGGTCGGCCCTCATCCCGGCTCCCGGAATCCCCGGGTCGGATGGTGATTTTGGAAGGATTGGAAGATCCGTCTCATCGCGGAGGAAATGCGACGGGAAAGAGGTCCGGGCATCCCACCAGCCGACCAGCCGATTCCGCTCATCGGGATCAGCCGCCGGCGTCCTCGGTGGCGCGCTCCGCGGCGCGCTGGTACTCGCTGAGCCGCTCGGGGATGACCTTGAGCTCGAGGACCCCCTTGCGGGCGTCGCCGGCGCGGGAGATGAACACGAGCCGGCGCTGGTCCGGGCGGTGCTTCCACACCGAGGAGAAGAGCAGCCGCTGGGGGTCGGCCTCGGCGACCACCGCCACCGGGATGTTGCGGCGCTCGCCGCGCGGCGAGAACAAGGTCGGCTTGGCGAGCAACAACCGCGGCCCGGCCGGGCCGACCTTCATCAGCAGCGGCGAACCGGTGCCGTTGTGCACCCGGTAGGCACCCCAGGGGAACTTGCTGGAGCTGTCGTCGTAGACCTTCGCGGCGAGCCCGCTGGCCTCGCGCGGGTCGGGCACCAGCATGACCAGCACCTCGGCCTCGCCCCCGGGAAAGCTCACCGCGACCCGCTCGCCCTCGACGACCTTCGGTTCCTCGAGGGTCCCGGGGTCCTCGCCGTTGAGCGAGAACAGGCAGATGCCTTCGCCGCTCCAGCGATGGCGCGGCGAGCGCTTCAGCGTGTGGATGTCGTCGACCACCCGCAGGCGCCCGCCGGACACGTAGCTCAGCCCCCTTTCCTCGAGTCGCTTCAGCACCACCTGGTCCCAGGCGATGACGGTGAAGCGCACCGCCCCGGAGAGCGGCATGGCCAGGAGAAGTGAGACAAGCAGGATGTGGATCGGGGAGTTCATGAGAATTCTTCGGGGCTGAGCCAACGCATCGAGACGACCCGGAGCCGCCGGCCGAAGCGCTCGTTGACCGGGTTCCACTCGGCCGGCGGCAGCGCCGCGTCCTGCGAGGAGTCGACGAGTTCAGGGACCCGCTGGACCACCGCCTCGCAGACCGCGCGGGCCAGCAGGGCACCGTCGGCGTCGCGCGCCTCGCCGGCCGCGCGGATGACGAAGCAGTCGGAGCGCACGCTCAGGGCGGGCGCCAGCGGCTGCAGCACGTCCGCCTGGGTCAGGTAGCCGGGGATGCCGACGCCGGTCCGGTCGGAGCTGAGGTTGGTGCCAAGACGAAAGGACCGGGTGTCGAAGCTGTCAAACAGGTAGGCATCATTGATTCCGCTGCGGTCGATGGCCGCCTGCACCGCGCCGGTCCTGCCGAGGTCGGAGTTCTCGATGCGGCGGTTGACGAACTCGCCCAGCGACTGGAACGGCCCGCGGCGCTTGACCTCCTCGACGATCGCCTCGGCCAGCGCGGTGACCTGGCGGTCATCGAGGCTGCGGAAGCCGAACCAGGCGTCGCCCTCCTCGCCGACGGGGTGCTGCATGCGCGGCAGTGGGGTGCGCTCGCCGGAGCTCACCCCGCGGAGGCCGCCGTCGGCGTCGCCGGCCTCGAACTCGAGCCCGCGGTTGGCGGCGAGCATCGCCTTCCAGGCCTCGACGCGGGTCGAATTGACGTTGAAGGCCCCGTCGACCATGAGGTGCGCGGCCATCAGCAGCGGCGCCTCCGGGCCGGCGACCCGGTCGGCGACCGCCGCGGCCGTGCGCTCGCCGCGCCAGGGGCGGAAACGGGCGACCCGCCCCGGCGAGTCCGCGGGGTCGAGCATGAACCCGCGCGCCACCTCGGCCGCCTCGCGGCGGATCGTCACCATGTCGCGGTCCCAGGCGCCCTCGCCGCCGCCGGCCCCGCCACCGGAGCGGCTGAACTCGGGCGCCAGCCCGGAGAAGAAGCACGAGTCCCACAGCGCCTCGTTGGCCAGGTAGCAGCTGTCGTAGAAGTCGGCCCCCAGCGGGCGCGCCGTGCGCATCAGCATGTGGACCCGGTCGAGCATCACGTAGGGCGAGGCCCAGCTGTTGCCGAACTGGTTCATCGGCGCGTAGACCGAGGCCGAGAGGTCGGCGTGCTGGAGCGAAGCCAGCGAGACCAGCGGGCCGCGCGGCAGCTCGACGAAGCTGAGCCGTTCGCGGCCGGTCGCCGCGGAGTTCGACTCGCCGTAGTACGACCGCCGGCCGTCGAGGGTGATCTCGAGCCCGGAGCCGATGATGTCGGTGATGCCGCGCAGGGTGGCGTCGACATGCGGCGAGGACTCGAAGCGGGTCAGCGTGCCGGTCAGCAGCGAGGTGGCGTCGCGCTGCAGCGGGTTGTTGGTGAAGGCGAGGTCGGAGCGGCGCTCGCCGCCGCCCTCGCCACGCGCGGTGCGGTGGAAGGTCTCGAGCACGCCCAGCGGCACCGGCTCCTCGATCAGGTCCTCGTAGTAGATCCACGGGCTCTCCGGGGCCTGCTCGGCGCCGCCGCCGCTGTCGACCTGGACGTTCGCCACCACGAAGGGCTCGCGACCCCGCCAGCGGCCGAGGTCCTCCATGACCACGTAGTACTTGTGCTGGTCGCGGGTGTACTCCAGCCGGGCGCGGATCCGCGCGTTCTCCCCCAGGCGGTAGCCGTACTCGTCGTCGTCCCTCACGGCCTCGTCCATCGGCACCAGCAGGCCGCCCTCGGTGTTGAGGTCGGCGAGGCCTGCGACCGGCTTCATCAGCAGCTTGCGGTCGTCCTCGCCCGCGGTGCGCAGGAATGGCTGCGGGCTCGGGTCGACCAACGAGAAAACCCGTACCTCACCCGGGGCGAACGAGATCGGGCCGGAGGCTGAGTCGCTGCCGTCGGCGGTCAGCTTGAGCAGGAAGTAGGGCACCCGCGTGCGGCCCTCGCCGGTGTCGCCGGAGCTGAGGAAGTTCGACAGCCAGACCTGCTTGCGCGGCGTTTCGCCGGTCCCGCCCTCGGCGTTCCAGGTGATGTTGACCGGGAAGTCGAGCCACGGGTAGACCGTGAAGCCCTCGCAGTCGATGGCGGTGTTGTAGGGGTTCCACAGGGTCACGATCGGGGTGACCAGCAACTGCATCGTGCCGTCCGCCCGCACCGCCGCCTGGAGGAAGAACAACACCCGGTCGAGCACCGGCATCACCCCCTGGACCGACTCCGCGGCATCCGGCCAGGCCGCCCCCGACTGGCGTCGCTCGCGCGCGGTGAGGCCGTGGGTTCCCGGGTAGAGGTGGCGCCAGGTGCGGTAGTGCGAGCGCAGCGTGGTGAAGGTCGGCAGGTGGCTGTTCTTGAAATAGTGCCGGACCGTGGCGGTGCCGTAGCGGTCCTCGACGAAGACCTCCGGGGCGAAGCCGCTGCCGGGCTCGAACAGGACCCGCTCGCCGCCGAAGCGCGGGTCGCCGGCGTCGACGAAGGGGTTGTCGCGCTCGCCCAGGCGCGGCGCGTTGAACGCCGACTCGGGCATCTCGAAGGCGCTGGTGAGGTCGTGCCGCAGACCGCCGTCGACCACGTTGGTCAGCAGGCCGCGGGCGTGGACCGAGAAGTCGGGCTCGACCACGGCGGGTTCATAGGCCGGCCCGGCGAGCTCGGACAGCGCGACCTCGCCGGCGCTGACCAGCTTGGCGAAGAGCGCGGGGGCGTCGTCGCCGTCGGCGGCGGCCAGCGCATCGCTGAGCTCGAAGCCGGTCCGCCCCGGTGCCATCAGCGCGTCGTTCCCCGCCCAGCTTCCGCCGTGGTAGCCCCCCGGGAGCAGGCGGGCCTTGGTGTTTTCCTGCACCGTGGCCCAGGCCAGCGCGCCATGGCCACCGCTGGGAATCCACTCCGCACGCATTTCGAAGCCGGCACGGTCCGGCGTGAAAAGCGCCAGCGAGGCATCGGCCGGCGCCTGGTGGATCCACGACTCCTCCGCGGTCGCCGCCGGGTCGGGGCTCGACGCCAGCCAGCGGCGGAAGCGCGTGTCCTTGGCCTCGGCGTAGTCGGGTCCGGCATTCGACATGTCGGTCGCGTCGCGCATCCGCGGGCTCCACGAGTCCCACACGCCGACCATTTCGCTGGAGCGCGGCAGGCCGTCGAGCGCCGGGGTCCCGGGACTGCCGTCGAGGATGGCCGCCGGGGCGCTGACCCGCGTGTCCGGGCCCAACTCGCGCTGGAGCTGGCCGATCGCCAGGACCAGGGCGACGCGGGCGTTGGCCTCCGCGCTGCGCCTCGCCTCCTGCCGCGAGGAGGTCCGCAGGCTCACCGAGGACAGGCCGAGCAGGCCGACGGCCAGCAGCGCGAGCAGGGACAACAGGGCGACCGAGACCACCAGCGAGAATCCGCCGGTGCGCGGCTTGGGTCGGGATGAGGTCCTGTCCATTGGCTGTGGAGAATCCGGCGCGATGGGCCCGGGGCGGTGGGCAACCGACCCCGCCGGGTCCATCCCGCATCCCTCAAATAGCCTTCGCCGGACACGGGTTTACTTTGTAGTTTCATGCCCATTGCCTAGCTTCGTCAAATGGACGCTAAACCCGACCGCACCCGGCGCCATCTGCCATCGATGAATGCCAGTGAAGGAGATGAGGAGTTCGTGCGCCTCCTGACCGTCCACCAGGGACCGATCCTGGCCTACGTCCGCTCGCTGATGCCCGGCTTCACCGGCGCCAGCGACATCCTCCAGCTGACCAACATCACGCTGTGGAAAAAGAAGGACAAGTTCGAGCTCGGCACCAACTTCAAGGCCTGGGCATTCGCCATCGCCCGTAACCACGTGCTCGACCAGCGCAAGCGGCTCAAGCGGAACGGCTGGCTGGTCTTCAGCGAGGACATCGCCGAGCTCTTCGCCGCCGACGCCGAGGATGACCCCGGCGAGATGGACCGCGCCTACCGCGCGCTCGAGGTCTGCCTCGGCAAGCTCCGCGAACACGACCGCGAGCTGGTCCAGAAGCGCTACTGCGAGAGCACCACCCTGGAGGAGTACGCCGCCACCCTCAACCGCAGTGCCGGCACCCTCAAGGCGCGGCTGTTCAAGATCCGCGCCGGCCTGCGCCGCTGCCTCGACAAGCAGCTCGAGCCCGACCAGGTGCCGCGTCCCTCACATTGATTTCCTCCCGATTGAGTTCCCCCCATCCCATCCACTTCCCATCCACCTCATGAGCCACCGCGACGACGAAGAGACGATCCAGGCGGTCCTCGACGGCACCATCCGGCGCGCCGCCTTCCTCGACTTCGAGGAGCGCCTGCGCCGCGAGCCGGAGCTGCGCCGGCTCTACCGCAGCTACGCGCGCCTCGACCACACCCTGCTCGAGAAATTCGAGCACGCCCCCGCCGCCAGCCCGGCCCGCAGGGCGGCCGCCCGGCCGCGCCTGCTGGTCCCGCTCGCCGCGGCCGCCGCGATCGCCCTCGCCGCCACGCTGGCCACCGTCAAGCTCGGGCCGGACACCCGCGCCAGCGTCGAGTTCGGCCCCGAGTCGCGCGGCCAGGTGATCCAGCCGAACGGCGGCGAGGACGGCTTTCTCAGCGAGGGCTCGATCGTGCGCATCGACCACGGCTCGGCCGCCGTCACCCTGCCCGGCGGCACTCGCGCGCTGATCGAGGGCCCCGGCAGCCTCGAGTACCGCAGCCGCCACTGGATCCACCTCGACGGCGGGCGGACCTGGATCGCAACCGCCGGTGACGACCACCAGCTGGCCTGCACCAGCGCGGCCTTCCGCGTCGTCAGCACCGGCCGGGCCGGCGGGGAGTTCGGCATCATCGCCAGCCCCGGCCGCCGCCACGAGCTCCACGTCCTCCGCGGCCGGATCGACTTCACGCTGCGCCACGGCGACGCGGCGACCCACACCCTCGCGGCCGGCCACGCCGCGATCTGGTCGAAGTCGCGGCTCAGCACGGTGCCCTCGCCGACCAGCTTCGCCAGCTTCTTCCCCAAGCAGGTCACCGTCTTTGCCGAGCGCTTCGACGACCCCGGGCGCACCGCGCTGGCCGGCAAGTCGCCGGACCACGGCGCCGGCCCGTGGCGGGTCGAGCGCGGCCAGCCGGCGATCGAGGACGGCCTGCTCGACACCTCGGGCAGCGAGCGCACCACCGCCTTCGCGCCGCTTTCCGGGCCGCCGCTCGACGACTCGAACCACGTCATCCTGCTGACCATCGAGACCGACAACCCGGAGACCTCCAATTTCCACTCCGACGGCTGGGCCGGGGTCAGCCTCTACGCCGGCGAGCAGGAGCGCATCTTCGTCGGCGACCCCAACGGCCCCGCCCGCGGCTGGGCGCTCCACCCGGTCGGCTCCGAGGCCCGCCACGCCTGCCCGCTACTGGAGGGCAAGAACGTGGTCACCCTGCGCTACGACTACCGCAGCGGGCTCGCCGAGCTCTACGAGGGCGACACCACCACCGGGCCGTCGCTGGCCTCGGAGTGGATCGACCCCGGCCTGACCTTCGACCGGATCCGCATCGCCAACGGCTCGCGCGTCGATGCCGCCATCGATGCCGGCCTCGATCCGGCCGTCGCCGGTGACGACCCGGGTGCCCGAGAGCGCGGCGACATCGCCCTGCGCGAGGTCCGCGTCCGCGTGCTGTCGACCGCCGACTCGGCGCGCCCACCGCGACCGTGAAGCGTCCCGCCCACCGCGTCCCCGAGCCGTCCCGCCCGGCAAGCCACCCCCCAGAAACCCGAAAAGAATAAACCCGCCCGGCCGCCCCACCATTTGCCCCCATGCCGGGGCTCGTCCCGCTTCGTTCCCGTCAACCCGCTTCCATCCACACGCAACCATCCATGAAAACCCGCGGATTCCTCCACCAGCCGGCCCGCGCCGGCCTCGGCCTTCTCGGCACCCTCGCCCTCAGCACCAGCGCCCACGCCGCGATCGACGGCACCGACGACGGCGCCGAGGGATACTCCGTCGCCGCCACCCAGGCGCATGCACCCGCCTGGGGAAACTCGAATTTCCTCGGCAACGTCCGGACGGTGCAGGACGGCACCAACCTGAACGTCCTGCTTGCCGGCAAGCCCGACAACAACGCCCTCCTGCTGTTCATCGACTCCGCACCCGGCGGCTTCAACACGATCAGCGGCTCCCAGATCAGCTCGGGCGGCGAGGAGTTCACGATCAACAACCTCAGCGGCTTCACCTTCGAGACCGGGTTCGATGCTGACTTCGCAGTCCGGATCTTCGGCAATGCGTCGGGGGCCTTCGTCAACACCTACAACCTGACGACCGGAGTCCGCGAATACGCCGGCGACTGCCTCCCCGCCAACATCAGCAACACCTTCATCGCCGACGCGCGGACCATCTGGACCGACAACACCGACCTCGCCACCCACCCCGACGGGGTCGAGCTCGCCCTCGACCTCGACGCCCTCGGCGTCCCCGACGGCACCAACGAGGTCAAGCTCTTCGCCATGCTCATCAATGGCGACTCGAACTTCGCCTCCAACCAGATGCTCGGCTCGCAGGAGACCGCCGGCACGATCGATGGCGGCATCGTCGGCTACAACCTCCAAACCGACGACACCGCCACCCAGACGGTCCCGGTCGAGGTGACGGTCACCAACCCCGACAGCGACGGCGACGGCCTCGACAACACCGTCGAGGACAACGGCGGGACCTTCGTCGACGAGAACATGACCGGCACCGACCCGAACGACGCCGACAGCGACGACGACGGGCTCGGCGACGGCGACGAGGTCAAGAACCACGGGACCGACCCGAACAAGCCCGACACCGACGGCGACAACGTCAACGACGCCACCGAGGTGGCCGCGGGGACCGACCCCGACGACGACACCTCCGAGCCCGCCGCGGGCAACACCGACATCATCGGCTTCGACTTCTTCGACTATTCGAACGGCGGCATCGACGGCCAGGCCGGCTTCGAGCCGGACCAGTTCGACTTCGACAACACCAGCTCGACCGCGGTCGTCAACGGCCTCGCCCAGGACCTCTTCGTCGGCCACACCACGGCGAGCGCTCCCTGGTCGACCAGCTTCGGCACCGAGGTCTTCTGCGGCGAGCTGACCACCGTGAATGGCAGCAGCGCGAGCCGCAACCTGAACGGCGCCCCCACCGGCGGCAGCGCCAACGGCCGCATCGAGAACACCGTCTCGAGCAGCGCCAAGGTGATCTACGCCAAGGTCGACCTGACCCGCCGCAAGAACGCCACCTTCTCCGGCATCACCTTCCTCAACAGCGGCACCGAGGTCGGCTACGCCGGGGTCCTCGGCGACGGCAGCGGGCTGTTCGGAACGGAGGAGCCCAACACCCCGAACTCGAACGCCAGCAGCCTTCCGGCGCCGGATGACCGCGTGGTCCACACCCTGGTCGCCAAGCTCGACACCGAGCTCGACCTGCTCCAGCTCTTCGTCGACCCGGCCTCCTTCGGCCCGGGCTCCGAGCCCTTCTTCGGCGACGCCGAGATCACCCTCGGAACCGCCGCCGTCGTCACCGGCATCCGGCTCTCCTCCGGCGGCTCCGGCCGCTGCGAGTGGGACAATCTGGTGGTGGCAACCAGCTGGGAGGCGCTCGACGACGCGGTCGGCACCGACAGCGAGCCCGACGGCCTGCGCGACTCGTGGGAGGAGGTCTACTCGCCCGGCGACCTCGGCCTGCTGACCGGCGACGGCGACAACGAGACCCCCGCCGACGGCCTGATCAACAGCGCCGAGCAGGACGCCGGCACCGACCCGCTGTTCGGCGACTCCGACGGCGACTCGATCGGTGACAAGGAGGAGGTCGACGGCAGCGACAACCCGTGGACCGCCGGCGTCGTCGGCAGCCCGCCGGGCGACCCGACCGACCCCTGCTTCAACGACAGCGACGACGACGGCATCCTCGACAACGAGGAGATCGAGGCCGGCGACGACAACTACGTCACCAACCCGAATTCCCAGGACAGCGACGGCGACGGCGAGGACGACGGGGTCGAGCTGGTGCAAGGCACCGACCCCACCGACGCCGGCAGCAGCTCGGCGATCCTCGGGCTGGTCATCCCCGACGGCACCCTGGACGCCGCCTACGGCACGGCCATCGAGGTGCAGACGGTCGAGACCGGCTTCGGCGACAATGCCAACGAGCTGGATGCCGCCTACGCGGTCATCCAGGACGGCAAGCTCTACCTGATGCTCACCGGCAACCTCAGCAACGACTTCAACAAGCTGGAGGTCTTCTTCGACACCGTCGGCGGCGGCCAGAACGTGATCGACAACAGCGTCAACAACGCCGGCAGCAACCCCGACATCGACGACGACGCCTACTCGAGGCTCGCCGGGCTGACCTTCGACGAGGGCTTCAGCGCCGACTACCACCTCTTTGTCCGCCGTGGCCTCAGCAAGCTCGACCTCGACTTCGTCGAACTCGGTGGCAGCGGGGACTCCTACATCGACGTCTTCGGTGGAACCGAGGAGGGTTCCGGCAGCACCGGAACCGGCACGGCCAACGCCTCGCCGATCCGGGTCGGCTTCGACAACAGCAACACCGCCGGCATCGCCGGCGGCGACCAGGCCGCCGACGCGGCGGCCGCCGCCGCGGTCACCACCGGCATCGAGCTGTGCATCGACCTCGCCGACCTCGGCAACCCGAGCGGCGAGATCCGGATCGCCGCCATGATCAACAACAGCAGCCACGGCTACCTGTCGAACCAGGTGCTCGGCGGCCTGCCCGCGCCGCAAGGCAGCCTCGGCAGCGACGGCGCCGGCAATGACAACGGCAATGTCGCGGGCATCGACTTCAACAACTTCGACGGCGAGCAGTTCTTCCGGGTGGTCGCCCCGGCGAATCTCGAGATCGAGTCGGTGGCCCTGGTCAACGGCGGCACGCAGCTCGAGATCAAGGTCGCCAAGCTGAGCGACGGTTCCGACTACGTGCTGCGGGAGTCGCCCGATCTGGTCACGCCCTTCGGCGCCGTGACGACCGCGGTGACCCCCGGTGCCAGCTTCACCGCCTCCGGCACCACCCAGACTCTCACGGTCACCCTGCCGGCGGGCGCGGCGGGCTATTACTACCGCATCGAGGACGCCCCCTGAGGTCCCCCGGATCGCCCGATCCGCAGACCGCCTCCGGCCCGGCCGGGGGCGGTCTTTTTTCCCCCTGCATGCCGCGCCCCGGGGCGATGATTCCTTGCACTCCCCCGCGCGCTGGCCTTTTCTCCCGCCCGCAGCGGATCGCCCGCTTCACCACCTCCGCCTGACCCCAGACCCATGTCCGAACCCCAGACCGCCGACCTCACGACGCTGGACACCGACGCGCTCGCCAAGCGCCTCGACCAGCTCGGGAGGTATCTTTGACGTCCCCACCCTGGAACGCGAGATCGCCTCGCTCGACGAGGCCATGGGCGCGCCCGACTTCTGGGACAACCCGGACAAGGCCCGGGTGACCAGCGAGAAGTCGGCGGCGATGAAGAAGAAGCTGGAGGCCTTCCAGGGGCTCCAGGGCCGCTATGAGGACGTGCTCGCGGCGATCGAGCTGGCCAAGGAGTTCGACGACCCCGAGTCGGCCGGCGAGGCGGTCACCCAGGCCGGCCAGCTCGGCAAGGACATCGCCTCCTTCGAGCTGCTCACCCTGCTCAACCAGCCGAACGACCCGGCCAACTGCTTCCTCGTCATCCAGGCCGGCGCCGGCGGCACCGAGGCCTGCGACTGGGCCCAGATGCTGCACCGGATGTACACCCGCTGGGCGGAGAAGAAGGGCCTCAGCTGCGAGACGATCGACTGGGAGGACGGCGACGAGGCCGGCCTGCGCTCGGCCACCGTCAAGGTGACCGGCGAGAACGCCTACGGCTTCCTCAAGAACGAGCGCGGCGTCCACCGGCTGGTGCGGATTTCCCCCTTCGACTCGGCCGGCAAGCGCCACACCTCCTTCGCCTCGGTCGACGCCACCCCGGAGCTCAACGACGAGATCAAGATCGAGATCGCCGACAAGGACATCGAGATCACCACCGCGCGCTCCGGGGGCAAGGGCGGCCAGAACGTCAACAAGGTGGAGACCGCGGTGCTGCTGCGCCACCTGCCGACCGGGATCCTGATCAAGTCGACCGCCGCGCGCACCCAGGGTGCCAACAAGGAACTCGCCTTCCAGATCCTCAAGGCCAAGCTGCTGCAGATCGAGGAGGACAAGCGGGCCGCCGCCGCCGAGCAGGCCTACGGCGAGAAGGGCGAGATCGCCTGGGGCAACCAGATCCGCTCGTACGTCTTCCAGCCCTACCAGAAGGTGCTCGACCTGCGCACCGGCGAGGAGAGCGGCAACATCCAGTCGATCATGGACGGCGACATCGACGCCTTCATCGAGGCCAAGCTGCGTGGCAAGGTCCGCGTCAAGGGCGCCAAGGACGAGGACTGATCCGGGGCGCCCCCCGGACT
>JAUIJB010000133.1 GCA_030430455.1 Verrucomicrobiia bacterium | reverse complement strand
CGCGCCGCCGTATCGCCACGAGGACACCTTCTTCGAATGAAGCGCTGTCCGTGGCTGCCCGAGGGCAACGAGGTCTATGCCGCCTACCACGACGAGGAGTGGGGGGTGCCGTCGCGCGACCCGCGGTTTCTTTTTGAAATGATCTGCCTCGAGGGCGCGCAGGCCGGGCTCTCGTGGTGGACGGTGCTTCGCAAGCGCGAGCGCTACCGTGAGGTGTTCCACCGTTTCGATCCGGAGAGGGTGGCGGCGATGGGAGACCGCGAGCTGGAGTCGCTGCTCGGGGACCCCGGCATCATCCGTCACCGCGGCAAGGTCTTCGCGTTCCGGCAGAACGCCCGGGCGTGGCTCGAGCTGTCCGACCGCGAGGGTGACCCGGTGGACTGGCTGTGGTCTTTCGTCGATGGTCGGCCGAAGGTCCGGCGCCCGCGCCGGATGGAGGACTACGCGGTCACCACCCCGGAGTCCGACGCCCTGAGCAAGGCCCTGCGGAAAGCGGGCTTCAACTTCGTCGGTTCCACCACCCTGCACGCCTTCATGCAGGCGGTGGGCATGGTCGACGAGCATGCCGCCGGCTGCTTCCGGGCCGGCGGCTGATGCCGTCTGGAAGGCCGGCCGCCGGGTGAGCCCGGCGCTGCGTTCCCGCTACCAGCGCAGCTCGAGGTCGGGGCCGAGGAGCTGGACGCGGGATTCGCCGATGGCGTCGAGGCGCTCGAGACCGCGGGCGAGGGGGCGTCGGGCGGCCTCGGGCAGGGTGCCGAGGCCGGTCTCGCGAAGCACTTCGGCGACCGCCGCGGCGGCGGACGAGCCGGCCGGGCTCATGCGCACCAGCTCGCCATCCTCGTCCTTGTCCGGCTTCGAGAACAACCCCTCGAAGGGACTCTTCGGCTCGGGCAGCAGGCGCGAATCGAGTTCCTCCAGGCCGGCTTCGCCGGCGGCCCAGGCGATGGCGTCGGTGAGGCCGCCGAGCTCATCGACCAGGCCGAGCTCCAGCGCCCGGCGTCCGGTGTAGACCCGTCCGCCGGCCATGCCCTCGAGCTCGCCCTGCAGGCGGTCGCCACGACCGTCGGTGATGCGCTTCTTGAAGGTCCCGTAGACCTCGACCATCGATTGGCGAATGAGCTTCTCCTCCTCCTCGTCGAAGCCCTCGGTCATCGACATTGCGTCGGCGTGCCTGCCGCGCTGCACCGAGTGGGTGGTGATGCCGAGCTTTTCCAGTGCCTCGCCGGCGACGATCTTCATCCCGACGACGCCGATCGAGCCGGTGATGGTGCCCGGCTCGGCGAAAATGCGGTCGGCGCCGGCCGAGACGTAGTAGCCGCCGCTGGCCGCGACCCCGCCCATCGACACCGCGAAGGGTCGGCCGCCGGCCTTCCATTCGTCGGTGACCTCCCACAGGACGTCGGAGGAAAGCGCCGAGCCGCCGGGCGAGTCGACGCGCAGCACGAGGGCTTTGGCGTGCTCGTCCTCGAGCAGCTTGACGATCGCCTTGCGCACCGGGGCGATGGAGGCGTCGGAGATGCCGCCCTGGAGGACGACGACCGCAACGTAGTCGTCCTTCGACTTGCCGTCGTCGCCCGAGCTCATGAGCAGCTTGAAGACGTCGAAGATGCTGTCGATGTCCGGGCCGTCGCGATCCGGAAGCGCGTACTCGCGGTCGAACCCGGCCTCGCCGTACTTCTCGCGGAGCGCGGTGTTGAAGTCGGTGCGGTACTGCAGGTCGTCGACCAGCCCCGCCTCCTTCGCCTCCGCGGCGGTGAAGGTGCCCTTGTCGATCATCGCGACCACGGTGGCGCGGTCGAGGCCGCGGCCGTCGGCCACCGCACCGGTGATCTCCGAGAACATGCCGTCGATCAGCTCCTCGGTCTGCTTCGCCGCAAACTCGCTGGGCCCGGTGCGGTAGAACTCCTCGCCGAAGCTCTTGAAGTCGCCGATGTGGATCACGTCGGCCTCGAGTCCCGCCTTGTCGAGCAGGCCCTTGAAGTACATCGACTGGGCGTGGATGCCGGCGAAGTCGACGCCGGCCTCGGGCATCAGCACGAAGTGGCTGGCGGCCGAGCCGAGCAGCGCCGACTTGTTGTTGTAGTAGTCGCTGTAGAGCCACACGTCCTTGCCGGCCTCGCGGGCGTCGAGCAGGTGGCGGCGCAGTTCCTGGATCTGCGGCAGGCCGAGCATGGCGCCGTCGGCATCGATCACGATCGCCCGCACCTCCGGGTCGGCGGCGGCCTGCTGGAAGCCGAGCGCGAGGTCGTGGAAGGTGAGCGGCCGTTCGGGACTGAGGTCCATCGAGAGCAGCGAGTTCGAGGCGATGCCGTTCTCCGAGAGGGCGCCTTCGAGGTCATACACGGCGACCACGGGCTTGTCGGCGGCCGCGGCGAGCGTGGCGGAGGCGAGGAGGGAAAGGAGGATTCTCATGCGTCGGGACGGGTGGTTTCCAGTTTCAAGCGATGACCTACACCGGATTGGTCGAAGTTTCAGCCATGAATCACGGGGGGCTCCACGCCGATTCTCGACAACCCGTCCCCGGTTGAGACCATAGGCCCTTCATGAAACCCATGTTGCTTCTCGCCCTCGGGCTGGCGGGCATCGCCTCGGCGCGCTCGTGGACCGACGAGGTGATCTACTTCGTGATGACGGATCGTTTCCACGACGGCGATCCGGCGAACAACACGCCCGGGGGCTGCGACCCGGCGCTCGACGACCCGGCGCAGGAAGACATCAACCGCTACCACGGCGGCGACCTGCGCGGGCTCGAGCTGGCGCTGGAGGCGGGCTATTTCAACGAGCTCGGCGTGACCGCCCTGTGGATCACCCCGCCGGTGCGCAACGTGTGGCGGTCGGGCTACGACCTGGGCGGCTGGAAGAGCGGTTACCACGGCTACTGGACCCAGGACTTCCTCGACATCGATCCCCACCTGACCAGCGCCCGCTCGCTTTCCGGCGAGGACTATCCGGCGGGGCGGGAAGGCCGCATGCGGCACTACCGCGATTTCGTCGCCCTGGCGCGTTCGAAGGGGATCCGCATCGTCCAGGACGCGGTGCTCAACCACGCCGGTCCGGTGTTCTTCTACGATGCCGATGGCGACGGCACCTTCGACGTCCAGGACAAGGACGAATGGGTGCAGCCCTTCCAGCGCAACGGCTACTACAAGGAGGCGACATGGGGCGACGTCCCGAAGTGGAGCCTGCACCGGACCGCTCCGCGCGGGCCGCTGACCCTGCTCGGACGCGAGGTCGCGACGACCGGCGTGCTGGGTGAGATCGACGCCTACGGCCGGAAGGGGTTCTCGTGGGACAGCCTCGGCAAGCGCGACGGCGAGGAGGTGATGGCCGACTTCTTCTCGCTGCGCGACCTCTGGACGGCGCCGGACGGCGAGCACTTCGACCGGTTGGTGAACGAGTTCGTCGAGATCTACACCTTCTACCTCGACGAGGTGGGGGTCGATGGTTTGCGGCTCGATACCGTGAAGCACGTCCACCACGAGTTCTGGGACGCCTTCACCCGTCGCCTGCGGGAGCGCCTCGGGGAAAAGGCGGCGGACAAGATTCTCTTCGGCGAGGTCTTCGACGGGGATCCGGCGAAGCTCGGGCAGTACACCTGGCGCAGTGATGCGCCGGGTGATGCCGGACCGTGCCTGGACTCGGTGCTGGCCTTCCAGCTGTGCTTTGCACTGCGGGACTACCTGCGTCGTCCGGGTGACGAGTTCGGCACCGCGCACCAGGCCGAGTCGGCGCTCAAGACCCTCTTCAACGGCCGTTTCGACGACGGCCGCTACTACTTCAATCGTACTCCGGGGCCGGACGGTCTCGACTCGCTGCAGAAGTCGGTGACCTTCATCGAGAACCACGACAGCATCAACCGCTTCCGGGTCCGCGGGATCACCGAGCGGCGCCACCAACTGGCGCAGGGGCTGGTGATGACCCTTCCCGGGATCCCGTGCCTCTACTACGGGGCCG
>JAUIJB010000078.1 GCA_030430455.1 Verrucomicrobiia bacterium | reverse complement strand
GGGGCTTCTCACCCGAACAACTCGAGCTGTTCGGGTTTCGGCGCGAAGCGGGCGAGGAGGCGCTCGCCGTCGAGTTCGGCGGCCGGGGGACGGTGGTCGGCGGTGATGAGGAAGGGGCGGACCTTGGGCAGCGAGACCCGCAGGCGGGCGAGGTCGGCCAGCCGGATCGGCGCGAAGCGGCGGATCGAGAGCAGCCGGTCGACGTTGCGCGGGCCGAGGCCGGGCACCCGCAGGAGGTCCTCGCGGGAGGCCGTGCGGAGGTCGAGCGGGAAGAGGTGGCGGTTGCGCAGCGCCCAGGCGAGCTTGGGATCGAGCTGAAGGTCGAGCTGCGGCTGGTCCGGGGCGAGGATCTCGCGCCGGTCGAAGCCGTAGAAGCGCATCAACCAGTCGGCCTGGTAGAGCCGGTGCTCGCGCAGCAGCGGCGCCGGCCGGGCCGGCAGGATGGCGGAGGGCTCGGGGATCGGGCTGAAGGCGGAGTAGTAGACCCGGCGAAGGCGATAGGATGAGTAGAGCTCCTCCGAGCGGGCGAGGAAGTCGGCGTCGGTCGAGGCGTCGGCGCCGACGATGACCTGGGTGCTCTGACCGGTGGCGTGGCGCAGCCGGCGGTCGCCGCCGCGGCGGCGCTCGGCGGCGTCCTCGAGCCTGAGGCGGATGCGTCCCATCGCCTGCTTGGTGCGGCCGAGGTTCTTTTCCGGCGCGAGGCGATCGAGGCTCTCCTGCTGCGGCAGCTCGAGGTTGATGCTGATCCGGTCGGCATGGCGGGCGGCCTGCTCGATCAGTTCGGGCGAGGCTTCCGGGATCGTCTTGAGGTGGATGTAGCCGCGGAAGTCGTGCTCCTCGCGCAGGGTCCGGGCGACGGCCACCACCTGCTCCATCGTGTGGTCGGCGCTGCGGATGATGCCCGAGCTGAGGAACAGGCCCTCGATGTAGTTGCGCTTGTAGAAGTCGAGGGTGAGCCGGACGACCTCGTCCGGGGTGAAGGCGGCGCGGCGGACGTTGGACGAGCGGCGGTTGATGCAGTAGTGGCAGTCGTAGAGGCAGCGGTTGGTGAGGAGGACCTTGAGCAGCGAGATGCAGCGGCCGTCGGGCGCATAGCTGTGGCAGATCCCGGCCCCACCGGCCGAGCCGACGCCACGGCCGCCGCGCGAGTCGCGCCGCTTCGCCCCCGAGCTGGCGCAGGAGGCGTCGTATTTGGCCGCGTCGGCGAGGATGGCAAGCTTGTCCCGGAGTTCCATGATGTTCGGGTGAACAATACCGGGAGAGGGGCCGGCGGCAAAGTCTGTTAGATGGCCCGGCCGGGGTGTCTGCGGTGCCGGCGGCCGCCGAGCTCACCCGCGGGTCCCGATCGGCTTGCGGTGGGCGGCGATTGATGCAGGTTGGGTGAGGTGAGCGACTCAGGCGGGGACCGACCCAAGACCGGACAGCGGAGCTTCGAGGTGGTCCTCAATCGCGACTCGGGAACCCTGCGCGAGCTGTGGCACGAGGGCCTGCCCGGCGAGCTGGAGGAAAAGTTCGGCGAGGCCGGCGTCGCGGCGACGGTGCGGACGGAGGGCGCGGACGGCCTCGACGCGGCGATCGACCGCGCCCTCGCCGCCGCGCCGGACGCGCTGGTGGTCGGCGGTGGCGATGGCACCGTGGCCGGGGCGGCGACCCGCCTGACCGGGGGCACGGTGCCGCTCGGCGTGCTGCCCCTCGGCACCTTCAACCTCGCCGCGCGCGACCTGGGCGTGCCGCTCGAGCTCGACCAGGCGGTGCCGGCCCTGGCCCGGGCGCCGGCGCGGGCGATCGACGTGCTCCAGGTCGGCGACCGGGCCTGCCTGTGCACGGCGCTGGCCGGCTTCTACCCGCGGATGGCGGAGCGCGAGGAGGAATTCCACGGCCGGGCCTGGTGGAAGAAGTCGCTGAACATCGCCCGCAAAACCTTCCGCGACTTCCACCACTCGTCGCTGCTGGGGCTCAAGCTGGAAACCCTGGAGGGCGAGCGCCTCCATCGGGCGACCCGCTTCGCCGCCTTCGTCCCCGGGGACTACGAGGACATCTTCTCGGTGATCCCGAAGCGGGTGAAACTGACCGATGGCGAGATGACGGTCTACATCTCGCGGCACCGCGGGCTGTTCGGCCTGGCGCGGGCCTCGCTGGCCTACCTGTTCGGCATGCTGAGGATGGAGAGCCAGCTGGAGCGGGTGCGCACCCGCGGGGTGCGGATCGGCGAGCGGCGCCGCAACGAGCTGCTGATGATGATCGACGGCGAGATCCTCCGCCTGCCCCTGCCGCTGGAGATCCGCGTCCGGGAGCGGGCCCTGAAAGTACTACGACCGACCGACGAGAAATGACGCGCCTGATGCACCTGTCCGACCTGCACTTCGGGGCGGAGGTCCCCGAGGCCGTCGCGGCGCTCGTCTCGGCCGCCGCCGAACTGCGCCCCGACGGGGTGGTCATCGGCGGCGACTTCACCATGCGGGCCCGGCGCCGGGAGTGGGCCGGCGCGCGCGCCTTCATCGGCGAGCTGGAGGGCCTCGGCCTGCCGGTCCTGGCGATCCCCGGCAACCACGACATCCCCGGCTTCAACCATCCCTGGCACCGCTTGTTCCATCCGTTCCAGCGCTACAAGCGCGCGATCGACGCGGATCTGGAGCCGGTGGGCCGCTTCGGCGAGATCGAGGTGGCCGGCCTGAACACCGCGCGGCGCTTCGGCGCGTGGGCCTACGACTGGTCGACCGGCTCGGTCAGCGTGGCGCAGTGCGTGTCGTTGCCGTTCCGCTTCGGGCAGGAGACGCCGCTGCGCGCGGTGGTGATCCACCACCCGCTGCTGGCGCCGCGGGAGGGCCGGCGGCGGCTGCTGAGGCGCGACGGCCTGCTGCTGGCGGCGCTCGAGAAGTCGCGGGTCGATCTGCTGCTGGCGGGCCACTTCCACCAGTCGCACGTCGGCCTGCTCAAGCTCCCGCTGGGTACGCGGGAGATCGTGCTTTCCCACGCCTCCACCGCCTGCTCGCGACGGGTGAAGGGAGAGTCGATGGGCTTTCACGTCATTGCAGCCGACGCTGGCCGGATGGAGGTGGAGCGCTGGGACCACGACGAGTCGGACGGGCGGTTCCATCACCGCAAGACCCATGGCTTCGCCAGACGGGCCGAGTCGTGGACGGAGGAGAATGCCAGGGGAGCGGAGGAGGACGGCGGCGTTCAGGGATCCACCTGAAGGTCCGTGCGCTGGCGCTCAGACCTCCTCGTCGAAGAGGAACCGCGCCTTGAAGTCGGTCTCCTCCTCGAGGTTGCCGCCGAGCCCGCCGGCGAGGGTGCCGAGGCTGGAGATGAAGGCGGCGAAGCGCGCGCGGGCCGCGGGGTCGAGCGGGGCCGCGAGCCACGACTCGATCTCGCCCCGCGGCAGCACCGAGGCGATCAGGAACGAGCTGGCGAAGAGGAACAGCCACAGGCTGAAGACGCCGACCAGCAGGCACCACCAGAGGACGATCTGGCTGCGGATGACCTGCTCGGTCAGGTCGACCCCGCGGGTCAGTTCGGCGAGATTCTGGCCGCGGTAGAGGAACCAGCTGGTGGCGCCGACCGAGACGAACGCGCCGCCGGTCAGCAGCACCGGGCTGGCCGCCTCGCCGAGTTCCCACACTTCGGCGCCGAGGAACAGCAGCAGCATGCTGACGAAGGCCGCGGCGGTCAGCTTGCCGAGGCGGAAGGGTTGCCGCCAGGGGCGGTAGCCGGCGATGTCGCGGAGGATCCCGCGCGGGTCGGCGGCCATCGTCCGCAGGCGGAAGGTCCAGTGGTTCCAGCGCCGGTCCTGCTCCTCGAGCCGCTCGTCGCCGACGTCGTCGAGCCGCTGGCGGAGCTCTTCGAGTTCATTCTCCGAGAACGGCTCGAGGGTCGGCTCCTCCCCGGCATGGGGGCGGCGCATCGCGCCCTCGCCGCGCGGGTCGAGGCCGAGCAGGCTGCCGATGAGGAACTGCGCGAGGACCAGCATGAGCATTTCCTCGCTCGGCTTGCCGGCGATGCGCGACCGCGAGATCACCGCGGTCTCCAGCGCTGACGACGGCACGCCGAAGATGAAGGGGCGCTCGCGGGCGACGAGTTCGGCATCGGTGACGACGATCGCGAAGTCCCAGTGGTGCTCGACCTTCTGCTGCACGCCGCGGGCGAGCAGTTCCAGCGGGTCGACCGCCCCCTCGCGGCGGCCCAGCGGCAGCTCCCTCCGATCGACGCGCCAGTCGAAGCCGGGAAGCAGTTCCTCGAGCCGCGAGCGCAGGGCGGCGGCGGTGGTGGGCTTGTCCGGCGGTGCCTCGCCGGTGTCCATCGTCACCCAGCCGAGCTGGATCCGGGGGCGTGTCGCGGTAGGGGTCATGGGTGGGTCATGGGCGGGTCATGGGTGGGTCATCGGCGGCTCACCCGGGTGGCTCAGCCGAAGCTCATCGTCGCCACCGCGACCAGATAACACAAGATCAGGAGCATGCCCTCGAAACCGACGTTGGCGGGGCCGCTGCGCTCGCGCCGGACCAGGCCGGCGACGAGGACGGCGGTCATCATGATCGCCAGCGCGATGAGGAACTCCTGGCGCCCGTTCATGGCGTGGTAAATCGAACCCTCGCGGTAGAAGCCGTCCGACACCGCCACGAACAGGGTGTCGAAGGCGTTGCCGCCGACGATGCCGGAGACTGCCAGGGTGTAGGCGCCCTGGCGGACGCAGGCAACGGTGGTGACCAGCTCGGGCAGCGAGGAGGCGATCGCGGTCATCAGCCCGCCGACGATGCTCTCGCGCCAGCCGAGGTCCTTGACCAGGTGGATGCCGGAGTTGCCGACCATCCAGCCGGCGACCGCGGTGATCAGTCCCAGCACGGCGAAGGCGCCGATCAGGCGGCGCAGCGGCTTGGCGTGGTTCTCCTCGTCGGGCTCGTCCTCGGCGGTGTCGGAGGTCTGGCGCGGGATCCACATCGCCTCCTCGCGGACGCTCGCGGCGATCTTCTGGCCACCGACGTAGAGGAGTGGCATGGCCACCGAGACCGGGTGGATCGCCCAGCCGGAGAACAGCGGCGAGTTGGCCGCCACCAGCGGCACGGCGAGCAGGAACACCAGCAGGCTGCCCTGGAAGAGATTGGTCCCGGAGGCGGCGGAGTGCTCGAGGTTGGCGGGCTTGTGGAAGAAGTCGGCGACGACCAGGAACAGGGTCTGGGCGGCGATGCCGCCGACCGCGTTGCTCACCGCCATCTCGGGCAGGCCGTTCCAGGCCGCGGTCGACGAGGCGACCAGGCCGGGGAGCGAGGTCACCGCGCCGAGCAGCACGGCCCCGACCGCGGCCTCGCCGAGGCCGGTGCGGTCGGCCAGCTGGTCGGCCACCCGGGCGAGTCGCGCCCCGGCGAGCAGGATCACCGCCGTCCCCGCGGCGAAGATGCCCAGCATCCAGATCATCCCGTCCACGATCTTATCATGCGCTGTGGGTTTCGTCGTGTCTCGTCGAATGACGGAACGCGGGCCGGCGGCGGGTCATCCCTCCCGGCCGTGCCAGCGGCCGAAGGCGGAGAGGACCTCGCAGTAGATGCCGTAGCACAGCAGGCCGATCGCGGTGATTCCGAGCAACCAGGGGCCGTAGGGCTGCTGGGCGAGCGTGCGCAGGGCGCCCTCGATCCCGGTGACCTCGGAGGAGTCGTGCTGGACCGCCGCCTTGACGACGAAGAAGCCGATGATCACGAAGACCACGCCGCGGGCGGAGAGACCGAGCTTCGCGGCGCGCTCGATCCAGTGACGCCGGCGGGAGGCGAAGCGGTTGAGCCGGAACTTGGCGGCGTAGCTGCCGCGGGCGGCCTTGACCCACTGGAAGATGCCGGCGAGGGCGATGCCGAGCCCGGCCGCGCCGACGAGAATGGCGCCGAAGGGAAGGTCGAGGACGCGGGCGGCGAGGGACTCCTTGCCGTCCCCGCCGGATGCACCCGTGGCGGCGCCGGTGAAGGCGAACACGGCGAGCGCCGAGTAGGCGAGGCCGCTGGCAACGTAGCCGATGCGCTTCGCCAGCCCGCTCTCGTCGCTGCCCTCGGACTCGATGTCGGCAAAGGCGCCGAGCAGTCGGTAGATGCCGTAGGCGAGGAGGCCGATGCCGACGATCACCAACAGCGCGCCGCCCCAGGAGGAACTGGAGATCGAGCGCAGGGCGTCCTTCGAGCCGGCGACCTGACTGCCACCGCCGAAGGCGGCGGTGGCGGCGAAGAAGCCGATGATGCCATAGACGATCCCCTTCGCCGCGTAGCCGGCCGTGGCCAGCGGGGAGATCCAACCGGGATGATGCTGGTGTCTCATGAGGTTCCTGGAGGCGCAGATCCCATGCCCGCCGCCGCGCCGCCGCCGCGCCGCCGCCGCAAGGCCGCGGAGGTCCGGGATTGGGCCGTGCCCGGGGCATGCATGACGCGCGACGGGGGCCACGGTGGAGGTGCAGATTGCCCGCTGCACGGGGCATCGCGCAGCGGTGGCGGGCCAAGCGGGGGGGCAAAGGGGGGAGGGGATGGCACGCGCGGTGGTGCCGATCCTGCTGGTGGCTTGGGGTGGACCGTAGCCAACACCGCCACTAGGGTCCCGCGAGCCACCGATGGGATTCCACACCAGCGCCGAATGAGTTCATCCAGCACTGCCGCCTCGCCGCGGTCGAAGGTTTCCCGTGTCCTGGTCATCGTCAACCCGGTGGCCGGGCAGCACAGCGGTGAGGAGAAGGTCGAGCGCCTGCGGGGGCTTCTCGACCGGCACGGGGTCGCCTCGGAGATCCGTTGCACCGAGGGCGAGGGCGACGCGCTGCGCCTCGCGCGGGAGGCGCACGACGTAGACGAGATCCTCGTGATGGGCGGCGACGGGACCGTCATGGAGGCGCTGACCGGCATGCTGAAGAACCCGCATCCGGTGCCGCTCGCCCAGGTTCCGGCGGGAACCGCGAACCTCCTGTGCCGGGCGCTGGCGATCCCGTCCGACATGGAGGAGGCCGTCGAGCTCGCCGTCGGCGGGGGGCAGGAAGGTGGTGTGGTGGTCTCCACCGACGTCGGCTACCTGCCGGACCACGACCGCTACTTCATGATCATGGCGGGGTCCGGGTGGGATGCCGACATGCTGGCCGACGCGACCCGCGAGATGAAGGACCGCCTCGGCTTCTTCGCCTACCTGTTCTCCGGCATCAAGAACCTGTTCACCCTCAGGACCACCCGGGTCCGCGCGACGATCGATGGCGAGACGTTCCGCTTCCGCGCCAACACCATCATGGTGGTCAACGTCGGCGAGATCTACGGCAGCGGCCTGGCGCTCGGCGAGCACCTCTCGCCGCACGACGGGAAGCTGAACCTGATCGTCGCCTCGCCGCGGACGGCGTGGGGCTTGGTCAAGGCGATCGTCCTGCTGCTGATGCGCCGGGTGACCGAGAGCGAGGACCTTCACTACCATTCCGCTTCGCGGATCGAGATCCACACCTCGCGCCCGCTGCGGCTGGAGCTCGACGGCGACCTGGTCGGCGAGACGCCGTTCCGGGTCGAGGTGGTCGAGGCGGCGGCCCGCCTGGTGGTCCCGCGGCGCTATGCCGAGGCAAAGAAGCTGCCGTCCGAGCCGCCGGGTGCGCCCGAATAGGTGGTGAGGAGGCGCCTCCGTGCGGAACGTGTCCCCTGTCCCGTGTCCGGAAAAGGCGCGGGCCGTGCTCAGTCGAGCACGCCCTCCTTTTCGTCCTCGAGGTCATGCCCCTCGGCGGGCAGGCCGATGAGGGGAAGCGAGCGTCGCGCGAGCAGTCGCGCCAGGGCGCCGACCACGCCGCTCACCAGCGTCCAGAGGATGGCGTCGCGCCACGGAACGTCGGCACTTGCCGGGTTCTTCGGTGGCTCTTTCTTCGATGCCAGCCGGAAGGCCTTCCCCGCCGACCCCCGGGCGAGCTTCGCCGCTAGGGTCGGGACGAGGAAGCCGGCGGCGACGGCTGCCAGCCGAATGGCGGAGTTCCGTTGGAACATGGATCCGGGGGCCGGGGTGGATGCCGGGACGCCTGATTCAGAGGACGACCAGAAGCGCGTGGATCATGCCCGGCAGCCAGAAGATCAGGGTCAGGATGAGGTTCAGGACGAAGCTGCCGCCGATCCCGTTCTTCAGCCCCACCGCGAGCGGCGGGAGAAGGATCGCGATGATGACGAGCAGCAGTCGGTTGGTCGTTGCTGTGGTGGCCATGGTACTAGATTGCTTAGAGTTGGAGTGGTGTTCTCTCGTTTGCGGGAATGGTGGAGCGGGTGACGGTCGTCACGGATTCCGGGCGTGGAGCCCGGGACCGGCTCATTCGTCGTCGTCAGCTCCCGGACCCACGTCGCCGATGGCGGGGTCGTCCTCCGGCACGTCGACATCGACGCCGGTCGGTACTTCCACCTCGACCTTCTTGGTCTCCACGTCGACTTCCGGGGTATCGACATCATACTCGGGGAGTTCGGCCTCACCCTTCACTTCGACCTCGGGCATGCTGCCTTCCTCGACCTTCTCGACGTCGCAGGATGCGAGCGCGAGGGCGAACACGGCGGAGGAGGTGAGGCCGGCGGCTTCGATCAGTTTGTGTTTCATAACGAGGTGAAAACCGCAGGGGACATGCCAGATCGTCGCGGCCGGTGGCATCGCCCGGCAAATCGAGCGCAGAACCGGGCAGGACCGGCCCTTGGGGCGGTCGGGGCGCCTGCACAGGCCGAAGTCACCGGCGATCGCCCGTGCGCTGTGCAAATCGCCAAGCCCGATTGCGTGCAATACGCAATGCCATCGCGGCCCCGGAGGCGGATCCGCCGGCGGGCAGGCCCCTGCCATGGCTGGATTGGCTGTCTCGCGAGCCGATTCTCACGGACGGCAGGCTTTGAGCTGAAGACTCGCCCCACATGAGCACGGAACGTGAAGCGGAGGGTGGTGGCAGCCAGCAGAGGATCAACTTGCAGACCATGTTCCGCCGCCCGTTCGAGGTGCGCTCCATTCCGCTGACCCTGCTGGCGATCCTCGCCTTCATGACGACCCTCTACCTGGCGCAGTCCTTCCTGATCCCGATCGTCTTTGCCTGGCTGATCAGCGTGATGTTCGCTCCCGTGGTCCACTTCGCGGAGGGCTGGCGGATTCCCCGGGTGCTCGTCTCGGTCGTGCTGGTCGCCTTCGTCGTCGCGCTTCTCGTCGTACCCGTGTGGATGCTGGCGGCACCGGCGCGCGACTGGGCGGAGCGCGCGCCCGAGGCGGTCGCCGAGGTGAAGTCGAAGCTGCTGCCGCTGACCGAGCAGATCCAGAAGCTGGACGACACGGCCGAGGAGATGAAGAACGCCACCGCGGGAAACAAGCCCCGGCCGCTGGAGGTCCGGGAGCAGGACCCGATGCCGCTGTTCCGGATGGCGATGGGCCAGCTGAAGAAGCTCGCCGGGGTCCTCATCGGCCTGGTGCTGCTGTTCTTCATGCTGACCTACAGCGACGTCTTCATGAGGAAGACCGTGCGCCTGATCCCGCGCTTCAGCGACAAGCGCCGCGCGGTGGTCATCGCCGAGGAGATCCAGGTGCAGATCTCGCGCTTCCTGGCGACGATCACCGCCGTGAACATCGGCCTCGGCCTGGCCATCGGACTGGCGCTGTGGGGAATCGGCCTGCCCAACCCGATCCTCTGGGGGGTGGTCGCCGCGCTGCTCAACTACGTTCCCTACCTCGGCCTGCTGGTCGGCGCCGCGCTGGTCGGCCTCGCGGCCCTGTTGAGCTTCGACGAGCCGGGCCGCATGCTGGCCTGCCCGGCCGCCTATTTGGCCATCAACGCGATCGAGGGCAACGTGATCACGCCGATGCTGATCGGCCGCTCCCTGTCGCTCAATCCGGTGATCGTGTTCCTCGCGGTCGTCTTCTGGGCCTGGTTGTGGGGGATTCCCGGCGCGCTCCTGGCGGTGCCCGTACTGGCCGCCTTCAAGATCGTGTGCGACCGGATCGAGCAGCTCGCCCCGCTGGGGGACTTCCTCGGCCGCCACTGAGCGGATGGCGAATCGATCCTTGCCGTGTTCTGCCGGGTTGCGTTCTACTCGTCGAAATCGTCTCCCCTCATGCATCCTCCCGCTGCTTCCCCCGGCGGCGCACGGCCAGGCATCCTCGCCCTCGTCGCGCCGCTCGCCATCCTGATCCTGCTCGGCTTCTTTCTCGCCCGTCCCGCCGGGCCCGGTCCCGATCCGCGAGCCGCGGCTGCGGCTGCGGGCGAGCCGGCAGTGGTCGACCCACCGCAGCTCGCGCTCGCCCCGACCTCGAGCGCGTGGTCGGTCGATCCCGCGAGCGGGCCGCGGGCGGAGGAGTTGCGCGACGCCGTCATCGCCGCCCGTCGGCGCCTCGCGGAGGCTCCCGCCTCGCCCTCGCCGGTGCCATCGCGGCCGGTTCCCGCGGAGTTGGCCCACCGCGGTGCGCCGTTGACGGCCGCCCAGCATTCGGCGCTCGGCCGGTTGCGCTGGAACTCTCCGGGCAAGCAGGTCGAGTGGCGCAGCGCGGCGCAGAAGCCGGTCCTCACCTACCTCGAGGGGCGCCGGCTCGAGCCGGGCGCCGCGGCGGCCGATCCCGGTCGTTCGCTGGCCGCGACCACCGCGAGGCGTTTCCTGCGCAAGCATGCCGCGGCCTTCGGTGCCGGCGACGCCGACGAGGCGTGGCGGCTGCAGGACGAAAGCCGCGATGAACTCGGCTACACCCAGCTGCGCTACACGCAGCATTGGCAGGGCCTCGAGGTCTGGCCCGGCGGGATGACCGTGCAGACCGCAGCGAACGGCGACATAACCCTGGTCACCGCGGCCTACGCTCCCGAGCCCGCGATCGACCTGCGGCCGGGAGTCTCCGGGCGGGTCGCCCGGGTCGCGGCCGTGCAGGGACTCGGCCTGCGCGCGGAGTCCGCCACGGGCCCCGCCGAGCTGCTGGTCCACGCCCCGCTCGAGTCGGCCGCGCGGCTGGCCTGGCGGGTGATGGTCGACGGCCCGCCGCTGCTCCGCCAGGAGGTCTTCGTGGATGCCCGCGACGGCTCGGTCATCGAGCGCCTGCCGCGGGTGGTCAGCGCCGCGGCGAGCGGGACCGGAACCGACCTTGACGGACAGACCCGCACGATCGAGCTCTGGCAGCACAGCGACAACCTGTTCTACACGATCGACACTTCGAAGGGGATGTACGACCCCACCTCGCAGCCGCCCGACGTGACCCGGTCACGCGGCATCATCGCGGTGCTCAACCTGCAGAACTCGACGCAGAACAACATCGGCGACGCGGTCCACAACACCGCCAGCTCGGCCAACGGCCCGTGGGATGCCGACGCGGTGAGCGCCTCGGTCAACCTCAGCCGGGTCTATGACTACTACCTCGAGCGCTTCGGTCGCAACTCGGTCGATGGCAACGGCGGCTCGATGACGGGGATCGTCGACCTCAACGACAACAACGCCTACTCCGACCCGCAGACGCAGACCATGAGCTTCGGCAACCAGGACCGCTGGGCCGAGTCGCTTGATTTCGTGGCCCACGAGATGACCCACTCGGTGATCTCGACGACCTCCAAGCTGGTCTACCGCTTCCAGTCGGGGGCGCTCAACGAGTCCTTCGCCGACGTGCTGGGCGAGGGCTGCGAGGCGCACTTCAACGGCGGGGTCCCGGACTGGCAGCTGGGCACCCAGCTCAGCACGCCGCTGCGGTCCCTCGACGACCCGGACTCGCTGCTGAGTTTCCTTTCGGCGCCCTATCCGGAGAAGATGAGCGAGTTCAACAACATCGGCATCGGCACCGACCGGGGCGGCGTGCACGTCAACAGCTCGATCCCGAACCACGCCTTCTACCAGCTCGCCGAGGGCCTGCCGGGAGCGATCGGGATCGACGACACCCTGCAGATCTTCTTCCGTGCGGTCACCACCAAGCTCAATCCGAACTCCCAGTTCATCGACGCCCGTCTGGCATGCGTGCAGTCGGCGGAGGAGTTGTTCGGCAACGGCTCGGCCCAGGCCCAGAAGACCGCGGAGGCCTTCGACTTCGTCGAGATCTTCGACCAGCAGCCGACCCCGGACCCGGTGCCGACGCCCTCGGTCGATGCGCAGGACTCGACGCTGTTCATCTTTCCCTCCGGCGGGACCACCTGGCTGGGCCGCCGGGAGACCGCCTTCGGTGACGCCTCGGCCGGCGTCTTCCTCGGCGACATGGGAGTGGGCACGCCGGTGCTGGCGGGCAAGAAGCCGGCGGTGCGCGGCGACGGAGCCTTCGCGGTCTACGTCACCCCGGCCGCCGATGGCGCCTTCATCAACACGGAAACCGGGGTCGAAGCCATGTTCGGGCTCGCCGGCCAGATCGAGTCGGCTGCGATCTCCGCCAACGGCAACCTGCAAGCCTACGTGCTGCGGGATGGTTTCGGCAATCCCGACAACCGGATCTACGTCTTCGACGAGTCGACCGGCGGCACGGAAACCTACACGATCACCCAGCCGCTCACCGACCAGACCGGCAGCGCCACGGCGGCGACGGTGCTGTTCGTCGACGCACTCGACGTCTCGCCCGACGGGCGCTTCATCTTCTACGACGCACTCAACCGCCTGACCTACCCGGGGGGCAGCTTCATCGACACCTGGAGCATCTCCTTCATCGACCGGGAGGCGGGGACGATCCAGAACTTCATCCCTCCGATCGCCGGGGTGAACGTCGGCAACCCGTCGATCGGCCAGACTCGCAACGACCTGATGACCTTCGACGTGGTCGATGGCTTCGGGGTGAACTACATCTACGTCGCCAACCTCACCAGCGGGGTGATCCGGCCGCTGAGCGTGCTGGCCGGCGGGGTGCCCGTGGCACCGGGCTGGCCGGGCTACTCCGGGGACGACGCCGCGGTGGTCTACACCGACTACCAGTTCAACCCCGGGACGGGTTTTTTCGAGCCCTTCCTCGAGAGCCAGCCGGTGCTCGCCGACGGCGTGTCGGCGAATGGCGGCGCGTTCGCCTGGCTGGGCGGCTCGTCGCCCCAGCTCGGGCTGATCTACCGCCGTGGCAGCTGGAGTGGGCCACCGGAACTCACGGTCGAGGCATCCGACGCCTCCGCCGCCGAGCCCGCTGGCGACCCGGGGTCTTTCCTGGTCAGCCGGGCGGGCCCGACGACCAAAGCGGCTGCCTTCTCATTCGTTCTGACCGGCTCGGCCACCAACGGCAGCGACTACGGCCCGGTCGCCCTGAGCGGCACCATCCCGGCCGGCCAGCCGAGCCTGAGCGTCCCGATCGGGGTCATCGACGACGCCGACCCCGAGGGTCCGGAGACCGTCGTGCTGACCCTGGCCGAGGGACTCGGCTACACGCTCGGCGACGGGGTTGCGGCCACCGTCACCATTGACGACGACGAGGCCCTCTCCTTCGCCACTTGGGCGGCCGGGTTTGGCATCGGGCCGACCGACTTCGAGGGCAACACCGACTCCGACCCCTTTCCCCACCTCATCGAGTATGCCTTGGGAACCGATCCCGGCGTCGCCACCCCGTCCGAGGTCATCCGGCTCGTGATCGAGGACGGCCATGCGGTGCTCGAGGTCAGCCGCAGCCAGAAGCCATCCGACGTCGCGGTGGTGGTCGAGGTGGCGCCGGGCCCGGCGGGCCCCTGGCAGTCGGGCCCGCCCCACACCACCGTCCTGAGCGACACCACGACGAGCCTGCGGGTGCGGGACAACGCCGCGCTCGCCACCCATCCGGAACACTACCTGCGGCTGGTCGTCACCAAGCTGTAGGATGCGGTCGACGGTCGGTGGCCCCCCCGGCCTCGCTGGCTTGCCGCCGCGGTCCGGCGGCCTATCCTCCGCCCATGGACATCCTGCAGACCATCGCGGTGGGGATCCTGATCATGCTGGCGCGGATGGCCGACGTCACGATCGGCACCCTGCGGGTCATCTCGGTGATCGACGGGCGGATGAAGGTCTCCTTCCTGCTCGGCTTCATCGAGGTGGTCATCTGGTTGTCGGTGATCTCGCTGACGCTGACGAGGATCGAGGAGAACCCGTGGCTCGGCCTGTTCTTCGCGCTGGGCTTCTCGATCGGCAACGTGCTCGGGATCGTGGTCGAGCGGCGCATCCCGCTCGGCAACCTGACGCTGCGGGTGGTCGGTGGCGACGAGGTCCGCGAACTCGCCGGCCAGCTCCATGAGGTGGGCCTGAGCACCACGCTGCTCAAGGGCGAGGGCCGCAGCGGCGAGAGGAACATGCTGTTCTGCTTCATGCCCAAGGGCCGGCTCGGCAAGGTCCAGCCGCTGCTCAAGCCGCTGCGCGAGCGGATCTTCTACACCCTCGACTACGGTGGCGTCTCGAACCAGGTGCTGATGCCACGCACCAAGACGCCCCCCGGCCGGCGGCGCTCGCCGCTGCGGAAGTAGTCCCGCTGTCCGCCGCGGGTCTCACTCCTCCGGCACATACTCCACCCGCATCCGCTGGAACTGGATGGGCGGCTTGCCCGAAACGAGGCGGTTGTAGGTCACGCGCTGGTAGTCGTCGTTGATGGTGAAGGCGCCACCCGGGCTGAGGGGGAACCATTCCTCGAGGTCCGGGCTGCGCTCGATGGTGTAGGTGAGGCCGACCTCGGCATGGTCGCGGCGGCGGATGAAGGTCCCGCGGGGCCGCACGCCGCCGCTGGCGGTGAAGAAGAAGTACTGGTTGGGCAGCCCGGCCTCGCCGTCGAGGGCGACCACCGCGTGGTCCGCCACGGTCGGGTCCATGTTGTAGGCGAACTCCTCGTAGAGCGGCAAACCATCCTTGTCGTCGTCGGCCCCGGGGTCGAGCGCCGCGTCACGCAGGCCGAAGGTCTTCGCCCACTTCACCAGGGCGGTCTCGCCGAACTGGTTCTCATACCAGCCGACCAGGCCGCCGAAGCGGGTCGTGGTGACGACGTCGAGGTCGCCGTCGCCGTCGAGGTCGCGCAGCAGGACGTCGTAGGGACTGCTCGAGGGGTCGCGCTGGAATCCGTTGCCGGACACGGGGAACAAGCCGCTGCCGTCGTTCTCGTGCCACAGCGTGAGCTCGGAGTTGGAGTTGACCGACACGAAGTCGAGGTCGTCGTCGTTGTCGAGGTCGCCGATCGCGATCTCGCGCACTCCGGCGCTGACGTCGTGGACCAGGATGCCGGCGCCGAAGCCGCCCGAGCCGTCGTTCTGGAACCACAGGATGTTGCTGCGGGCGCCGTCGCTCTCCATCGCGAGGATGTCGAGGTCCGTGTCGCCGTCGAGGTCCGCCACCTCGACCTGGTCGACCGACCCGGGCATGGTGCCGACCTCGACCGGGCTGGAGAAGCTCCCCGAGCCGTCGTTGGCGGCGAGGTAGATCCGGTTGTCGGGAAAGGGGGTGACGGCGACGATGTCCACGCCCGGATTGCCGTCGATCTCGCCGAGGGCCACCGCCTCGACGTCGGCAAGGGTGCCGGGCAGGGTCGACTTGTTGAAGGCATGGGTGGCGGGGTCCTGGTGGTAGATGGCAACCTCGCCGTCGCTTCGCAGCGCCACCGCCAGGTCGAGGCTGCCGTTGCCGTCGAGGTCGTCCCAGGCCAGCGAGCGCGGCGAGGCCGCGCTGTCGATCGGGGCCGCCGGGTCGAATCCGCCCGGCGGGCTGCCCGAGTGCCAGCGGACCCAGCCCTCGTTGGTGGCGAGGGTGAAGAGGTCGATGCCGCCGGTGTCGTCGATCCCGGCGAGGCCGATCTCGTCGACCTCGCCCAGTCCGTCGGCGATCTCGACGGCGCCGCCGAAGGCGCCATCGCCGAGGTTGGGAATGCGGAACAGCTTGCCGTCGCTGGTGGCGAAGACGAGGTCGGCGGGATCCTCGCCGGCGCCACCGGCGAGGTCGGCGGCGTCGATGTCGTTGATCCAGTCGATCGCCTCGACCAGGGGGATCGGCGGGTCGAAGGAGGAGGCGCCGTTGACGTTGGTGAACTGGAGCAGGGCGAGCTCGTCCGAGGCGATGACCTCGGGGTCGCCCTCGCCGGTCAGGTCGCCGACCACCAGCTGGCCGGCGTTTTCCGCCGGGCTTCCGACCAGCACCGGGCTGCCGAAGGTGCCGGTGCCGTCGGAGTTCTCGACCCAGTGGATGTCGCCGTAGGATTCGCTGAAGACCACGTCCGGGTCGTCGTCATCGTCGAGGTCGGCGATGGTGAGGTTCTCCGGCGAGTCACTCGCGCCGCTGATCAGTGCCCGTGCCGGCCCGAAACTGCCGCTGCCGTCGTTGGGCCGCCAGTCGCGGTCCTCGAAGCTCGCGCCGGGGACGATCAGGTCGAGGTGGGTGTCGCCATTGATGTCGGCGACCCCGCTGAGCGTGGCACCGCTGACCAGTGGGCTGGCTGCGCCGAAGCTGAGGGGGGTGGTGGGCAGGCCGGGGAAGATGACGATGTCGTCGTCGCTGGCGTTGCCCGTGCCCTTCCAGTCCTGGCCGATGAAGTCGGGGATGTCGTCGCCGTCGATGTCGCCGAAGGCCGGGTTGAGCAGCGTGAGCGAGCCGAGCAGTTCGACCGGCGCCGCGAAGGCCGTCCCGCTGCCGTCGCTGTTCTCGCTCCACTCGAGCTGGTCGTTGAGGCCGTCGAGCCAGAGGAAGTCGAGGTCGTCGTCGCCATCGAGGTCGATGGGCGGGAGCAGGGTCGTGCTGCGCTCGCCGGTCTTGACGAGGTTGACCGCGGAGAAGTGGGTGGCGCCGCCGAGGTTGCGGTGCCAGGCGAGGTTGCGCGACGGGCTGGTGGAGGAGGGGGAGTAGGAGGTCACCAGGTCGGGGGCGCCGTCGCCGTCGATGTCGGCGACGTGGTCGGCGCGGCCGGGGCCGACGTGGACCTGCGGCCCGAGGGTTCCGTTGCCGTCGGTGTTCTCCAGGGTGAAGACCCCGGCGGAACCGCTGAGGATGACGTCGAGGTCGTCGTCGCCGTCGAGGTCGGCCAGCAGGGGCTTGCCCGGCTGGTTGTTGCGGAACAGCACCCGCTCGGCGGCGAAGGTGGTGTCGGCGAGGACCGGGTCGGGGGACAGCACGGTGAGCAGGGTGAGCAGGGCGGGGGCGGGAGGGGAACAACGCGCGACCATGGTGGCGATGAAGGGCCGCCCCGGTCGCATTCGTCAAGGGGAAGCCGGGGCAAGCAGGTCGGCCGCCGGGTTGACAGCGGGTCCCGGCGAATGGGAGCTTCGGGCATGAGCGTTGCAGGGAGAATGATCGTCGCGGGTGTGGTCGGCATGCTGGGCCTCGCAGCGGCCGGCGGGCGGACGCTGAGCTTCAGCGGGACCCTGCTCAACAAGGAGGACTGGAGCGGCCGCTTCCCCGAGGGCGCCGGCTTCACCCTGAGCGTCGACCTCGACGACAGCCAGCCCGACCCGACGCCGGGCAATCCCGAAATCGCGCAGTACGATGGCGACCTGAGCAATGCCAGCCTGAGCATCCCGTCGCTCTCCTTCTCGCGCGGCGGCGAGGTCTTCAACGGCGGGCGCTGGGTCGTCGACCGGCGCGCGGGTCCCTCGGAACCCTCGGTGCGGGGCTCGTTCACGATCCTCGGCGAGACCCTCGGCGACGAGAATGAGATCAACGTCGAGATCGACTTCTACCACCCCTTCGGCAGTCCGCCGGCGTCGACCAGCCTGCTGCAGCCCTTCGACACCACGGCCTTCCGGCTGATCGAGGTCCGCTTCGAGGTCCCGGATGCCGACAACCAGGGCCGCCACCTCGCCGGCTTCGGCTGGTTGCGTCCCGATGGGGTCGAGCCCGCGGAGCAGGCCCCGCCGCCGATCGCGGGCTCGGGCTACCGCGGGATCCTCGGACTGGGCGACAGCCTGTCGGCGTCGAAGAACCCGGATCTCGACCCGGGCGAGGGCGGGATGGTCTTCGACGAGGGCTACACCAACGGCCCGGTCTGGATCCAGTACCTCAGCTGGCTGCTCGGGCGGAACTACCGCGAGGATCTCAACTTCTCGCAGTTCGGCGGCTTCGAGCTGCCTCGCGACGAGGAGCTGCTCGACGAGCCCTTCGCCGACCTGCTGGCGACCGAGTGGTCGAATTCCGAACTCCTGCTGGCGATCTTCTCGATCGTCCTCAACGACGGCTCCCCCGGTGCGGAGGCCTCGAGCGGCGCCGCGGCCATTCTCACCCAGAGTGCCTACCTGCGGGCCGCCGAGCTGGCCCACGCGTTGGGTTGCCGGAACCTGCTGGTGCTCGGCGCCGTGGACATCGGCTTCGCCCCCGACATTGCGGTGTTCCTGGCCACCCAGGACCAGCGCGACCTGCTCACCGACTTCGTGGCGCAGGCCAACCAGGTCCGCAACGACTACATCGACGAGTGGTTCGGCAGCCTCTTTCCCGGGCTTGGGGTGAGTTATCTCGACCCCAACCCGTGGATCGCCGAGATCGAGGCGGCCCCAGCGGACTTCGGCTTCACCAACATGAACGAGACCGTCCTCGACAGCGGCCTCGCCGACAAGAGCTTCGACGGGCCGGGTTCGACCTACTTCTTCTGGGACGGCATCGCGCCGACGACCAAGGTGCACTGCCAGCTGGCCGGGCGCGTCCACGACGCCCTGCTGGAGCAGGGACGTCCGGCGGCGTTCCGGGGACGGATCGTCCGCCTGACCGACGACCAGGTCTGGTTGTTCGCCGCCGACCCACCGCAGGGCGGTGCGGTTTCGCTGGTGGCCGATGCGGACCCCGGCCAGTTGGCGGTCGCTGCCGCGCTGAAGTCGGTCGGTGAGGTCAAGGACCCCTGCCTGTTCTTCGCCGTCGACCGCCCCGCGGCGGCCGCGCAGGTCTACCAGTTTCGCTCGGAGCCATGAGGGAAGCGGCCGATCGAGGGAAGCGGCCGATCGAGGGAAGCGGCCGATCGAGGGAAGCGGTCGGGGGGGTGGATTGCCCCCAGCGTGTTTCCAGCTAGGCTCCCGTCATGGCCGATGACCCGATCCGCCTCGAGCTGCAGCTCCGCGACGGCACGCCGGTGGTGGTGCGGCCGCTGCAGCCGTCCGACCGTGAGCTGGTCGCGGAGGCCTACCGGCAGCTCTCGCCCGAGGCGCGCTACCAGCGCTTCTGGAGCCACACCGGGGAAATGATCGGCGCGGGGATGATCGACCGCCTGGTGCGCCAGGATCCCGCCTCGCCCGTCTCCTGGGTGGTCCTTGACCGCACGCGGCCCTTTCCGGGTCTCGGCGGGGGCAGCTGGTGGCTGGAAAGCAGCGCGTCGGGGCTCGTCGAGATGTCCGCCGTGGTGCTCGACTCCGAGCAGGGCCGGGGGATCGGCACCCTGTTGCTGGCCGTGCTCTGGCTCACCGCGCTCCAGGCCGGCGCGCGCGAGATGGTCGGCTACGTCCTGCCCGACAACCACCAGGCCAGCCGCTGGCTGCGCGACTGCGGCGCCAGCGGAACCTGGGACGGCTACAAGTCGTGCTTCCGCTGGGACCTCCGCGACCTCGACGCGCTGCCGGCCACCCCCGCGGCGGCGGACCTCGCCGGCTGGCTCGCGGAGTTGTCGCCGGTGCTGATGGTGGACTGACTCCACCCGCAAGTCGGGCCCGTCGTGGCTGGAGGCGAACGGGTCAACGGCGGGCCCCGATTACAAAATTCGCGCCCGCAGTGCCATGCGGCGCAATCGCCGGTGGGACGGGGCTTGCAGCGGCTCGGCTGCGGCCGTGGCGGGTTGCCAGCGTGGAAATGCTTGCCCCATTTCACGGTTTTCTTCAGAAACTACACTGCCCATTTGGCTAGAACGGAGGGCTGTCTGGAGCGTCCTTCCGTTTCTCTCTCCCAGCTCGTCAGGAATCCAAAACCCCACCTGTCATGTCCTTCTCGCAACACCTGAACAAGCTGTCCTCCCTGCTCGTTCGCAGTGTCCTGATCGTGGCCGCCTGCGTCGGCGGACTGATCTGGATCCAGGCCAGCGGTCAGCAGCCGAGGATCACCGAGGTCGATGCCGCGCCGCCCGTCCTGCAGATCAAGTTCCGCGCCCCGATCGACGGCCACTACGTCGCCCAGCTCTACGATCCGGCGACCAGCAGCTGGTCGGTCATTCCCGACTCCGAGGTCTTTCTCTCGGCGGTTCCCCCCAATGCCGACGAGCAGCTGGTCGTCGTCACGGTCCCCCCCGGCTTCCCGATCCCCGACGACGCGATCGTGCGCCTCGAGCAGGTCGACCAGGTGGTCCGGCCGACGATCTACCCGACCTCGGCGACGCGATGTCCGACCGTGGCGACGACCTGTCCCGCGACGCCCACGGTATGCGGCGCGGTCCCGACGGTGTGCCCGGCCGGCGGAGCCGCTCCCACGGCCTGCCCGAAGACCCCCACGGTCTGCACGCCGGCCGTCTTCACCCGTTGCCCGTCGAACCCGACCACCTGCCCGATCAAGGCGACTCAGTGCTCGCCCTTCGCGGCGCCGACCTTCTGCCCGGCCAACCCGACGACCTGCCCGCGCACGCCGACGACCTGCGCGGCCGTTCCCACGGTGTGTCCGAAGGCGCCGACCAGCTGCCCGCGCAGCGCGACGACCTGCCCGATCGTGGTGACCACCTGCCCCAACGCGCCGACGACTTGTGCCATGCCGGTGGCGACGCAGTGCCCGACGATCCCAACGGCTTGTCCGACCAAGCCCACCACCTGCCCGGCCCAGCCGACGCTCTGCGTCAACCAGCTGACCGCTTGTCCGAGCGTGGCGACGCAGTGTCCGCGCACGGCGACCCGCTGCCCGGCGGTGGCGACCCAGTGTCCGTCGCAGGCGACCGTCTGTCCGACCACGGCGGTGGCGACGCAGTGCCCGACCAAGGCGACCACCTGTCCGACGATTCCGACGACCTGTCCGAGTTCGGCGGGCTACAGTCCGACCATCTGTCCGACCAAGGCGACCGAGTGCCCGCGGGTGCCGACGCAGTGCCCGGCGGGCGCGGCCGGGACCGCCACCGAGTGCCCGGATTCCTCGCCGACCCGCTGCGCCGGGGTGATCACCGAGTGCGCCGCCGGCTTCCCGACGGTCTGCTCCAATGTCGCCACCCAGTGCCCCGAGCAGTTCACCCAGTGCCCGCGGATCCCGACCCATTGCCCGATCGAGGCCACGGTCTGTCCGCAGGTCGCCCAGGACACCGTCTGCCCGCGTGCTGCGACCATCTGCCCGAGCACCCAGGAAACCGAGTGCCCGCGGGTGGCCACGCAGTGCCCGCAGGGACCGACCTACTGTCCCGAGGAGCCGACGCAGTGCCCGCGGGTACCGACCGAGTGCCCGGCGGAGCCGACCATCTGCGCGCAGCTCGAGACCCAGTGCCCGCAACTCCTGACGGTCTGCCCGGACGATCACCCGACCGTCTGTCCGCGCAAGCCCACCGAGTGCCCGCGCGTGGCCACCCAGTGCCCGACGGCCGAGACCGAGTGCCCGGTCGAGCAGACCGTGTGTCCGAAGCTGACCACCGAATGCAGCGATCCGACGACCGCGACGGTGTGCCCGTTCCAGCGCACCGCCTGTCCGGTCGAGCAGACCCTTTGCCCGCCGCAGACCACGGAGTGTCCCGACCCCGCGAACCTGACCGAGTGCGCCGGCCAGCAGACGCTGTGTCCCGACCCGAGCGGCGCGCCGACCTACTGCCCGTCCGAGCCGACGGTGTGCCCCAGCGAGCCGACACAGTGCCCGCGCGCCGACACCCAGTGCCCGGCGACGCCCACCGAGTGCCCGGCGGACCCGGTGGTCACCACCTGCCCGCGTCAACCGACGCAGTGCCCGGTGGCCGACACCTTCTGCCCGCGCAAGGAAACCGAGTGCCCGCAGCAGCTCACCGAGTGCAGCCTGACCGACACGCTGTGCTCCGGCACGCCGACCAACTGCCCGGTCGACCCGGTGGCCACCGAGTGCCCGCGGGTCTTCACCGAGTGCCCGCGTGAACTGCCGACCCACTGCCCGGTGCAGCCCACCACCTGCCCGGAACGGCCGACCGAGTGCCCGGCCGGCCAGACCCGGTGCCCGCTCGAGCCGACCGTCTGCGTCGCCGACGCGGCCGACACCCAGTGTCCGCGGGAGCCGACGCGCTGCCCGGTGATCCAGACCCAGTGCCCGCAGGACCCGATCCCGACGGCCTGCCCGGAACTCCAGACCGAGTGCCCGACCGGCCCGACCTTCTGTCCGGGAGTGGAGACCGAGT
>JAUIJB010000077.1 GCA_030430455.1 Verrucomicrobiia bacterium | reverse complement strand
CGACCGCGATCGTGGCGGTGGCGAGCCAGCTGCGCGGGTCGGGACGGCGGATCAGGAACACGGCGAGCCCGGCCAGCAGCGCCAGCGGCAGCACCCGCCGCACGACGCCCCCCAGCAGGCTGTCCTCGTGGTTGAGCCACTCCACGCTGTTGAGGAGGAACTCGTACTTGCCGGGATAGAAGATCTCGAAGTTGGAGAACACCGTGCTGTCGCCCCAGCCGACCACCCGGCCGCGGCCGAAGCGCGACGCCGCCGCCACGCAGAAGGTGCCGGTCTTCATCTGCGGATGGTCGTGCGGCGGCGGGTAGAAGTTGTTCACCGAGTAGATCGCCCGCACCGACTTGGCGTGGTCGACGGTGTAGATCGCCCGGGTCGAGGCCGAGGTCGGGCGGATCGAGCAGGGTCCGCGCAGCTTGAAGAAGTCCATGCCGTGCCAGAAGCGCGAGGGCAGCAGGGGCCGGTCGATGAGCTGGTGAAAGTCCGTGTCGAGGTCGAACAGGACGTCGTCGCGGAACTGGAACCCCAGCGGCTCGCAGACCTCGTTGAGGTGCGAGGTGGAGCCGAACACGTTGGTGTGGTCGCCGATCACCAGCAGCCCGCCGCCGCCGCGGACGAACTCGTGGATGGTGCGGATCTCATCCTCGCTGAAGCGCCGGTTCGGGATGTAGAGCACCAGCACGCTGGCATCGCCGAGGTCCGTCGGGTCGATGCGGTCGGCCAGCTCGACCACCGGGTAGAACTGCTCGAAGAGCCGCTTGAGGCAGGCGTAGTTGTAGCCCGAGTCGGCGCCATACCAGTCCTTGTCGTAGGCGCGGTCGGTGCGCGACCACTCGGTGTGGAAGGTGTTGATGACCACCTTGCCCTCCTTGCGGCTGCCGGTCGGCTGCCACGCGGCGAGGGCGAACCCGGCGAACAGCAGCGGGAAGGCGAGCCAGCGCAGCCGCGCGGGGACGGGACGAAGCTCGCGGCCGGCGGCGCCGGATTCAGCGGCGGCGTGCGGGTGGCGCAGGACCCGCGCGACGAGGACGCCGGCGGCAAGCAGGAAGGGCAGGTAGGAGCCGGTCAGCACCGCGCCCTCGGCAAAGGGGCGGAACGGAAGCTCCTCGCTCTCGTAGCCGATGAAGTCGCCCAGCCCGAGGAACAACAGCACGACGCAGGCGCTGCGGACGATCGCGACCGCCAGCATCAGCGTGGCCATCAGCCCGATGCCGCGCAACACGCGGGAGAGGCGGGGTTCGGCCCAGGCGAGCCACACGGCCGACAGGGCGAGGAACACCACGGGGACCCGCAGGCCGAGGTGGTCGATCGATGCCGACATCTCGAGCGGCCCCGCCATGGTCGACAGGAACAGGCGGCCATCGTGGTCGGCCACCGGCACCCCGACCAGCCGCAGCAGCCCGGCCAGGCCGTCGGACAGGACCGGAATGCCGAGCTTCCAGCGCATCGCGGCATGGTCGACCAGTGCCGCGGTGGCGAAGCCGATCACCAGGCCGGCGAGGTTGAGGAGCAGGACCCCGCGCAGCGGCCGACTGCCGGCCGTGCCGTCGCCCGCGCCGAGGACGCGGAAGTCCAGCGCCATCCCGGCCAGCCAGAGCAGCGCGGCGATCCACGGCTGGTAGGGAGCCAGCGCGATCGAGCCGGTCTTGGCGAGGATCGACAGGAAGATCATTGCGAGACGTGGTCGAAGAGGTTCTTGAGGAAATCGGTGTTGGCCGGGTCGTGGTTCTCGTGACCCTCGAGGTTGCGGTTGTGGAGGAACTCGGAGTCCGGGATCAGGACCAGCTCGCCGTCGCCGACCGGCAGCTGGACGATCAGCGGCCAGTCGCCGGCGCTGCACAGCACCTCGGCTGCCGGCGGTGCCTGTGCGATCATCCACGAGCACAGGAACGAGATCGGCCGGCCGAAGGCGGGGCGGTCGAAGAAGCGCCCCAGCGGGGTACCGCCGACGCGCAGGCCGAGCGGCTCGAGCAGGGCCTCGGCCGCCGGGGCCTCCTGGTAACCGCAGGCGAGGATCAGGGTGCCACCACGCTCCATGAAGTCCATCAGGGCGCGCCGGCGGTCCTCCGCGATCGGCTCGCGGGGGGCGTTCAGGACCAGGAAGCGGGCCTGGTCGAGCAGGTTCTCGTCCCACTCGTTCATCGTTGCCGGCAGCAGCTGGTAGCGCTGCATGTTGATCGCCACGCCATAGAGGCCGGAGGGCATGCTCGAGTGCTTCGAGGCGAAGGGCTGCATCGAGTAGTCGATCAGGGCCAGCCGCCCGCGGCTGAAGCCCTCGTCGTAGGGCAGCAGGCCGCGCCCGCCGTGACCGAGCCACGAGACCAGGCCGGCGCCCAGCAGCGGGGCGATGGCCACCGGCAGCCCGCGCCACGCGAAGCTGGTGCCGAGCAGTCCGAGCAGCAGCCCGGCTGCGAGGATCCGGCCGGGCAGCGAGGCCGGCCACGACCAGCGCGGCGACTCGCCGAGCCACGACAGCGAGGCGCGCAGCAGCTCGTAGGAACGGGCGAGGTTGACATTGAAGAAGCTCGAGGTGTCGCCGAACACCAGCACCCGGCCCTTGCCGTGCTGCTCGCCGGCGACCAGCACCAGGTCACCGAGGCGCTCGCTGGACTGGTATTCGAAGTCGCCGAGGTGGCCGCGCTGGCCGTCGGGCTCGGCGAGCCCCCAGTCGGAGTAGCCGTAGCGCCCGAGCACGAAGGGCTCGGCCGGGACGCCGAGATCGAGCGAGGCGCCGACCAGCAGGCCGGGGCGGTTCTCGGCGTCGTCGCGCAGCCCGCCGAAGGGGGTGCCCTGGCGGAAGCGGTAGGAGTGGAACCAGCCCTGCGGGAAGAACTGCGCGGAATCGTTGTTGAACGAGATGTGGCAGGGCTCCAGCAGGTCGTTGAGGTGGTTGCGGCCGTTCTTGATGAAGGTGTGGTCGCCCAGAACCCAAAGCGCCCCGCCGGCCGCGACGAAGTCCCAGATCCGTTGCTCGGTCTCCGCGCCGAGGTCCTCGTCGAGGTTGGTGACCACCAGCACCTCGCCGGGCTCGAGCGACTCCGGCACTTCGGTGACCACCGAGGTCTCGCAGCCGAACAGCCGGGCGTATTCCGGCAGCATGCCGAACATCCCGCCGGCCGACTGCCCGAAGCGGGTGTAGTCCGGCGAGGTGAAGCTCACCACGCCGCGGTTGAGGAAGACCAGCGTGGGTGGCTGCGGCCGGCTCAGGTTGGTCAGTGGCACGGCCACCAGGGCGAAGGCCGCCGCCAGGGCGAACACCAGCGGGGCGCGCCAGCCGGACGGCCACTCGCGCCGCAGCGCGGTGCGGATCGACTCGTCGTCCGCCTCGACGCCCGCCCGGCGTCCCTTGCCGTGATGCAGCACGAGGTAGGCCGCCATGGCGACCAGGAACACCAGGCCGGGAAAGACCAGCAGCAGCAGGCGGCCGAGGTGCTCGCCGAGCTGCGCGAAGCCGAAGGGCTCGCGGAACTCGAGCTCCCAGCTGTAGCTGGCCGTGAAGTCGACCTTGTCGATCAGCAGCGTCGAGGCCAGGGCGCTGAGCAGGCAGGCGACCAGCAGGAAGATGCCGCTGCGCAGGTAGGCGACCCGTGAGCCGTCCCAGCTGAACACCGAGAGCGTCAGGAACAGGAGGAAGGCGCCGAGGTTCTGCCAGGTCCAGCCGAGGTGGAAGGGGTTGCCGGTGATCCAGCCGGCGACCCGGTTCAGCGACGCGCTCAGCCACTCGACGACCGGGTGGCCCAGCGGCGAGACGAAGAGGAAGACATGCAGCATCGCGTAGGCCGCCACACCGGTGCGCAGGGCCTTCGGAACCGGCGCGACCAGAGCCCAGATCGCCTGGTGGAGCAGCAACAGGAGCGCGGTCCCGGCGACCTCGGGCAGGTCCAGCCAGCTGCGCAGCAGCATGGCCGCGACCAGCAAGCCACCCAGCCAGCCCGAGCGCCGCGACGGCCGCAGGCACAGCGGCAGGGCGAGCAGGCCATACACCAGGAAGAGCCGCAGCGAGGGCGCCATATAGCCGAAGAGGTCGAAGATCAACCCCAGGGGCAGCAGGAAGAGAAGGACCGACATCAGGGGGGAGGAAAGGAAGATGAGTTCTCTATCAGCTTCACCACCCCGACGGAAAATAGCAAGCCGCCGGGCTGTCGTCGGGCATGAAGGAACGACGATTCGTGGTCCGGGGCCGGCCGTTGGAGTCGCGAAACCGGGCATGCGCAGATTTGGCTCGCTGGATCCGGTGCCTCCCTGATATGCCACCATGGCCAACAATTCCCGTGGGTTGGCGCCGCAGGGAACCCATTCAATCCCATTCAAACCCAACCACTCCAGAACCCATGAAAGCCCCAAGTTCGATTCGCTCGCTTCCCACCGCCGCGCTCCTCGGCCTCGCCCTGCCCCACGGGGCTCATGCCGAGCTGCTGGTCTACGAACCCTTCGACTACCCGGTCGGTGCCAACATCCTCGGCCAGAACGGCGGCGGCGGCTTCACCGGCGCGTGGCGCGGCCACGAGGGCGATGCCACCAACGTGCCGGCCGGGTCGTTCACGGTCGCCTCGGGCAGCCTGGCCCACCCCACCGCCACGCTCGCGACGACGGGCAACTCGGCCATCGCAAGCGGTGAGTTCGGCACCCTGCAGCCGGCCCGCGACTTCAACAACATCGTGGTCGGCGAGGGCGACACCCTGTGGATCAGCTACATCGGCCAGCGCCAGGGAACCGCGCTCGTGCCACCGCACGAATACGGCGACAACGACTACCCACGCGGCGTCAATGTCGGCGTGTTCAACTCCGAGCATCCCACCCGCGAGGAGCGCGTCGGCATCGGCAATTCGTCGAACGCCGCGCTCAACGAGTGGTCGATCATCCCCGAGGGCAGCTCGTCCCTTCGGCTCGGCGGCGGGACCCCGTTCAATGAGCTCGCCTGGGCGGTGCTGCGCATCGACTTCGTCGGTGACGACACGGTCGCAGACGACTACTACCTCTGGCTCAATCCCGACCCGGCGGTGGAGCCGACCCTGGAGACGGCCAACGTCACGATCCTCAGCGACGACACCAACAGCGTCGATGCCTCGGACCTCGACTACCTGCGGCCCTTCATCGGCAACGAGAGCTCCAACCGGCCCTTCGGCGTGCTGGCCTTCGACGAGTTCCGCATCGGGACCACCTATGCCGACATGTCGGCGACCGAGGTCTCCCTGCCCAGCGACCTGAGAGTCACGGCGGTGGAGCGCAGCGCGGGGCAGTTCCAGGTCACGGTGGCCGGGCTCGACACGGCGGCGACCTACGACCTCGTCCGCGGGCCCGGCCCGGACGACACCACCGAGGTGGTCGATACCATCGTGAATCCCGCGGCCACGGACACCTTCACCGACTCCGCCCCACCGGAGGACGAGGCCTTCTACCGCGTCCAGGACCAGTGACGGTCGACCGGCGGGGGCGGCGCACTGAGCGCCCCGGCCGGGCGCATCTTTCGTTGGAAACCCGCCCGGTGAGCGTGTAGGCTGACCGGTCCCAACGAAAGGAAGACCATGATGAACGCCACTCAATCCAATCCGTCCGATCCGTCCGAACTCACCTTCGCCCGGGGCCAGGGCTACCTCACCGCCATGGGCTACCTGCAGATCGTCGCCGGTGCGCTCACGGTCCTGTTCTCCTGCCTGGCGATGCTGAAGGCCTCGACCCTTAGCGGGACCGTGCTGATGTCGCCCGCCGCGATCTATGAAGCCTTCGGTGGCTTTGCCGGCGGTGGCTTCACCAAGTTCATGGCCGGCTACCTGTCGTTCCTGGTCATGTTCGGCTGGATCCTCGGCCTGATGATGATCAGTGCCGGCATCGCATCCCTCAAGTGCCGCGGCCGCTATTGGATCGGATTCGTCTCGATCCTCAACCTGTTCAGCCAGCCGCTGGCGACCACGGTCGCGATGATGATGCTCCACGGACTGACCCGTCCCCGGATCGTCGGCGCCTTCCGCTGAGCCCACCCATCCGATCGGAGCAATGCCCTCCCGGGGTCACCCGGGAGGGCATTGTGGTGTACGCTGCGGGCCTGCCCGGCGCGATGCTTCATGGTGGGGTTTCATGGTGGGGCCCGAGATATCAAAATGCTTCGTTGAGTTGGTATTGTGAACGACCCCGCGAATCATGATGTCTCAGCGTGAAGGCAAGACCCGCGGGGGTTGATGGTGAGGGATCGAGGAGCACTCCTCTTTCGTTCAAAATATGCCCTCCAAAAGTGATATTTTCGTTGTTTACAGGGTAGGTCATGGCGATATCCTCGCCTTTGTCATCTGAGCGGCGGGGGTTTCCGGTCACTCGTGAATGGGCAATTCAACACACCACCATCATGGCAACGAAGAGAACGATCAAACGCAAGGCGACCAAGAAGTCGGCCTCGGCAAGGAAGACCACCAAGAAGACGGCCAAGAAGGTCACCAAGAAGACGGCCAAGAAGGCCGCCGCGAATGCGAGTCGTGGGAAGCGCTACACCCAGGCCGAGAAGAACAAGGTGGTCGCCTTTGTGAACCAGGTGAACGCCGAGAAGGGCCGGGGCGGTGTCGCCGCCGCATCACGCGAGTTCGGGGTCACCCAGCTGACCATTGCCAACTGGGTCAAGAAGGGCGGCGCTCCGGCCGCCCAGGCCGCTCCGGCGGGCCGCAAGATGGCCGCGAAGAAGGCCTCGAAGAAGGCCGGCCGCAAGGCATCCTCGGGACGCTCGGCGCTTCATGAACTCGTCGCGCTTGATGACGAGATCGCGGCGCTGGAGGCCGAACTGGCCGCCAAGAAGGATCGCTTCGAGCAGCTCAAGGCCAAGATTTGAAGCCTGATTGAATCCAGGCGCCCCACCCGGCCGAGGCCGGGCCGCGGGCAGGATTCCAGCGCTCTCGGGATTTCCTCGCGGAGATCCCGGGAGCGCTTTTTCATGCATGATGCCATCAATGGGAGGTGGTCGAGGTGCCGCTCGGACGCCTCTCGGCGGAGAGCCGGGCACGGGTCGAGGCCGACGGCTGATACGAGTTCTGAGAATCAATCCGGCCTTGTGAGGTTTCACGGAAGGGAGGCCGCGGATTGCGCAGATGGACGCAGATTTCGAATTCCATCTGTGCTCATCTGCGCAATCTACGGCCATCCCACCCGACCAGAAGAGTCAGGTTGTTTCACTGACACGGTATGATCCAACCCCCGGGAGACGGTCGTACCATCCTGGCGGCTCCGCCGCGCGGGAGCGCGATGCGAAACCGTGCCCTGCGCGGATGATCTGAAAAGCCTCTCCGCAGGACTCGTCCGGTTTCCGGAAAGCGACCTGACACCTTGGGTCGCGATGGATTCCCGATATCTGCGCCCATCTGCGCCCATCTGCGTCCATCTGCGTCCATCTGCGGTTTCCTTACTCCGAACCCAATCGAGTCAGGTTGATTCCTGGGGCTCGCATCAGGGCGTCGACCGGGACGGTGATCCCTGCGACTGGCTCTGGGTGGCCGGCGCCGTCGGAGGCGCGGATGAAGGCGGGGATGGGCCCGGCGCGTCGTCAGCCGCCGGTTCGGGCGTCGAGAACTCCACCCCGATCGTGAGGCCGACGAAGGCATTGGCCGGGCCGTAGAAGCGCCCGCTCAGCGGCATCACGCCGCGCGGGTGGTGGCTGGTGCCGGTGACGATGTGGCGGTGGTCGCAGACTTTTCCGGTGGTCGGGTCGAATCCGCGCCAGCCGAGGTTGGGGAAGTAGACCTCGGCCCAGGCGTGGGTCGACCCCCGCGCGGCACGGGTGGCCGGGCAGTCGAGGTAGCCGCTGGCGAAGCGGGCGGCGATGCCGAGATGGCGCAGGGCCTCCATCATCAGGGTGGCGAGGTCGCGGCAGGACCCGCTCTTGAGCGACAGCGTCTCGCCCGGGGTCTGCACCCCCTTCTGTTCGCGGCGCTGGTACTGGATCGACTGGTGGATGGTCTCCGCGAGGTGGATGGCGAAGGCCTCCGCGCTGGGGAAGGAGCCGGGTGCCGGCAGCGTCTGCAGCCAGTTGCAGATCGCGGTGCCGTCCTCGGGAAAGACCGGGGTGAGGTAGCCCGCCATCACCCCCAGTTCCAGGGCGTCGTAGGCGAAGGGGTACGGCGCCGCGCTGTGGGCCGGATGGGGCGGTGCGGCGGGGTCGAAGAAGCGCCGCACGACGACGTTGCTCTCGACCACCAGTTCGGTGCCGCCCTCGGCGAAGTGCAGGTGGGCCACCGAGTTGCCGAACACGTCGCGGGTCCAGACCAGGTCCGCCCGCGGGGTCACCGTGACCTCCAGTGACTCGACCCGCAGGTCGTGGCCCTCGCGCGGACGGATCACCAGCCGGTGGGGGTTGAAGACGACCGGGAAGGCGTAGGTGTAGCGGGTCCGGTGGTGGATCCGCAGCAGGTGGCTTTGGTCGGTCGAGCTCATGGTTCGAGGAGGATCGCCTTGCCCTCGAGGTCCTGCCGGCTGAGCGGCTGGAAGTCGTTCGAGGTGCACGAGACCATCATGTTCTCGAGTCGCACCGCGCCGAAGATCGTCGCCAGCGAGGCGTCGGCTGCATCCCGGCCGGTGGCGATCCGGATCAGGCCGTTGGGCGACGACAGGCGGGTCGGGTCGAAGACGAACCACTGGTTGCCGACGCAGGCCTCGAAGCAGGCGTGGAAATCGGGCGGCTGCATGTTGCAGGCGTAGCCGGTGAAGTAGCGCGCCGGGATCGACAGCGCACGGCACAGCGCGATGCCGAGGTGGGCGAAGTCGCGGCACACGCCGGCGCGGTCGGTCAGCGTGTCGCAGGCCGAGGTGGCGGCGTCGCTGGCGCCGGCGGTGTAGTCGATCTGCTCGAAGATCCAGTCCGAGATGGCGCTGGCCTGGGCCAGCGGGTGGTTGAGGTGGCCGAAGTGCTTGGACGCGAACAGACCCAGGCGGTCCGACTGGCAGTAGCGGCTGGGGAACAGGTAGCGCAACGAGGATCGCTCCAGCGAGGCGATCGGCACGCTGGAGATCTCGCGCACCAGCCGCGAACCCGGGTTGGTCACCGCACTGACCTCGTAGGTCAGGATCAGTTGCCGGAGGTCGCAGGTGTCGATCTGGACGTAGCGGTTCTCTCCGGTCTGGAGCGGGAAGAACTCGCACTCGGCCCCGCGCGTCACCGTGAACGACTCGTTCCGCAGCGTCTGGTTCGGCGTGGACAGGGCGTGCAGGCTGAACAGCATGGTGCTGCGGCTCTGGACGGAGTATTCGAGCGTGACGTTGATCTGGAAGGGCACGCTGGCAGCATCGGTCGGGAGTCGAGCCGGTAAAGCAGCAAATCGAAGCGCCGCGGGGTCCCGTCCGCGCGGCGCGGCGTGCCGATTCGGGCCGAATTGGGAAAAATCGCTCGGAATGGGAGGAAATCCCTGAGAAAGTGACCGCTGACGCCTGCCGCGGGCAGGCATTGGTCGTTTGCAAGGCGGGGCCACGGATTGATTCCATGAGCCGGTCCATCGGTTTGATGGTCGGTCTCACGGGGCCCCTCAGTCGGGTTGAAGCGCAGTGTCTGGGAGCCGGTGGCGGGGCGAACACTGAGAAGAACCATGACGAAACTGTTTGTAGGAAACCTGAGCTACCAAACCACCACCGAGGAACTCCGCGACGCATTGGCGGAGTTCGAGCCCATCATCGAGATCCGCCGCCCGAGCGACCGCGAGACCGGCAAGCCGCGCGGCTTCGCCTTCGTGACCTTTTCCAGCCCCGAGACGGCCGGCAAGGCGATGGAGGAAATCAACGGGATGAAACTCGACGGGCGCGAGTTGCGTGCCGACGAGGCCGCCGAGCGCGGTGGTGGAGACCACCCGGCCGCCCGTCCCAAGCGCGTCTCGATGGACGTCGAGGTCGAGCGCGTCGACGACCGCCCGATCGGCGCCAACGGCAAGCGCGTCCGCTACAAGTCGATCTGAGGAATCGCGTGGCGGGAAATCGGAGCTGGCGTGGGTCCATCGATGGATCATGCCGCCCGGATGACCAAGGCAGGGCAAGCGGCGTGGCTGCGACCCCTGCCGGGGTCGGGATGTAGGATTGCTTCAGGCCCGGGGGTGTCGTCGCCCTGCTCCTCAACCCCCGGCTAATGGCTGTCATCCCTGCCGGGATGAAAGAGATGATTCCGCGATCCCGGAGGGATCGTAGCGATTCGCCGGGGGTCGAGCGAAGCGACACCCCCGGAGGAAGGATCGGCAAAGCCGCCTCCCGTCTGGAATCCAACGGACGCCGCGTCGACAGCACGCCGGCTCCTCTCGATCCCGGAGGGATCATAGCGATTCGCCGGGGGTCGAGCGAAGCGACACCCCCGGAGTGAGAATGGGTCGGGAATCCCGCATCCCGGCGGGATGCCAGCCGGGCCCGGACCGCCTGCCGGTTCACCCCATCCAGGCCGCCGCCCCGCCAGCTAGCGGTCGGCGCGGTATTCGCTGAAGATTCCCAGCGAGACCCGGCGGTCGATGTTGCGGAAGCCGGCCCGCTCGAGCGCCGCCATGATCTCCTCGGGGGGCACGCAGGCATCGATGGTCTCCCAGTAGTAGACCATCATTTCGCGGGCATCCTGGCTGCCGGTGACGAGCCGCGAGATGAACGGAACCAGGTCGCGGAAGTAGAAGCGGGTCAGCGCCAGCCCGAGGCGACCCTTCGGGCGCGAGATCTCGAGGATCAGCAGCCGGCCGTCCGGCTTGAGCACCCGGCGGTACTCCTCGAACACCTCGGCGAGGTCCTCGACGTGGCGCAGGGCGTAGCCCATGGTGAGGAAGTCGCAGGAGGCGTCGTCGACCGGCAGGGACTCGGCGCGTCCCAGGCGGAAGTCGACGCCTTCCCCGGTGACCTCCCGGCGAGCCTCGCCGAGCATTCCCTCGCTCGGGTCGATGCCGACGACCGAGCCCTCCGCGCCGACGATCTCGAGGATCGGGCGGGTCACCGCACCGGTGCCGCAGGCGACGTCGACGACGTCCATCCCGGGCTTGAGCCCGGCCTTCTGGAGCGCCCGCCTGCGGTAGACATTGCCGGTTCCGAGGAAGCCGATCCGGCCGATCCGATCGTAGTGCTCGGCGCCGCGGTTGAAGAGGTCGCGGACGTAGCCGTGCTTCTGCGCGGCGCCCGAATAGCGGCTGAGGATCGGTTCGTGCGGGGACTTCATGGTCGCACCGGCGGCGGCGCGGCGCCATTGTCACCGGCCGAACGGGCGGGTCGAGCCCGAATGAGGTTTCCGTCCGGTTGCGGGCCTCACAGCTTCGGGAACGCCTCGATCCGATAGTAGGCGGAGTCGCCCGCGTCGGAGGTGTCGGTGACGCGGATCGATTCCGCCGAAATCTCGAACTCCACGCCCTCGACACGGAACGGGGAGCCGCCCTCCGGCGCGAAGATCGCCTCGAAGTTGTCGAGGCCGGGAAGGGAGCGGGTGACGACGAGGCTGGCGAAGTCTTCCGAGGCGGGATCGAAGCCGAAGCTCAGCACCCGGAAGCCGTCCTCGTCGATGGAGAAGGACGGCGCAGCCGGCGAATCGGCGTCCGCGACCGCCACGTCGGTGCCCAGCATGGTCTCGATGCCGAAGGCCAGGCCGTCGGCGTCGATGTCGGTCTCCCAGACGCTGGCGCGATCGTTGGATATGTCGGTCGGCTCGGCGGTGAACTCAGTGGCGCCGATGTCGGGGATTCCGGTCCGCGCAACGCCGCGCTGGTCGGTCGGGGGAAAGCCCTGGGCGGCGTCGATCAGCGGCGAGCCGGGGATCGGCAGCATCGTCTCGGTCGGCCCGCCGTAGTCGCCGAGCGGCATCAGGTGGAGCGGGCTTGTGGGATCGACGATGTTGCCGTCGTCGTTGTCGATGACGAGCAGGATGTTTCCGCTGCCGACGAAGCTGTCGTTGGCGGAAAAGGGGACGGAACCGCCGAGCGGAACCTGCACGAGGTCGCCCCCCGCGTTGTCGCGGACCACCGTCGCGGTGAGCTGGTTCGAGCAGTTCGACCCGTCGGCGCTGGCGATGCCGCCGCCTTCCATCGCCGAGTTTCCCACCAGGGTGCAGTGGAAGAAGGTCGAGCTCCCCGCGGTGTTGTTGAAGGCACCGCCGATGCCCTGAGGCGCCGCGTTTCCCGTGAGGGTGCAGTTGTCGAGTTGGGTGACGCGCACGGCGAGGTCGGCGTTGCTGTCGATGCCGCCGCCGGTCGCATTCTCCCCGCGGGCCTCGTTGTTGGAGACCGTACATCCCTCCATGGAAAGCGCGCCGAAGTTGATGCTGATGCCGCCGCCGCGTGAGCCCTCCGCGTCGCAGAGGTTCCCCTCGACCGTTGAGTCGCTCAGGAACAGGTCGCCGTTCTCGCAGTAGATCCCGCCGCCGGCGCAGAAGTCGCTCACCACCGTGTTGCCGGCGACCCGGCACCCGCTCAGGCTCAGGCTGCCGCCGGACTGGTGGATGCCCCCGCCGGCGTTGTCGGTCGTGGGTCCGAAGGCAATGCCGCCCAGAACCTCGCAGTCGACCAGGCTCAGGTGCTCTTGGCTGAGGATGTTGGCCCCGTCGCCCGAGGGAGCGATGCCGTTGCGGATGACCAGGTTCCTCATCACCACCTCGATCCCGCTGCCCGGGTCGCCGTCGGAGACCAGGAAACAACGGGTCTCGCCGCCGCTGATGTCAGTGCCACCGATGGGTCCGCCCTGGACGATGACCGGGCTGAAGCGGTCGGAGGCGTCGATGGTGAGGGGCTTGTCGATGACGATCTCGCCCAGGCCGGAAGCCATCAGGTCGATGGGCTCATCCGGAAGATCCTCGTCGAAGAGGATGTCCACCAGCGGCAGCGAGTGGTTGACCGCCTCGCGCAGCGAGGTGCCCTCGCCACCACCGGCGGCCGGGTCCTTCGATCCGTCGTCCTCGTCGACCAGCGTGGTGACGATCGTCGGGCCCGCGGCCAGCGCGGCGATCTCGGCGCCGTCGAGCAGGCGGTTCCAGATCGCGATCTCGTCGATCCGGCCGTCGAAGAAGCGCCCGTCGGCATTGCGGTAGGTGCCGACGTGGAAGGTCTCGAAGGGCTCGAGGGTGTTGGTGATCGGCACGCTGCCGGCGACCGCGCCGTTGACGAAGCCGGTCATCTGCGAGGTCGACTGGGTGACCAGGGCGTGGACCCACTCGCCGGTGACCTGGCTGTCGGGAATGCTGTAGGCGAAATTCGGGTCGCTGAAGTCGGCCTCGTCGGCGAAGAACTGGACCAGGGTGTTGGCGGTGTTTTCCGTGTCCTCGCGCAGGCCCAGTGAAAGCGTGAAAGTCGGGGAGGTCTCGTAGATGAAGAAGCGCTCGGATCCGGAGGGCGCCACGTCGGCGCGGAAGCGCACCGAGATCGTGCAGGCGGAGAAGGGTGAGTCCTCGACGACCTCCGCCGGGCTCGCCAGCGCGAGGTAATCGCCGTCGCCGTCGAAGCGCGCCGCCGCTCCGGTGAAGCCGTCGAAATCCAGGCGGGCGCCGCCCTGCGGTTCCAGGTCGAGCCGGGCAGGCATCGCCGGGTCGGCATTGCCGCTGGCCAGCGTGGAGTTGGCGAAGGGGCTGGCGAAGACGTTGGGGCCGTCGAAATCCCAGTAGGCGGTGAGGCCATCGGTCGGAACCGCGGCGAGCGGCGGGGCGAGGAGAAACAGGGGAATGAATCGCATGGAAACCGGAAAGCGCAGGTTTCGCGAAACTAGGGGGAGGATTTGGCGGGCGGCGAGAAAATTGGACCCGCCGGTCGAATTCGCCAGCCCGGCTTGCCGGTGCGATCGGGGACCCGGCGGCGGATTTTGATCGATCGGCTGGCGGATTCCCTGCTATTCGGGGAGCCTGATGAAAACGATTTCCCCCCGATTTTCCCGATTCCGGCGGCTGTGGCCGGCCCTGGCCGCCCTCGTGCTGGCCGGCCCCGGCGCCTTCGCGGAGCCGGAGATGAAGGTCAACTGGGTGATGGACCCGGAGACCTCGATGCCGGTCTACGGCTTCCACTCGCCGGCCGACTGGCAGTTCAAGAGCGAGATGAAGTGGAACCTGGCCAACACCTCGGTGCCGGTGGTGATCGGTTCGATGGTTGCCGATGTCGAGAAGGGCGAGCGGCTGCACTTCATGCCGGACGTGGTGTGCTACTGGCTGACCGGCGACGCGGCGATCAATCCCGGGGGCTTCAACCTCGGCATGCTCAGCCTGGCGCCGATGCCGGCCGAGCAGGCCCTGGTCCACCTGGTGCGGACCTTCTTTCGCCAGGACGTCGAGGACTTCGAGGTCACCGGGGTGCGCGAGGTGCCGGGGCTGGCGGCGGCGCTGAAGCAGCCCGGGTTCGAGGGCAAGGGGGTCGGCATGCGGGCCGTCTACACCCTTAATGGCATCCCGGTGGAGGAGGAGATCTACGCGCTCTACGCGATCAACCAAGCGACCCTGCGCGGCGAGGCCGGGGTGACGACCCAGACGACCTGGGGCCTGCAGGGGATTCACGGCTTCACCGCCCCGCGCGGGACGCTCGACAAGCGCCGCAGCTTCTTCACCTACATGGTCCGGTCGGTCCACATCAACCCGGCCTGGCAGCAGTTCTTCTTCGCGGTGAAGCAGCAGCTGAACGAGGACTTCGCCCGCCGCATCGCCGAGAACCGCGCGGCGCGCGAGGCGATCATGGCGCAGAGCCGCGCGCTGGCGGCGCAGAACGAGGCCTTCCGCGCCAACATCATGGCGCGCCACCGCGCGGCGATGGACACCGGCAGCCACGACCGCTTCATCGCGGGTATCCACGAGTCGAGCTCGCACGACAAGTTCATCGACAGCATCCACGACGTCGAGACCTTCCACGACCCGCAGTTCGGCACCTCCCAGCACGGCTATGCCAAGCAGCACTGGACCGACGGCTGGGGGAACTACATCCACTCCGACGACGTGAGCTTCGACCCCAACATCGGCTCGCAGGTCGAGTGGCAGAAGATGGAGCGGGCGCGCTGAGGCGGGTCGCCGCTTCGGGTGAGTTGACGAGGTCCGCGCCGCCGGGTTAGGGGTCGGGACGCTCGGTTTCCGCGTCGGATCGCGGGCCGCCGCCATCCCCGCCACCATGAAGACCGCCGATTTCCTCACCCTGTTCCTCGCCACGATCCTGCTTTCCGCCGCCGCCTCCGGCCAGGGGATCGCCAAGCCGAAGCTCAAGTCCGACGACGTCCCGCGCCGGACCCAGATGGGCGAGGGCCCGGGCCGCTACGTGGCGCCGGTCCCGGCGAACGAGCGGCTGCCGACGCTGTGGCTGATCGGTGACTCGACCGTCCGCAACGGCTCCAAGGGCGATAACGGCCCGGACGGCCAGTGGGGCTGGGGCGGACCGATCACCGCCTACTTCGACCTCGACAAGATCAACGTCGTCAATCGCGCCATGGGCGGCACCAGCAGCCGAAACTTCTACACCGGCCAGTGGTGGAAGAACACCCGGCCGCTGATCAAGAAGGGCGACTTCGTGATGATGCAGTTCGGCGCCAACGACAACGGCGGGGCCAAGGGCAAGGGCGCCCTGCGCGGTGTGGGTGACAACACCGAGATGAACGGCGAGGAGGTCGTCCACAGCTTCGGCTGGTACCTGCGGCAGTACGTCGAGGAGATTCGCTCCGCCGGCGCCACGCCGATCATCTGCTCGCTGACGCCGCGCAAGGCCTGGACCGAGGATGGCAAGTTCAGGCGCGGCGGTGGTCACGCCGAGTGGGCCGAACAGGTGGCCGAGGCGACCGATACCCTCTTCGTGCCGCTCAACGAGATCATCGGCGCGCGCTACGAGGAGCTCGGCGAGCGGAAGGTCGACAAGCTCTACGTGCCCTCGCCGAAGGAGAAGCTCCACCCCGGCTGGGACGGCGCGGTGGTCAATGCCGAGTGCGTGATCGCCGGCCTCAAGGCGCTCGAGAACGACCCCTTCAAGTGGTTCTACAGCAAGCGCGCCGCGGCGATCGACCCGTGGGAGGAGTGATGATGGATATCTTCATCCCGGAGGGATTTCAGCCCTTAGCCGGGGGTTGAGGAGCAAAGCGACGACACCCCCGGTAAGCTGCGACCAGGTCGCTCGTTGTTCGCATCCTGGTGCATCCTGGAGGGATGCCAGCCCTTAGCCGGGGGTTGAGGAGCAAAGCGACGACACCCCCGGTTCGCCGAGGAAACCGATTCGACCCCGGCAGGGGTCGCAGCCATGCCGCGTGGGGTCCACCAGGTTCCGAGGGCAACATGGGCCCGGCTGGCATCCCTCCAGGATGCAGGACTTCCGCTCGCCGTGTTCCGGGGGTGTCGCCGTGCTCAACCCCCGGCTAAGGGCTACGATCCCTCCGGGATCGCGCTTCTTTGGCGTATCACTCGGGCGGAGGTCGGACGGCGGAAGTCGGAAGTCGGAAGTCGGAAGTCGGAAGTGGGAAGTCGGAAGTCGGAAGTCGGAAGTCGGAGGTCGGAGGTCAGAGGTCGGAGGGCATCCACCGGCCGAAGCCCTGAACCTCATCCCATCCATCCCATCCATCCTGGTCCCCCTCCAGATTCGGGTCCACCTCCAGTAAACCCGGCTTCGTCTAGGGCTGGAAGCGCACCGTCACCCCCTTCGCGCGCCAGCAGCGGGCAACGTCCTCCTCGAGCTCCTCGTAGCTCCGCCCGGCGAGGAGCACCTCGAGCGCGGCGGATCCCGTGGCGCCGGAGTTCAGCGCCTCGAGAAAGCGGCGGATGTTGCGTCTCTTGCCCTGTCCCTCGAGGTGGAAGAAGTAGTGCACCAGCATCAGGCTGGCACCGTAGTTGAGGTTGGCGTGGTGGCCGGTGAAGGACCCGTAGGACTGGGTCATGAACCTTTCCAGCCGCGGCAGGGCGATCGTGTTTCCGAGGTTGCGCCCGGCCCGGCCCTTGCGGCCGAAGGCGGTGACGTAGTCGCGCGCCGCGTTGCCGTGAGGGTCGACCTTGAAGTAGCCCCAAGTGTAGGGCGTGGTCGCGACGTACTCGGCCAACCCCTCGCTGAACCAGCCGAGGGCGCCCGGCTTGTAGTAGCTCCCGGGCGTCAACTGGTGGGCGAGCTCGTGGATCAGCACCAGGTTCTGGCGCGACGGGTCGAGCCGGTAGCCGCCGGAGACCGGGACCAGCCCGAGGCTCGACAGCGGCGCCAGGACCGCCCCCTTGGCGGGGACGTAGCAGCCGGCGGACCCGCGCATCCCGCCGGCCCGGACGTACTGCTCCTCGGTCTCGAACAGCAGGACCGGTAGCTTCTCCCCGCCCTTGCCGTGCTTGAGCAGGGCAAGCGGGAGCCGCTGGCAGTAGAGGTACGTCGACTCGAAAAGGACCGAGAAGTTGCGCAGCACCTCGTCGCTCAGGCGGACCTTGCAGGTGAAGCGGTAGTGCGGGCTCTCGTAGATGAAACGGCGGGCCTCCGGGTCCTCCGAGATTTCTCGTACTTGCACCGTCCGGTCGTGGCGCACGGCAGCCGGCCACGGGCCGTCGAGCGACACCGCCCGCAGGCCGCCCCGCGCGCCGCCGACGGCCGCGCGGTCGGCCTCGCACAGCCGCGCGAGCGGCATGCGGAAGCGCCGCCCGCCGGCGAGCTCGAGAATCAGCTCGCCGCCCTGGTTCTCGACCAGCGTGGCCTCGAACTGGCGGCCGTGGGTGTCCGTCCAGGTCCGCGCGCCGGCACGCGGGACCGTCAGGCCCAGCGCGGCCGCGAGCAGGATGCCGGACAGGACGGACAGAGATGCACGCACCCGGCCATGCTAAGGATTTCCGGATGGATTGGCAATCCGAAGCTATTCCGCGCCCTCGCCCTCCTCGTCGGCTTCCCCGTCTTCATCACCGTCGCCCTCCTCGCGACCTTCCGCCTCGGCCGTTCCCTTCATGGTGGCGAGCAGCTTCTTCGCCTCGGTGAGCAGCTCGGGGGTCAGGGTGGGGGAGAGCTCACCGAGGATCTGCTTTGCCTGATCGTCGCCGCGCTCGACGGCGAGCGTTGCCAGCGCCCAGCCGCGCACGGGGTCGGCCTCGGTGCCGATCCCGGCGGCGTAGAGCCGAGCCAGCGCGGTGGCGGCCCCGGCGTGGCCCTGCTTCAGGGCGCGGCTGTAGAGATCGCCGGCGTTGTTGATGTTGGCATCCACGCCGATGCCGCGCTCGTAGAGGGTGGCGAGGTTGTAGCAGGCCGCCGGGTGGTTGGCCTTGGCGGCGCGGGTGAACCAGGCCGCCGCCGCCGGGGCGTCGGCGCCGCCGAGCTGGCCGGAGAGGTAGAGCAGGCCGAGTTCGTTCTGGGCCATGGCGATGCCGCCGCGCGCCGCGCCGACGAGGTGCCCGTACATCGCGAGGCGATCGGGTTCCTCCTCGCGGGAAATCAGGCCGGCCAGTTGGTAGTGCGCCTCGGCGTTGCCGGCTTCGGCTGCCTTGGCGAGCCACTCGCGCCCCTTCTCCGGGTCGGGCTCCCCGGCGCGGTCGCTGAAGCGGATCGCCGCCAGTCGCAGCATGCAGTCGGGCTGCCCGGCCTCAGCGCCGGCGCTGTAGTCCTCGATCGCCGCGTCGATGTCCTCGCGGATGTTTTCCTCGAAGTCACCGAGGGCGAGATGGGCCACGGTCAGGCCTTCGTCGATCGCCTTGTCGAGCCAGGCCCGACCCTCTTCCTCGTCGCGGATCTCCTCCGACCCGTTGAGCAGGCGCGAGCCGAGCGGCAGGTAGGCGGCGACGTTGCCCTGATCGGCGGCCTGGCAGTAGGAGTCGATCGCCTTCTTCTCGTCGATCTGGTCGGCGAAGCCGAACTGGCCGTCGTGGAGCCGTGCCAGCAGGATCAGCGAGCTGGTGTCGCCCGCTTCGCTCGACTTCGTCCACCACTCGATCGCCTTGGCGCGGTCGGGTTTGTCGCTGAGCAGGCCCCGCAGCCAGGCCTCACCGAGCATCCGCCCGGCGTTGGCTGGGTCCTCCTCGACGGCCGACTCGAGCGCCTTGCGGGCGTCGTCGCGGTCCCCGGCGTCCTCCGAGTTGAGCAGGATCAGGGCGCGACGGTAGTTCGCCTCGAGGTGGCCCTTCTCCGCGGCGAGGCGGTAGAACTGCAGGGCATTGTCGCGCGACGCGTCGGTGCCCTGGCCGGTCTCCGAGGCGAAGGCGAGCAGGAACAGGGCGTCGGGATCGCCCTCCTCGGCCAGCGGGCGGGCGGTCTCGAGCGCCTGCTGGTGGCGGCCCTGGCGGAACAGGGCGATCGCCCCCGCCGCGGGGCTGCCTTTATCCGCCTGGGCATCGGGTGAAAGCGCGGGCGAATCGGCCGGCATCGAAAGATCCTGCGCCGTGGCGAAGGGCGCCAAGCTGGCCAGGAAAAGGAGGGAGATCAGGGGTTTCATCACCCAAGTCTGCCGGGGAACCGACCGAGATCAAGGCGTGAGGGAGCAGCGGAGCCTTTCGCATCGGTCCCATAGGACCCATCGGTCCCATGGCCTGTGCACCGCATCCTTGTCGGGGTCGCTCCCCACCGACCCCGCGCTTTCCAGCCGGTCCGCACTGCCCCCACGGCCCTACAAGACATATCCCAAGGCCCCCCGCGCCGCATGGGTCGCGGTGGCGAAGCATCCCTGGATCAGATAGCCGCCGGTCGGTGCCTCCCAGTCGATCATCTCACCGGCGACGAACACGCCGGGCAGCTTGCGCAGCATCAGCTCGTCGTCGATTTCACTCCACGCGACTCCGCCGGCCGACGAGATCGCCTCGGCGATCGGGCGCGGTCCGGTGAGGGGGATCGTCAGGTTCTTGGTGGCTTCGACGAGCTCGTCGAGTTCATCGAAGGGACCGTGGAAATGCTCGAGCAGCAGCCGCGCCGGCTCGCCGAGCTTCCAGCGCTCGCCGGCGGCGGCGAGGAAGTCGCGGCGCACGCTCTCCATCTTGCGCGCCAGGGTGGCCTCGGCGACCTCCGGCTTCAGGTCGATGACCACCTGCGGCTCCGGCATCGCGCGCAGGATGGGACCGAGTTGGTAGATCGCGCCGCCCTCGATGCCATGGCGGGTCAGCATCAGTTCACCATCGGCTCCGAGCGGCCCGGCGTGGACGCGCAGGTTCTTCAGCGGCTTGCCCTCGATGCGCCCGGCGAGATCGTCCGGCCAGGCCACCTCCCAACCGCAGTTGGCCGGCTCGAAGGGGGTGATCGCGATGCCGTGGGCCTCCAGCAGGGGGACCCAGGCCGCGTCGGATCCGGTCTTCGGCCACGAGGCTCCGCCGAGGGCGAGGATGATCGCCGAGAAATTGGCCGCTTCGCTGGTGTGCCGGCACCGCAGCGAGGGGCCCGGGCCGAGCTCGGCCAGCGGATGATTGACCTCGAATCGCACCCCTTGCTTGCGCAGTCGCTCGATCCATCGTCGCACCATCGGCGCGGCCTTCATCTCGCGCGGATAGACCCGGCCGGTGCGCTGTTCGAAGGTCTCGATGCCCAGGCCGTCGGCCCAAGCGCGAAGCTCGTCGGGCGGGAAGCGCCGGATCATCTCCTCGAACAGGCGGACGGGAAACCCGGAGCCGCCCGAGTAGCGGCCGACGAAGTCATCGAGCGCCTCGCCGTGGGTCAGGTTGAGCCCGCCGTAGCCGGCCACCAGCAGCTTGCGCGCGACCGAGCGCTTGGCGTCGAAGACCGTCACCGCCGCTCCACCGGCGGCGCAGAGTTCGGCGGCGCGGAGGCCGGCCGGGCCACCGCCGACGATCGCGATGCTGGGTGGGGCGGGGGTCAAGATGCGGCCAGTCTCGGCATCGGCGTGGATTTGCCAAGGGTTTCGCCGGCAGCCGGTCGGCGACCACCACGCCGGTCGAATGGAAATGCGACAACGCTGCTTGAATTCTGGCTGGCGAAGGCGTTGGCTTCGGCCGCATCCCAAGCGACCCGGAGGGGTGGCAGAGTGGTCGAATGCGCCGGTCTTGAAAACCGGAGAGCCGCAAGGTTCCGTGGGTTCGAATCCCACCCCCTCCGCCATCCGTCCCTTCGGGACCGATGTTTCCGTTTTTCGTGCTTTCATGGGCATCTTTGCGTGTTCGAGTTCTGGACATCACGCATGGTGGCCCATCGTTGACGGTCCGTTTGTTTGAAATCTGTTGGAAATCCGACCGATTTCTGTCGCGGATCGAGGTCATTTGAGCCCGCTTCCGTCGTGGCCATGTCGGGGGCGTCCATCGTCCCCGCTCTGCCAGATCGAGGCAGGGGATCAAGAGGCGAGTGGGGCCACCCAGTAGCCGCCGGGCCTCACAAAAAGGGTGCCCCGAAGGTCTTTCTTCTTCGGGGCACCCTGTATGAGCGGAATCAGACAATCTGCTTGCTGGTTTCCGAGCGCGCTACATCTTCGGTGCGATGGATCCGACGACCGTGGTGCCGCCCGGCTTCTCGACCTCGACCCACCACTTCGCATCGGCCGGCAGCGGGTCGGGTGCCATGGTGTGGATGTCGTAGTCGTCGTGCGAAGGGGCATACTCACCCTTGCCGACCGACGACATCGTGCGGTCCTCGGTGCCGATCCAGGAACGGACGACCGTGGCGCCATCGTCGCTGTAAGGCAGCTTGATCACAAGGTGACCCTCCTTTCCTGCCTCGATCGCTCCGTGGGCCTGCGCCGCCTCGATCTCGAGGTCCCCCGCCTGGAAGCTTCCGAGGCTCTCCTCCTGGCCGTGGTCGTGGTCATCACGACTCTCCTCGTCGTGCGGCTGATCATGAGCTTCCTCCGCCGGCTCCGCGGCATCGGAAACGGTGGTGTGCTCCTGTTGCTCGCAGCCGACCAAGAATGCGGTCAGGGCGAATGCGGGAATCATCGTGTATTTCAGTTTCATGGTTGCTCGTTGGTTGTTGGTTTGGGTTGAGGGTTCGGATGGGAGGCCGAGACGCGGTGCAGCGCGGCATAGCCGGCCGGGACGACGACCAGGTTCAGGAAGGTCGAGGACAGCAGCCCGCCGAGAATCACCACGGAGAGGGGGGCGAGGATCTCGTTGCCCGGTTTGTCGCCCTGCACGACGATCGGAACGACCGCCAGAGCGGCGGTCAGGGCGGTCATCAGGATCGGAACCAGACGCTCGGAGGACCCTTGGATGATGGCGTCGAACATCGAGCGTCCCTCGAGTTCCATCAGGTGCTGGTAGTGGTTCACCAGCAGGATGCCATTGCGCACCGCGATGCCGAACAGGGTGATGAAGCCGACCATGCTCGCGATCGAGATCACCGGCGCGACGTAGTGACCGCCGAGGCCGAA
>JAUIJB010000076.1 GCA_030430455.1 Verrucomicrobiia bacterium | reverse complement strand
CCCAAGATGACCACGATCCAGGACCACGAGCTGCGCTACGCGCTCGCCAACGAGCTGCACGCGCGGCCCTTCCCGGCGCTGTCGGCCCCTTGTTTCGCGGCCTTTCTCGCGGTCAAACGCCCGCACAACGCGGCGGGCCGCGACCGGGCGGCGGATCTGGCGCACCTGCTTGCGTTGCTCGACCGTTTCGGCGCGGCGCATCCGCCGGAGGGGGCCAACCATTACTTCGGCGAGATCGGCAAGTACCGGTTCAAATGGGAACAACTCACCTAATTCGTGACCTATACGATCTTCGGGGACGGCATCGCCGGCCGACAGGATCACCGATTTGAGGGTCGCGATGTCCCGGATACGCGCCGGCAGCGCGGTGTCGCCCGCCACGCGGTCAAAGGTGTCGCGGGCGGCGGCGGTGTTTCCCGCCTCGGCTTCGGCGCCGGTCGGGGGGGGTCGGCGGGTTCGGTCATGGAATCGCGGGGGGGGGAAGCCCCCCAACCTACGGCATTCCACCGGGATGTGCTTCGGGCGCCTGGCGGGGATGCGTGACGCGATCCTGGAACTCGACGCCACCCGACCGGTCGGCATCGGCTGCCACACTCCGGGAACCGTCGGTTCACCGGTCTACGATCCCCTCGACATGACCGGGTGGAACTACGGCCGGCGCTACGAGCACTTCCGCGAGACCTATCCGAACCACCCGATCCTCTACAGCGAGTCGGCCTCCACCTTCTCCACCCGCGGCTACTACAACTTTCCCCAGCCCGGCGGGAAGACCGACTACGTCGGTGGAACCGACTACCTCAGTTCGTACGACTTCAACGCCGCCTCGTGGTCGGACATCCCCGACTTCGAGTTCAAGCTGATGGAGGACGATCGCTTCGTCGGCGGCGAGTTCGTCTGGACCGGCTTCGACTACCTCGGCGAGCCCACGCCGAACCGCGGCGGCGCGCGCAGCTCGTACTTCGGCATCGTCGATCTGGCCGGGATTCCGAAGGACCGCTACTACCTGTACCGCAGCCATTGGCGCCCGGACGCTACGACGATCCACATCCTGCCCCACTGGAACTGGCCGGACCGGGTGGGCCAGAACGTGCCGGTTTTCGTTTACACCAACGGCGACTCCGCCGAGCTGTTTCTGAACGGGAAGTCACTCGGGCGGCGCAGCAAGGGCGAGGTTCCGCCGAAGCCGGCCGACCTCGCGTCGGGCAAGCCGACCACGACGAGTGGGGGCGAGGCGGCCGGCGCGGCGGTCGATGGCGACGACGAGACCGCTTGGATCGCGCCCGATCCGGGTGGCAGCCCGTGGATGCAGGTGGACCTCGGCTCGGTGCAGCCGGTTAAGTTTATCGACCTGACGCTCGGGGCATCCACCGGCAACGTGCGCTATGCGATCAAGGTCTCCGAGGACGGCGAGGAATGGACGACGGTGGCCGAGGTCGAGCCGCTCCCCGTGCGGCGAGGGTTTGGCGGCGGCAACCGGGGCGGTCCTTCCCAGACCACACGCGACCTGGCCGGGCACAATGCGCAAGGCCGCCACGTGCGCCTCGAATGGGGCGACCTGCCGGAGGAATCGACCGCGAGCGTGGCCGCGCTGAAGATCTACCCCGAGCGCTACGAATCCGAATACTACGACGTGACCTACGACTACCGGCTGCGCTGGAACGAGGTCAGCTACGAGCCCGGCGAACTGAAGGTGGTCGCCTACAAGGACGGCGCCAAGCTGGGCGAGCAGGTCATGCGCACCGCCGGTCCGCCGGCCTCGCTGCGGTTGACGCCCGATCGCAGCGAACTCGAGGCGAGCGGCGAGGACCTGTCGTTCATCCTGGTCGAGGCGCTCGATAAGCGGGGCAACCTCGCTCCCCTCGCCGACAACATGATCGAGTTCGAGGTGAACGGAGCCGGAGAACTCGCGGCGGTCGACAACGGCGACCAGCTCTCGCTGGACTCGTTCCAGGACGATTGCCACGCCTTGTTCCACGGCAAAGCCATGCTGATCGTGCGCACCCGCGACGGCGAGGCCGGTCCGATCGAGGTGACCGCCCGATCGTCGGACCTGCAGGAAGCCGCGGTGACCCTGGAGTCGTCGCGGTGAAAGCACTGCCGCCTCGCTGCGTCGCCGATCCCGCTTGCAGGAAACCTCCCGCGGGCCATCCTCCCAACCGTCCCAACAAATCCTACCATGCACCATTTTTTCCGATCGCTGACCCTCTCCGCCGCCCTGCTCGCCTCGGCCCCGGCCCAGGAGGCCGGGCACACCTTTGAGATCGGCAAGGATTCGTTCCTGCTCGACGGCGAGTTCTTCCAGATCCGCTGCGGCGAGATCCACTCGACGCGGGTGGCACCGGAATACTGGCGCCACCGCCTGAAGATGTGCAAGGCGATGGGCATGAACACGGTGTGCGCCTACATGTTCTGGAACTTCCACGAGCGCAGCGAGGGCGAGTACACCTGGACCGGGCGGGCCGACATCGCCGAGTTCTGCCGCATCGCGCAGGAAGAGGGACTGTGGGTGCTGCTGCGGCCGGGGCCCTATGCCTGCGCCGAGTGGGAGATGGGCGGCCTGCCGTGGTGGCTGCTCAAGCACGAGGACATCGCGCTGCGCAGCACCGACCCGCGCTTCCTGGAGGCCACCGAGCGCTACTTCGGCGAGGTCCACGAGCAGCTCGGGCCGCTGCAGGTCACCGAGGGCGGTCCGATCCTGATGGTCCAGGTCGAGAACGAGTACGGCTTCTACGGCGAGGACTCCGACTACATGCAGGCGGTCCACGACATCATCAAGGAAGCCGGCTTCGATGTCCCGCTGTTCACCTGCAACCCGACCCACAGCCTGCGCAACGGCTACATCGAGGACGCCTTCCCGGTGGTCAACTTCGGCGGCGGAGCGGAGCGGGCCTTCAGCGAGCTGCGCAAGATCCTGCCGGAGGGGCCGCTGATGTGCGGCGAGTTCTACCCCGGCTGGTTCGACACCTGGGGCAACCCGCACCACACCGGCAACCCCGACCGGATGCTCGGCGACCTCGAGTACATGCTCGAGAACAAGGCCTCTTTCAGCATCTACATGGCCCACGGCGGCACCACCTTCGGGCTGTGGGCGGGGGCGGACCGGCCGTTCAAGCCGGACACCTCGAGCTACGACTACGATGCGCCGATCAGCGAGGCCGGCCGGGCCACCGAGAAGTTCCACCGCACCCGCGAGCTGATGGGCCGGTTCCTGCTGCCCGGCGAGGAGCTCGGCGAGATCCCGGCGCCGAACCCGACCACGACCTTCGATGGCGTGCGGCTCGCGTCTGTCGCCCCGGTCTTCGGCAACCTGCCCGAGCCGACCCAGACCTCGGGGCCGCCGAGGACCTACGAGCTCTACGACCAGGCCAAGGGGATGATCCTCTACCGCACCACGCTGCCCGCCGGGCCGGCCGCCACGGTCGAGGCGGCTGCGGTCCACGACTTCGGCTTCGCCTTTCTCGACGGCGAACGCCTCGGCGTCCTCGACCGCCGCAAGCGGAAGTTCTCGCTCCGGGTTCCGCAACGCAGTGAGCCCGCGACACTCGACATCCTCGTCTACACCATGGGACGGGTGAACTTCGGCAAGGAGGTTCACGACCGCAAGGGGCTCCACACCCCGGTCCGGCTCAAGGCGGAATCCACGGAGGAACTCGAGGACTGGACGGTGTTCCAGTTCCCGCTGACCCCGGAGTCCCTGGCAGAGCTCGAGTTCAAGTCGGGTGAAAGCCCGGACATGCCGTCCTTCCACCGCGGGACCTTCACGCTTGGGAAAGCGGCGGACACCTGGCTCGACATGCGTCCTTGGGGCAAGGGGGTCGTGTGGGTCAACGGGCACTGCCTCGGCCGCTACTGGAACATCGGGCCGACCCAGACGATGTACGTCCCCGGCCCTTGGCTGAAGCAGGGCGAGAACGAGATCCTGGTACTCGACGTGGCCGGGCCGCAGGAGCCCGTGATCGCGGGGATCGAGACGCCGATCCTCAACCAGCTGCGCCCCGAGCTCGACTTCGGCGTCGAGCGCCGGGCCAAGGTCACCGTGAAGCTCGACGGGGTCGAGCCGGCCGTCACCGGCAGCTTCCCGGAGGGTGGCGAGGTCCAGACCGTGAAGTTCGCCGAGCCCGCGAGCGGCCGTTTCTTCTGCATCGAGGCGCTCAGCGAGCAGAGCGGTGAGGACCACGCCGCCATCGCCGAGCTCGACCTGCTGGACGCCGGGGGCAGACCGATCTCCCACGAGAAGTGGACGATCGCCTTCGTCGACAGCGAGGAGCGCGCCAGCGAGGACGGCACCGCGGAGAACGCGATCGACGGCCAGACGGCGAACTTCTGGCACACCCGCTGGAGTTCCGATACGACGCCGCATCCCCACCGCCTGATCATCGACCTCGGGCAGGGCGAGACCGTGAGCGGCTTCCGCTACGTCCCCCGCGGCGACCGGCCGAACGGCCGGATCAAGGACTTCCGGGCCTACCTCGGGGACGGGCTGGTGAGCCCCGCGGAGTAGACCGCCCGCCGGTGGCGGACCGGGCCGCGGGTGCGGCCCGGTCCTGCGGAGGCACGGGCGTGGGGGATCACTCGGCGTCCGGCCGGCGGAGGATCGCGGTGACGGAGGTCATGGCCGCCCCGCGGCCTTCCTCCGGCACCTCCACCTGCGCCTCGCCCCGGACGGTGTCGCCGGCGCCGGCGTTTTCGGGAAGGGGCTCCCACTTCACCGGGACCTCGCGCACCTCGCCGGTGGCGGGGTCGAGGCTGCGCACGGTTTCCGGCAACGCGGGATCGCCGCCGGCGGGAGCGGCGACGGAGATGCGGTCCTCGAGCACGTTCTTGGCGAACGCGTCGTCCCACGCCTTGAACGACGCGCGCAGGGTGCCCTGGTCGCCCCGGCCGGTCGCGAACACCCGGGTGCCGGCCCAGGGCCAGACGCCGTCGCCGGCGTTGTTCGGGATGTCGTTGATCAACTTCATCAGTTCGATCGTGTCGTCGCCCTGCGACTGGATGCTGTATTCGAAGCCGACCGGGTGGTTGAGGTCGTCGCGGGGCGTCCCGACCCTGCCACGGAACTTCGGCGAGCACTCGGCGATGTTGAGCGTGACGCCGGGGAGGGCGCGTGAGATTTCGACCAGGTTCTTCTGCAGCGTGTCGTAGCTGCCGTGCCAGTCGGGGTAATACGAGATACCGACGCGGTCGACCATGCCACTGCGGGAGGAAAGTTCCCTGTTGAGCGTGTTGACCAGGGTCATCACGCGCTCGAACACCTCGTCGGGCTCGAGCGCCACGATCTCGTCGCCGGCCCTTTCGAAGACGTTGAAGGCGAAGTGGAGCTGGGTTTCGATGTCGGTGCCATGCTCGGCATTGACCTTCTGGATTGCCCGGTTGCCGGCATCGATCAACAACGCGAGATTGCGGATGGATTCGAGAAACTCCTCGTAGGCCGGTGAGTCCTTGTCGCCCTTGGCCTCCTCGTATTTGATCCACTTCACACCTCCGCCGGGCGCCGACTTGTGGCGGCCCGAGGTGTGGTAGTGATGGTGATCCACGTAGGGGGTGATGAGGTCGTACTCGCTGCCCCACATCATGCCGTTGGTGATCTCGTTGCCGATCGCGACGATGCCGGGCGTGGTGTCCTGTTCGACCAGCTTCGTGACGAAGTCGTGGGTGAAATCGTGGACCGCCTCCTGCAGTTCCTCGAAGCCCAGGTCGGCCCAGGCATAGGGCTTGGGCTGGTTCTGGGGATCGGACCAACTATCGGAATAGTGGAAGTCGATCGCGAGCTCCTGCCCGGCGCCGACCACCGCCTTGGCGACCCGCAGCGTGTTCTCGGGGGAGCAATTGCCGGGGTGACGCGACGGCTCGCCGCTGCGCTCGCTCCGGGGTTGGTTCCAGACGCGCAGGCGGATCGTGTCCCAGCCGAGGTCCTTGGTCAGGCCGAAGAAGTTGTTGCCCGACTTGATCGACCCGGGGTCGCTGTATCGACCGCCGCGAATGCCGTCGACCGGGGGCTCGTTGCCGGCGTTGTAGCGGTAGGCGGTGGTGTCGCCGCCCTGCTCGGAGGTGTCCGAGCCGTTCTTCATGTCGGGTCGGAGGTAGTTGATGATCTCCATCTCGCGGACCCCTCCGGAGTGCCCCTCGGGGAGCTCGAGGCGGAGCTGGCGGAGGCCCGCCAGGGAGAAGATGTCGGTGAAGACCGCGCCCCGCGAAGAGGGCTCGCTGCGATCCGCCAGGAGCTCCCAGTCCTCCCCGTCGGCCGACCCCCGAAGGCGGTAGCGGTGGGCCGGCGCCTCGCCGGCGAAATTCAGCCGGACCTTGTGAATCGCGTCGTAGCTGCCGCCCAGGTCGACGGTGAGCGCGGCCGCGCCCGGTCCGGGAGTCCAGACCGTCCCGGGATCGCCGTCGAGCGCCGCGGCGGCATCGCCGGAGTCGGCCACGCCCGTGACCCAGTACTTGCCGGCGATGTTGCTCTCGGCGGGGGTGTAGCTCGCGTCGCCCTCGAGTCCGTGGGCGGTGAGGGAGAGCAGGGCGCTCGTGGTGACGGCGAGGAGGCAGCCGGGGACTTGCCGGCTCGAGGGCGGGTGTTTCATCGTGTTCATGGGATCCTTCGGGTCGTTTCCGGATTGGGCGTCGCGACTTTCTCCGCTCGACTCCCCCTGCGGCGGACCGGGCTCCGTCCCGGAAAGCCAGCCGGCCCGGGCTTGGTGGCGGGTCCGCGGGTGCGCTGACACCGCCCCCTCCGGCAAGCCGGTGGCCCGGACGGATGCGGCAATCAGAGACCGGACAGGAACTCGCTGAGTTCCTCGACGGTGCGTTCGAGTTGGTCGTGGTGGAGGTTGTGGCCGCCGCCGTCGATGTGGACGAGCTTGACGCGCTCCATTCCCTCGACGGAGGCCTGGTTGGCGCGTCGTTCCTCCGGGGAGGCGTCGGCCTTGAGGACCAGGGCCGGGACGGGGATCTTGCCAAGGGAGTCGCCGATGCGCATGGCACCGGACATCGCCTGCCAGGCTTGGTCCGAGTAGGCGCCGTGGTACTGCTTCTTGGAGAGCGCCCAGTATTGGACGTCGGCGTCGGACCATTTCGGGAACTGGCGCCGGCCGGTGGCGACGATGTCCTCGAAGGGATGGTTGTTCTGGGCGACGAGGGTTTCGGGGTCGGCCATCATCTGGAACGAGAGCCGGTCGCGTCGCGCTTCGCGGACTTCCGCCGGGCGGGCCCGCCCGGTCGGGGTCTCCGCCCGCGCCGCATCCTCCTGCGGACGGCGGGGGGCCTCGGCGTCACGGGGCGCATCGTTCTCTTCGCCTCGGTCGCGGCGCACGGGACCCTGCCGGCGTCCGTCCCCGCCGGCTCGCGGGAGAAAGGGATCGAGCATGATCACCGAGCGGGCGAGCTCGGGATACTCCGCGCCCACGCGCATGACGGTGGCCGCTCCCATCGAGTGGCCCATGAGGATCGGCTTTTCCAGCCCCAGCGCCTCCACCGCGGCGACCACGTCCTTGATCAGGGTGTCGCCGTCGTCCGAGGACGTGAAGGGGTCCGACAGGCCGTGGCCCCGCGTGTCGAGCATGTAGAGGTTGTAGTCGTCCTGGAGCTTTTCGGAGACGGTCGTCCAGCAAAGTCCGTTGTCGGTGACGCCGTGGGCCATGACGATCGCCGGTTTTCCCTCGGCGGGCAGCGCGCGGTAGTAGTGCAGGCGGACGCCGTTGGCGTAGACGAAGCCGTCCGACCAGCCGTCCGGGATCCCGGGAGGATCGGCGGCCGAGGCGAGGGCGGGGGCGAGCAGGCAGAGCGCGGTGATGCGCAGGCGGTGGAGCCATGGGGTTTTCGGGATCATGTCGGGGTGGTGTCGGCAAGCATCCGGATCACCGGGCGAAGTTCTTGGTTTCCACGCTCCACTCGGGGTCGTGCTTCAGCTCGCTGTCCTCGCCGAGGAACATTCCCGCGGCTTCCTCCCTCCCCTTGAGGTGCCAATCGAGCCAGGCCAGGGCGACCGGGGTGTACTCGCCGCCGTGGGGGCGGGCGTAGGTGCCGCCATGGCCGACGTCGAGGTTGGTCATCACGACCGGCACCTGGCTGATGCGGGAGAAGTCATCCATCGCGTTTTCGTAGGCGATGTCCGAGGGGCCGCCCATGAGGTAGAGGACCGGGCCGTGGAAATCCTCCAGCACGTCCTTGGCGAGAGGCGGCATCCCGGGCAGCGGCGAGGGCTCGGGAAGCACGCCGCTGTTGCAGACCACGGTGGTGGTGATCCTCGGGTCCGCGGAGACACGGATGGCCTGCAGCCCGCCGCAGGACATGCCCATCGCGGCGACCTTCGCGGTATCGACCTTGCCGAAGTAGATGCTCTCGGTGGATTCGTTCTCGGCGAGGATCCAGTCGAGGCCGGTGAGGAGCTGTTCCGGTTCCGTCTTCTGGCGCGACCCCTCGCCGCGCTCGTGGATCTCGTCGAGCAGGCCGATCGCCACGATGACGTAGCCATTCGAGGCGAGCTCGCTGAGGAAGTTCTTGTGCTCCTGGGTGGTGTTGGCGCAGGCGCCGTTGCCCCACACCGCGACCGGGAGCTTCCGGTCCGGACCGAAGGGCGAGAGGTCGCGGGGACGGAAGATCGTCATTCCGGGAAGGGTCCAGGCCTCGGTCGCGACCGCCGGGTAGGGGCCGGTGCCCCCGTCCTCGATCACGACATAGGGCGAGTCCCCTTCGTCCGCCACCCGGGACGTCGGCTGAGCCGGCGAACCCTCCTTCTTCAGGTGCTTGGCGAGGAACGCCTCGATCGCCGGGTCGGTGACCTCGAGCGCCTCGTCGTAGGCCACCCCGTGGTTGCCGCCCTCGATCCTGAGGTACTCGATGTCGGCCCCTTCGGCCTTCATCTTCTCGAGGAAGTCCTCGGTGAGCTCGGCCCGGACGATGCGGTCGGCGCTGCCCTGGACGAGGAAGATCGGCGGATGATCGCCGGAGATGTAGCCGATCGGCCACCACTCCTTTTTGGCCATCGGCACGTCGCGGCCCAACTCGGTGGGAGGCGAGCCGCCGACCACGGCGTTGACCCGGCTGGAGTGCCCGTCCCAGCCCCCGTCCCCCTCGAGCCCCGCCGACGCGGGTGCCATCGCCAGCATCAGGGCGAGGTGGGCGCCGGCGGAGTGGCCGTAGGCGCCGATGCGCTCCGGATCCACCCCGTACTCGTCGGCATGGGCGCGGAGCCAGCGGACCGCGCACTTCACGTCCTCGATGCAGGCCGGAAACGGCGCCTCCCCCGTGAGGCGGTAGTCGATGTTCACGGTCACGTAGCCCTTCCTGGCGTAGTCGGTCATCATCTTCTGGAAGACGTCGACAGTCCTCGAGCCTCCCCGCCAACCGCCGCCGTGAACGATCACCAACGCGGGCCGCGGCTCGGCGCTTTCCTCGGCGGGCATGGCGAGATCCAGGCGCCAGGCCCTGCTGTCGCCCTCGCGGTAGGCGATGTCCCGGGTGATCTTGATGGGGACCTCGGCGGGCGTGGCTTTGCGATCGTCCTCCGCGTCGGGCCCTTCTCCGACGCTGGTCGTTTCCGTCTTCGACCGGAAGAGCATCGGGGCGAACTCGCGGAGGTACTCCCGCCACTTGATCCAGGTGTGGGACCCGTCGGTCTCCTCGTAGGTCACCTCGAAGTCGTGCTTCCTGAAGAGCGCGACCGTTTCACGCGAGGTTTCGACCAGGAAGTCGTCACGTCCGGTGGCGAACCAGAAGAGTTCCAGTCCGTCCTTCAGCCCGGGGTCCTCGAGGGTTTCGAGATGCTGTTCCTCCCAGCTCGGGCCGTCGCCCTGGTCGCGATTGATCCCGAAAATGCCGGAACTGAAGACCCCGATGTAGCCGTAGTCGGCAAGGTCCCGGCCGATGATCCCGAGGGTCTGGCCGCCGCCCATCGACAGGCCGGCGATCGCGGTGTTCGCGCGGTCGGTATGGACGCGATAGTTCTTCCGGACGTGCGGGACGATGTCGTCGGTGAACTCCTCCACGAACTCCTCCATCCGGAATCCCCCGCGGCCCCGGCCCATCCGGTCGACGTGGCCGTCGGGCATCACCACCACCATCGGCTCGGCTTCACCGGCGGCGATCAGGTTGTCCAGGATCACATTCGCACGGCCGACCGTGGACCAGGAATCGTCGCTGTCGGTCGCGCCGTGGAGGAGGTAGAAGACGGGGTAGGTGTCGTCTCCGGTTCCGTAGCCGGGGGGCGTGTAGACATGCATGCGCCGCGGGCGATCCAGCACCTTCGAGTGGTAGGTCACCTCCGAGACCGCCCCGTGGGGCACGTCCTGGAGCTCCATCCATTCCAGGCCGGGCACGAACACCGTGCTGAAGACCGTCCCGTTCGCCTCGCTGGTTTCGCGGTTGGTCGGGTCGGCCATCCGGACTCCGTCGACCTCGAAGTGGTAGCGCAGCGCCCGGGGCGGCTCGATCGGTCCGTACTCGAGCTGCCAGACGCCGTCGTCGTTCCTGTCGAATGCGCCGGACGCCTCCAGGTTGCCGAGGTCGGGGCTCACCAGGCGCACGGATTCGGCCTCGGGTGCCAGCAGGCGGAACACCACCTTGCCATCCTCCCCGACTTCGGGGGAGCTCACCTGCGCACCGCGCTGCCGCCGATCCTGGGCGTGGGCCGTCGCGATCATTCCCACGACCGCAAGCACCGCTGCGGTCAGGATTCGTGCCTTCGTTCGAGTTCTCATGGATATGGGTTGCTTGGTTTCCGATTGGGCCCGGCCGAGGGGCCGCGTTCCTCACTTGGCCTTGACGAGGGAGACATCGTCGACCCGACAGAACGAGCCACCTTCCCCGTCGGCCCGGAATCCGACTTCCACCTTGTTGCCGGAGACCTCGATCCCGTCGAGCTTGACAGTCGTCCAATCGGAGTTTTCACCCTTGATGGTCGCCGAGAAGTCCTTGCCGCCCGACTTGGCATACATCTCGAGTGTTTCGAAGCCGTCGCTGTTCTTCACCTTGGCGGTCATCGTGTACTTGCCGTCCGGGAACTCCACGTAGGGGGACGAGGCGATCACTTGGTGCACCTGGCGGGTGAATTCGGCCTGGTCGCTCATGTTGAGGCTGCGCTCGCCGATCACTTGCTTGCGGTCCTCGGTGCTGTTCTTGTGGTTGAGCATCGGCGACCCGCGATCGAGCGAGACCTCGGTTCCCTTGATCACCTTCGTCTCCCAGCCCCTCAGGAAGAGCTGCTTCGGCTTGTTGCCGCTGGGCATGTCCTTGCGGTCGGCCTCGAAGCTCGCGTTGCGGATCCAGTTGTTGTCCGCGGCGACCTGCCAGCGACCGGTCGGAACGTGGAGGTCCCAGGAGTTCAGCGAGTTGAAATAGGGCTCGTCGCCGTCGAAGGACAGCGGGCACCACTGGTTGTAACCCAGGCCGTTCCCGGCGAAGGCGGCCCAGCGGTCGCCGCAGTAGACCACGGTGTCCTGCTGGCTGCCCTTGATGGTGACGAAGAAGCCGGTCTGGGTGACGTGGGCGTAGTCCTCCTCGACGCCCGGAATGACCTTCATGTTGTTCTCCGGCCGGTACGGCCCGCGGACGTCGTCGGCCACCAGGTAGTAGGCCAGCGACGAGTCCCAGCCGTAGAGCTGGGACGCGGCCAGGTAGTACTTGCCCTTGTACTTGAACATGCAGTTCCCCTCGCGCCCGGATCCCTTGTAGACCTGCTTGCAGTCCAGCAGGTCGATCTTGCCGTCCTTCACGCCGATCTCCGAGATGTAGATCCGGTTGCGGCCCTGTCCGTAGCTGTAGACCAGGTAGGAGGTGCCCGTGTCGGGATCGGTGAAGACCGTCTGGTCGCCGGTGTTCGGGGTGCCGATGGTCTCGGTCATGTCGCGGCGGTGACTCCACTTGAAGGGGCCCGCCGGTTCGTCGGCGACCGCGAACAGGACCCCGGCGCCGTACTGGATGATCATGACATATTGCCTGGCCTCCTCGATCCACGCCACCCCCAGGCGACCCATCCACCGCCAGCCGCGCGGCCCGCCGTTGCTGTAGGCCTCTTCCCGGGTCAGGGCATCGCCCTCGGACTCCCAGTTGACCAGGTCGGTGGAAGTGTAGCAGGTGACCGAGTTGAAGCGGTTGCCCTTGTTCAGGGTCACGGAAGGGTCCTCGCGGTAGCGCTCCGCCTCGTCGTAGCGGACGCCATACCAATAGAACTTCTCCTGGTTCGTCTTGGGATCCTTGAAGCGGAAGATCCCGCCACCCTGGCTGTAGATCGGCTCTCCGTCCTTGGTGTCCCAAAAGGCGTCGTTCTTGATGTTCAGGGACTGGGCGGAGGCGCGGCTTGCGGGGTGGAACGCCAGTGCGGCGAGGCACATGAGGGCAAGCGGGGCGAGTTTTCGGGTCGGTCGTGTCATTGGGTTGGTGGGTTCAGGGGGTTCAAGTGTGTTTCCGCCGGTGGTCGATCTCCGGGCCGGTCGGCGACTGATGGTCCGGACCCCGGAGCCGGCTCGTGGCATCCGATCTCGGCGACCAGGGAGGTGGAGACGGCGTCAAAAGGCAGCCGGATCCGCGGCTCCACCGTTTCCGACCCGGGACGGAAGCCTCGGCCAGCGTGCTGCCGTGAAGGTTCGGCTGAAGGTTCGGCTGGGTGGCATTCGGCGGATCACCGGCCCCGAGCCTCGGTTCCGGATCGGAGTCCGCGGTGCTCCGCCGGGCGTTGAGGACCGGCGTCGAGATCAGGCAACAGACGACCCGAGCTTTCGCGATGGATGACTGGTGGGACATGACTCGATGGCGGGGCGCGACGCCTCGGGCAGCAGGGAGGTTTCCTTGAAACTCCTCGTTGCATCGGGAGTTGCGCGTCGGATCGGGATTCATGGCGGCAGCGTCGCGGCGACCGGAATCATCCGGCGGGCTGGCTCGTCGACCGGCACGGGCAAGACGAATGCCCGGGCGGGTCGGGGCAAACGGGCCCGACAAGAGTCGGTGACGTCCGGCTTCCCGGCGTTCTTTCAGGAAGTCGATGAACGACCGGAGCGCCGGAACCGGCCTCAGACCGCCGCCGGCAGGCAATTTGTCGGGCTGCCACAAATGAGCACGAATAATCCGGCCGCCCGCACCGTAGAGCGTTCTCAGGATGAAGCACCCCGCCTGCCACCAGAGAATCATGCTCCTGGCCGCCGTCCTCGGCGGCTTCAGCCACGGATGGCGAGCGACCGCGGCGGAAACTCCGGGGTCCGCTGGCGACACGCCGCTCCGGCATTCGCCGGAACAGCTCGAGCCCCTCGATCGCGGCGTGGTGGCGGTGCCGCGCGAGGAGGGCGGATGTTTCGTGAGCTGGCGCCTGCTGAAGGAGGACCCCCCCGGCACGGCCTTCAACGTCTACTGGTGGCCCGGAACCGGCAGGCCGAAGCTGCTGAATCCCAAGCCCTTGGACGGGGGAACCTTCTTCGTGGATGAGTCCCACCGGTCCCGGTCCGAGGGGGAATATCTGGTCAAGGCGGTGGTCGGTGACCAGGAAAGCAAATCCTTCGGGCGCTTCAAGGTGCCGGCGGATGCGCCCGCGGGCTTCCTGTCCATCCCCATCGACACGCCCCGCGGCTATGGACCGAACGAAGCGACGGTGGCCGACCTGGATGGCGACGGTCAGTACGAGATCATCCTGCACCAGGCCGGGCGGGCAAAGGACAACTCGCACGAGGGGCGTACCGACCCGATCATCCTGCAGGCTTACAAGATGGACGGCACCAAGCTCTGGGAGATCAACCTGGGCAGGAACATCCGGGAGGGGGCGCACTACTCGCACTTCATGGTCTACGACTTTGACGGCGACGGCCGCGCGGAAGTGGCCTGCAAGACGGCGGACGGATCCGTGGATGGCAAGGGCGGGATCATTGGAGACCGCAATGCCAACCACCGCGACCGGAGCGGCCGCATCCTCGAAGGTCCCGAGTTCCTGACCGTGTTCGACGGCCAGACCGGGGCGGAGCTGGCGACGACGGACTACCTGCCGCAGCGGCATCCGGAGACCCACAGCCCCAGCCCGCGGCAGATGGACGAGGTGTGGGGTGACGCCTACGGAAACCGCATGGACCGTTTCCTCGCCTGCGTGGCCTACCTGGACGGAAAGCACCCCAGCCTGGTCATGTGCCGGGGATACTACACCCGAACGGTGCTGGTTGCCTGGGACTTCCGCGATGGCAAGCTGCGGCACCGATGGACATTCGACAGCTCGGACGGCCGCGAAAACCGGCCGTTCGGCGGGCAGGGGAACCACGGACTCAGCGTGGCCGATGTCGATGGCGACGGCAGGGACGAGATCGTCTACGGCGGCTGCACCATCGACGACGACGGGAGCGGCCTCTACAGCACCCGACTGGGCCACGGCGACGCCCTGCATGTGTCGGACCTCGATCCCCGGCGGCCGGGCCTCGAGGTCTTCCGCATCCAGGAGCCGGTGCGGGATGCGGGAGCGCACTTCTACGATGCCGCCGACGGCGAGGTTCTCTGGAGGAAGCCGACCACAAGCGGGAAGGAGGGCCCCGGTCGCGGCTTGGCGGCCGACATCGACCCCCGCTATCCCGGGGCCGAATCCTGGGTCGCCGGGGGCGGAATCGGCGGGCTGTTCGACGTCGACGGAAACAAGATCTCCGAGACCAATCCCCGCTCCGCCAACTTCGCCATCTGGTGGGACGGCGACCTTCTGCGCGAGATCCTCGACAGCAACTGGATCGACAAGTGGGATTGGGAGACATCCCGCCGGAACCGGCTGCTGGAAGCCCGCGGCTGCCAATCCTGCAACGGCACGAAATCGACGCCGGTGCTGAGCGGCGACATTCTGGGCGACTGGCGCGAGGAGGTCATCTGGCGGACCCGGGACGGCGACGAACTGCGGATCTACACCACGACGATCCCGACCGGGCACCGCATGGTCACGCTGGTGCAGGACCGCCAGTACCGTCTCGCCCTTGCCTGGCAGAACGTCGGCTACAACCAGCCACCCCATCCGGGGTTCTACATCGGCCCGCCCCTGAAGGAGGCCGACAAGCCCGACTCTCGAGCGGCTTCGACCTCTTTTTGATGCTCCGTCATTCCCTGCTTCTGGCCGTCACCAGTCCGAGCCTGGCGACGGCGGTCCGCGGCTCCGCCGACTCGGGTTCGCTCGCCGGAGCGGATACGAGTTCTGAGATTCAATCCGACCTTCTGAGGTTCCACGGAAGGGAGGCCGCAGATTGACGCAGATTTCAGAATCCATCTGCGCTCATCTGCGCAATCTGCGGCCATCCCACCCGACCAGGAGAGTCAGGTTGCTTCACTGACACGGTATGAGCCTCCCGGCGGGCGAAGCGACCGCCACCGATGACCGGGGAAACAGGGTCGATCCGCCCGAGCTCGAGGAATCCGGTCGCCGCGCCGGAAGTCGTCCGGGTCGTCGACGACCTCGCCGCCGCAGCCTACTGGAAGATCTGCTGGGCGAAGTACCACAGGGCGTTCGCCCAGTGGCCGCCGTCGTGACCGCGGTCGTCGACGTGCCAGACGTGGGGGACCTCCTTCTCCTTGAGGTAGGTGTGGACGCCCTTGCTGATCCCGAACAGGCCGTCCTTGGTGCCGCAGGAGATCATGAGCAGCTTGAGTTGCTCTTTGGCTTTCCCGGGATCGGGAACCAGCTCGGCCGGTGGCTTGGTGTTCGGGGCGGACGAGAAGCCCCCCACCCAGGCGAAGGTGTCGAGGTGCGCGAGACCGAAGTTGAGGGTCTGCCCGCCGCCCATGGAAAGACCGGCCAGGGCACGGGCCTCGCGACTGGAGTGGGTGCTGTAGCGCGAGTCGATGGTCGGGATCACCTCGTCGAGCAGGACGGGCTCGAACTTGGCGAAGGCGGGAGCGGACGACATGCCGGTCTCGGCCCGGTCGTCGACCTGGGCCCGACCATTCGGCATCACCACGATCATCGGCACCGCCTTTTCCCCGGCGATGAGATTGTCGAGGATCGCATTCACCCGCGCGAGGTTCTGCCACTCGGCTTCGTCGCCGCCGATGCCGTGGAGGAGGTAGAGGACCGGGTACTTCTTGTCCTCCGTGTATCCCGGCGGGGTGTAGACCTGCATCTTCCGGGTGGTGCCGACCACCTTCGATTCATACTCGATCATCTCGAGCTTGCCGTGGGGCACGTCGTCCTTGACGGCGTTGAACCCCGCGGGCGGGTCCTCGAAGGCGGGCTTGTCGTCGGGTCCGACCTCCACCGGTTGGCCGCGCCGGCGCGGGATCGCGGGATCGCCCGGTTCCGCGGCGCCCCGGCTCGCCTGGAACTCGGACGCGGGACGGTCGCCGACCTGGCGAGTGAAGGAGATCCCCTCCTCGCCGACCTTGCCGGTGTAGGAGATCCGCATCTCATTGCCGCGAAAGTCGAGCACCTGGACGAAACTCAGCGTGTCGCCGTCGATCTTGCCGTCCTGGATCTCGGTCTCGCGGGCCTGGCCACCGAAGCGGGAGATCGTCTTGCCACTGAGCTTGTCACCCTCGGCCTTGAGTTCGAACTCGATGGTCCGGGGGCCGCGCGGGCCCTCGACCCGGGCATTCCAGCGACCGTCGACATCGGCGGCCTCGGTGGACTGGAGGCCGGACCCGAACAGGAGGAAGGCGGAGCCGAGCAGGGAAATGGAGCAGGTTTTCATGATCTTGGGGAATCGAACCATGAGCAACCCCGCGACAACGGAAAGGTTGCGGGCGATCTGCCGGGACGACGATTCCCGCCGTATCCGCCCCCCTCCCACCCGAAGCCGGGGCGTCATGAGTGCCCTCGGCCGGGTGGCTCAATCTGGCCTTCTGTGACCCGCCACCGGCCCTCCCGCCGCGCAGGTTTCCCGACGAACCCATGACCCAAGGCACCCCCGGCCGGCTGTTTCTCGCAGCGTTCGTCGGCCGTCTGGTCCCCTCCTCCCTGCTGGCGCAGCGGGCGGAGCCGAAGCTGGAAGCGAGGCGACGGGGGAAAGACGGGAATCCACGCGTCAGGTGGGTATCGGGGTTCCGGACCGGCGTCGGCACGGATCAGGCGGACACGCTTTTGGAAATATCGGGCGCTTTCCTACGTTAGAGACTCCGCGAACGCGGACTGAGAGACAACCAGCGGCACACCGCTCCCTGGCAGGCCACGCCCATGCAAAGACAAGTGGATTCCCCGATGAAAACCCTGCTCCGATTGTTCCTGACAGGGGTCGTTGCGGCGACGCCCCCCGTGCTGGCCGAACGCACCCACTCGCTCGATCTCGATGCGCCGCGGCCCCCGGTGCGGCGCGGGCACCTCGAACTCGGCGGCGCGAGCGTCACCGGGGAGCGGGTCGAGGTGAACAACCAGTTCATCGAGCTCAGCGGCCAACCGTGGATTCCGGTCGTCGGCGAGATCCACTACTCGCGCTACCCGGCGGAGTACTGGGACGAGGCGATCCGCAAGATGAAGGCCGGCGGCATCAACGTGATCGCCACCTACGTGTTCTGGAACCTGCACGAGCGGCGCGAGGGCGAGTTCGACTGGACGGGTGACCTCAACCTCCGCCGCTTCCTCGAGCTGTGCGCGGCCAACGACCTGCGGGCGATCGTGCGGATGGGACCCTTCTGCCACGGCGAGATGCGCAACGGCGGCATTCCCGACTGGATCTACGGCCGGCCGGTCGAGATCCGCTCCAACGACCCCGGCTACCTGTTCTACGCCGACCGGCTCTACGGGGAGATCGCCCGCCAGCTCCGCGGGTTGCTCTTCGCCGACGGCGGCCCGGTGGTCGGGGTGCAGCTGGAAAACGAATACCAGCACAGTGCCGCACCCTGGGAGTGGACCTACCCCGGCGCGCCGCGGGAGCTGACGGTGGCCGACCGCGACGTCGACGTCACCCACATTCAGATCACCCCGGGCGGACCCGAGAACAAGTTCGCCGACGAGGGTCGCGACCACATGGCGACGCTCAAGCGGATCGCCCGCTCCCACGGGATCGACGTCCCGCTCTACACCGCGACCGGCTGGGGCAACGCCTCCATCGTTACCAAGGGCAGCATCCCCGTCACCGCGGGCTACGCCTACCCCTTCTGGGCGCCGCCGCAGCCCTCCGTCTTCTACCTGTTCAAGGACATCCGCCGAAACCCCGACTACCCGCCGGTCAGCTACGACACGGAGCTTTACCCGTCGATCCCGGCGGAACTCGGCGCCGGGATCTCGCTGACCTACAAGCGCCGCACCACCGTGCTGCCCTCGAGCCTGGCACCGCTCATCGTCCGCACCCTGGGCAGCGGCGCCAACGGCATCGGCTACTACATGTACCACGGCGGCTCGAACCCGGTGTTCGACGGCCACTTCTCCAACGAGCAGTCCGGCGGGTTGCCGCGCATCAACTACGACTACCAGGCACCGATCGGGGAGTTCGGCGAGATGCGCGCCCACCATCGCGAGTTGAAGCTGCTGCACCTGATGCTGGAAGAGTGGGGCGACCGCCTCGCGCCGATGACGCCGATCCTGCCGGCGACCAATGCCGCGATCGAGCCGGACGACGTCGACACCCTGCGCTGGGCCGTCCGCACGGATGGCCGCGGCGGCTTCGTCTTCCTGCACAACTTCCAGGATCACGTCGAGAACCACGACCTCACCGGCCAGCGGATCGAGTTGCGCGATGGTGAGGGCGACACCGCCGCGGGCTTCCCTCATGAGGGCACCTTCACCCTCAGCAAGGACGCCAGCGGGGTCCTGCCGTTCAACCTCGACCTCGACGGACTGATCCTGCGCTCGGCGACCGTCCAGCCCCTGGCCACGCTGCAGGGCGACGACGGGACCCACACCGTCTTCATGACGGTCGGGGGGATGGAGCCCGAGCTGGTCTTCGCCGGCGAAGCCGGGTTCGAAGCCCGCGATGGCTGCGAGGCGGTCCGTCGCGACGGCCTCACGATCGTCTCGGGCCGGGCCGGGCAGGCCTTCCGCTTCCGCCGCGACGACCGCCATTTCCTGGTCATCCCGCGGGACATGGCCCTGACGCTTGCCCACGCCGACGACACGCGGCTGGTGTTCGCCGACGCCGACGGCTTCCCCGCACCGGAGGGACTGGAGCTGCGCTCCGTCGGCCGGCCGGCGATCGAGCTGACGGTCTATCCCGCCGCGGCCGCCTCCGAGCTGCGCACGAACCGTGGCACCCTCGGGCAGGAGGCCGCCGCGCCCGCGGGCATGGCTGCCCGGCGGCTCGAATTCGAGCCGATCGAGCCGCGGGTGGAGGTGACCCGGGTCGGCAAGCGGCGGCTGGTGGTCTCGGTGGACGCGGCCGCCTTGCGGACGAACGACCTGTGGCTGCGGATGCCCTACGTCGGCGACCGGGTCGCCGCCTTCATCGACGGCGAGCTGGTGGCGGACCATTTCTACTTCGGCCAGACCTGGGACCTCGGCCTGCGCAAGTTTGCGGATCGGCTGGACGACGGGGACCTCGTGTTCGTCTTCCACCCGCTGCCGCCCGACGTCACCTACCTCGGCGACCTGCCGCCCGAGGTGCAGGCCGAGCTGAAGGAGGGCGGCTCGCCGCTGCTGCGGATCGATGACCCGGTGGCGGAGCCCGAATACCGCGCGCGCCTGGCCTTCGGCAACTGACCGGGCGCACTCCGCCATCAACCCACGAGCCACCCGACCCCCATGCCGACTCGCCTGCTTCTCGCCGCCGCTGCGCTGGTCGGCCTCGCGCTGCGGATCGCGGCCTCGCCGGTTTTCGATCCCATGGACTACGGGGCCAAGGGCGACGGCGTCTCGATCGACACGCCGGCGATCCAGGCCGCCATCGACGCCGCGGCGGGGGCCGGCGGGGGAACGGTTCACCTCCCCGCCGGGACCTACCTGAGCTACTCGGTCCGCCTGCGCAGCCACATCAACCTGCATCTCGGCCCCGGGGCGACCCTGCTGGCCGCCGATCCGCCCGCCGACGGCGAGCCGGGCTACGACCCGCCGGAGCCCAACGTGTGGGGCGACGAGCACCGCTACCAGGACTTCGGCCACAGCCACTGGCGCAACAGCCTGATCTGGGGCATCGGGCTCGAGAAGGTGTCGATCACCGGAGCGGGACTCATCGACGGTCGCGGCCTGGTCGGCGCCCGCCGCTTCCTGCGCCCCGCGGAGCGGGAGGCGGAATCCGCCGGTGGAGACCCGGGGGGCATCCCTGCGCGGGGGCGCTACCGCGAGAGCCGGGTGGGCAACGGCGACAAGGCCATCGCGCTGAAGAACTGCCGCAACGTCACCCTGCGGGACATCTCCATGTTCCGGGCCGGCCACTTCGCCCTGCTCGCGACCGGGGTCGACAACCTGACCATCGACAACCTCCGGGTCGACACCAACCGCGACGGCTTCGACATCGATGCCTGCCGCAACGTCCGCGTGTCCAACTGCCTGGTGAATTCGCCGCGCGACGACGCCATCGTCCTCAAGAGCTCCTTCGCCCTCGGCGAGGCGCGTGCGACGGAGAACGTCACGATCACCAACTGCCAGGTCAGCGGCTACGCGGTCGGCTCGCTGCTCGACGGGACCTTCGAGCGCTCGCTGGAGCCCGCGCCCGACCGCGGCGGCCCGACCGGGCGGATCAAGTTCGGCACCGAGTCGAACGGCGGCTTCCGCAACATCACGATCTCCAACTGCGTGTTCGACCATTGCCGTGGCCTCGCCCTCGAGATCGTCGACGGCGGCCAGCTCGAGGACGTCACGATCAGCAACCTGACGATGCGCGACATCGTCAACGCGCCGCTGTTCCTCCGCCTCGGCAACCGGGCCCGCGGACCGGAGGGCACGCCGGTCGGATCCCTGCGCCGGGTCCACATCAGCAATGTCATCGTCCACAACGCGGACGCCCGCTACGCCTCGCAGATCGTGGGGCTGGCGGATCATCCGATCGAGGACGTCACGATCAGCAATGTCCGCATCGTCTATCGCGGCGGGCTGACGATGGCGCAGGTGGCGGAACAACCGGAGGACCTGGTGAACCCCTTCTTCGCGCCCCGGGCCGGTCCCGCGGGACGAGGACGGAGCGACCCCTACGCGGTGCCGGAACAGGAGGCCGCCTACCCGGAGCCGAGCATGTTCGGCCTGCTGCCCGCCTACGGCCTCTACGTCCGCCACGCCCGGGGGATCCGGGTCCATGACGTAGACTTCGAGTTCATCAACGAGGACCGCCGTCCCGCGGTGGTGCTCGATGAGGTCACCGACATCGCCTTCGACCGCTTCGAGGCGCAGACCGCGGCGGACACGCCGATGTTCGTCCTCCGCTCGGTGCGCGATTTCTCGACCCACCGCGTCCGCGGGCTGGACAACCTCCACCGCATCGAGGCTGCCAACGAATCCCTCCCGGCCAGCAAGAACGCTACCCGGCCGTCGCCCGGCGACTAGTGCTGCGTCAAATTTGAACTGATGGGTACAGGCTGCACAACTTGATCCGAATTTCTCATTAAGTGTCTGTCCCTTTAATAAGGAATTTCTCATTAAGTGTCTGTCCCTTTAATAAGGTATTGATCTCGCTTGCCGAGCCTGTTTTCCTCCTTTCATGCGCCGTCCTCGTTTCCGTGGCCCGAAGCACCTGCCGGTTGCCTACTTCCACTGCGTATCACGCATCGTCGGTCGGGAGTTCCTGCTCGGTGATGCGGAAAAAGAGCACTTTGTCAGGCTCATGCGGCTCTACGAGAAGCTCTGCGGGCTACGCATCCTCTCCTTCTGCATCCTGTCGAACCACTTCCACCTTCTGGTCGAGGTCCCGCGGCGCCCCGCCCCCGGGGATCTCCCCACCGACGATGCCCTCGTCCGCCTGGTCCGAGGCACCCTCGGCAACAAGCGCGCCAACGAACTGGAGTGGGAGCTGAACCACCTTCGCTCCAGCGGCAACGCCGAGGGCGCCGAGGCGCTTCGCGAGCGATGGTTTGCCCGGATGTGGGACATCAGTTCCTTCATGAAGACGCTCAAGCAGCGCTTCACCCAGTGGTTCAACGGACGCCACCGGCGCAAGGGCACCCTCTGGGAGGACCGCTTCCGCTCGGTGCTCGTCCAGGGCGAATGCCATGCCCTGCGCGCGATGGCCGCCTACATCGACCTCAATCCCGTGCGCGCCAGCCTCTGCGACGACCCCGCCGACTACCGCTGGTGCGGCTACGCCGAGGCACTCGCCGGCGGCCGGCTCGCCCGCCAGGCCGTCGCCTTCCTCAACTCTCTGGCACCCCACGGCGGGCGCCTTCCCGACCACCAGCGACCGAAGACCCACCGGGAGGGTCTCCAGCGATGGCGCTGCTGGCTCTTCGGGCTGCCGGAAACAGAAGCCGCACAAGCCGAGCAGCTCGCCCGCGAGAAGGATCGCCCCGGCACCACGTTCACCCGGGACCGCATTCCCCGGGAGACCGCGTTGAAAGTCCTCGAGCAAGGCGGCCGCCTCGACCGGGCCACTTACCTGCGATGTCGCGTGCGCTACTTCAGCGACGGCCTGGTCATCGGCAGCCGCGAGTTCGTCGAGCAGGCCTTCGCCGCCTGC
>JAUIJB010000132.1 GCA_030430455.1 Verrucomicrobiia bacterium | reverse complement strand
TGCCTATCCTTAAACGAACGCCGTTCGGGCTAGGCGAGGTTCTCGAGCATCGCGTTGAGTTGCTCGACTTTGGCCTTCAATGCCTCGCGGCGCGCCCGGTTTTCCTCGACGATCTCCTTGGGCGCGTTCTCGGTGAACTTTGAGTTGGCGAGCTTCGCGGCGACCGATTTGAGGTCCTTCTCCACCTTGCCGAGTTCCTTGCCGATGCGGGCGCGTTCAGCATCGGCGTCGATCAGGCCCTCCAGCGGGAGATACATCTTCCCGAGCGGGGTCAGGAACGACGCGGTGCCCTTCTGTTGATCGAAGCCGGGGGAGACCTCGATCTCGCCCGCGCCGACCAGCGCCTTGAGGGTGTCCAGTTCGGCCTCGACCCACCCGGCCGCTTCCTCGGCGGGGTCGAGCACGAACCGGACATCGCGTTTCGAGGCGAGGTGGTACTGCGCCTTCACATGCCGAGCGCCGGTGGTCGCGGCGAAGACGGCCTCCGCGCGCGCGCCGGCTTCCCGCGCCTCGCCGGCCTGCCGGTCGAGGGCCGCTGTGGGCGGCAGTTCGGCGAGCATGAGCAATCCGCCGTCTCCGAAGCCGAGCTTCTCCCACAGCTCCTCGGTGATGTGCGGCATGTAGGGGTGGAGGAGCTGCAGGTAGCGCGCGAGGACGGTGTCGATGACCGCCAAGGTCCGCCCGCGCGCCGCGGGGTCGGCGTCGTCGCGGAAGTGGCGTTTGGCTGACTCCAGGTACCAGTCGCAATAGTGGCTCCAGAAAAACTCGTACAGTTTGCCGGCGATCTCTTGGAACTTGTAGCTCTCGTAGCCGCGTTCCAAATCGGCCGCCAGGGCGTCCAGTTTCGCCAGGATGTCGATGTCGTAGATCGACAGCGAGCCGGGGTCGATCTCGCCCACCCCGCCGCCGACCATCTGCCGGAAGCGGCAGGCGTTCCATAGCTTGTTGGCGAAGTTGCGGCCCTCTTCGACCTGCGGGCAGTCGCTCTCCTCGTCCTCGCTCTTGCGGTTGTCGATGAAGCGCACGTCGCTGCCGCTGGGCGCGATCCGCATGATCGAGAAGCGCAGCGCATCGGCGCCATACTTGGCGATCAGGTCGAGCGGGTCGGGCGAGTTGCCGAGGCTCTTCGACATCTTGCGCCCGAGTTTGTCCCGGATGATCGAGGTGAAGAAGACATTGGCAAAGGGGCGCTCGCCGGTGAACTCGTAGCCGGCCATGATCATGCGCGCCACCCAGAAGAAGATGATGTCCGGCCCCGTCACCAGGTCGGAGGTCGGGTAGAACTTCATCCGGGTGTCCTCGTCCATGGTGGCGAAGGGCCACAACCAGGAGCTGAACCAGGTGTCGAGCACGTCGTCGTCCTGCACCCAGTTGCCGGGGTCGGCAGGCGGGTCGACGCCGACGTGCAGCGCATCGCCGGCGGTCTCCTTGTCCAGGCTCTCCGCCCCCTGCAGCTCCTCGGCGCGGTCTTTGCGGTACCACACCGGGATGCGGTGGCCCCACCACAGCTGGCGGCTGATGCACCAGTCCTGGATGTTCTCCATCCAGTGGGCGTAGGTCTTCGCCCAGCGCTCGGGGCGGAATTTGATCTCGCGCTCGGCGACCGCCCGGGTCGATTCCTCGACCTTCGGGTAGCGCAGGAACCACTGCATGGAGATGCGCGGCTCGATCGGCACCCCGCCGCGCTCGCTGATACCGACCTTGTTCTCGTGCTCTTCCACGCGGATCAACAGGCCCATCTCGTCCAGCTTCTCGGCCGCCCGGCGGCGCGCCTCGAAGCGGTCCATGCCGTCGAACTCCTCGCCGGCGAGGGCGTTCAGCGTGCCGTCGGGGTTCAGCACGTCGATGATCTCAAGGTCGTTGCGCAGCCCGATCTCGAAGTCGGCCTTGTCGTGGGCGGGCGTGACTTTGAGCACGCCGGTGCCGAACTCAGGGTCGATGTGCTCGTCGGCGATGATCGGGATCTCCGCCTCGGGGAACGGGCGGATCACGTGCTTGCCCACCAGGTGCTTGTAGCGCGGGTCGTCCGGGTTCACCGCGACGGCGCTGTCACCCATCAGCGTCTCGGGGCGGGTGGTGGCGATCTCCAGGAACTCGTCCTCCTCGCCGGCGACCCGGTAGCGCATGTAGAACAGCTTGCTCTGCTTGGGGGTCATGATGACCTCCTCGTCGGAAAGCGCGGTCAGCGAGGCCGGGCACCAGTTCACCATGCGCTTGCCGCGGTAGATGTGGCCGCTGTTGAAAAAGTGCACGAAGCAGTCCTGCACCTGGCGCGAATAGCCCTCGTCCATGGTGAAGCGCTCGCGGCCCCAGTCGCAGCTGCAGCCCAGTTTCTTGAGCTGCTGGATGATGATCCCGCCGTGCTTCTCCTTCCACTCCCACGCGCGCTCGAGGAACTTCTCGCGGCCGATCTCGCGGCGCGACTTCCCCTCTTCGGCAAGCGCCTTCACCACCTTCGACTGGGTGGCGATGCCGGCGTGGTCGGTGCCCGGCAGCCACATCACCTCCTTGCCCTCCTGCCGCGCGCGGCGGGCGAGGATGTCTTGGATGGTGTTGTTCAAGACATGGCCGAGCGTCAGCACGCCCGTCACGTTCGGTGGCGGGATGACGATGCTGTACGGAGGCTTTTCGGACGCGGCGTCGCCGTGGAAGGCGTCGTCGCCGGTCCAGCGGGCAAACCAACGATCTTCTACCTGGCTCGGATCGTAGGCCTTCGGGATCTCTGCGGACATGGGATGGGAGCGCGGAAAGTGCGTGCTCGGCCCCGGCAATGCAAAGCCTTATTCCTCGCCGGCCTTCCCCAGGTGCCCTCGCCCGGATCGGTCACCACCTCCGCAGGCGAGGCGCCGCCATCCGTTGAGGCGGGGTAGGCGGCGGCCGGGAGCGGCGAAGCGGCTGGGCGGACACCCTGGCCGAGCGGGGCACGACGCGGACGCCCTCAGCGTCAACGAGGGCAAGCCAAAGCCCGGAGCTTGGTGAGCGATCCGGGCGAGGCGAACGGGGGAGGAGTTGATCGAGATCAATGACGCGACAGCCGGGCGGTTCGGCAGATCCGAATCCGTCTGGTGCCGGAACCGGGGGGTCCGACAGAATCGGGCTCTGGCAGAGCATGACAATGCGGTCATGCGCGAGCCGGCCGGGCAGCTGCGCGAAGTCGCTGCACCCCTTGAAATCGGGTGGATCAGCGCAGCCCGACGCCGCGAGACCGCCCGCGGGCCACCCCGGGTCGAGCGAAAAGACTTGAACGGGAGGGCGGTTCCGAAGTCTTATTCGCCGCCGCAGAGTCCCATCCACCGCCGATCCCAACCCGCTTCCGCTCCCACCCGCCGCCATGCAAGACGCCTTCCCCGCACCCACCGCGCGAAGGGCCGTGCTGCGTTCGCTCGCCGCGGCCTCCGCCTGCCTCCCGGCGTGGCTCGGTGCCCAGCGGGGCTTCGCCTGGACCGTGGTCAAGATCGACGGTCGCGACTACATCACGGCGCAGAACATCCGGGACTTCTACCGCTTCACCTCGCTGAGCTCAGCGGGCAACACGCTCGTCTTCCGCTCGCCGCAGATCGAGATGCGGATCGTCGCCGGGAGCGACCGCCTGTTCATCAACGGTGTCCTCTTCCGCCTCAGCTACCGGCTGCAGTCGCGCGACGGCAATCACCTCTTCTCGCGCATCGACTTCGCCAAGCTCATCGACCCCGTCCTGCGCCCCAGCCACATCGCCACTGCCAAACCCTTCACCACGGTGGTCGTCGACCCCGGCCACGGCGGCCACGACTCCGGCACGCCCAGCGTGCTCGGCACGCACGAGAAAACCTACACCCTCTCGCTGGGCCTCTACCTCAAGCGCGAGCTCGAACGGCGCAGCTTCCGCGTGCGGATGACGCGCACCGGTGACACCTACCCCTCCCTCGGCGAGCGGGTGCGTTTCGCCAACCGCGTCCCGGACTCGGTCTTCATCTCGCTCCATTTCAACAACGGCAACGGCTCGCGTTCGGCCAACGGGGTCGAGACCTACGCGCTGAGCCCGCGCGGTTCGGG
>JAUIJB010000075.1 GCA_030430455.1 Verrucomicrobiia bacterium | reverse complement strand
CGGCGCCTTCGTCGAGCTCGAGGAGGGTATCGACGGCATGGTCCACGTCTCGGACATGTCCTGGACGCGCAAGATCAACCACCCGTCGGAGGTCCTCAAGAAGAACGAGGAGGTCGAGGCGATCGTGCTCTCGATCGACAAGGCCAACCAGCGCGTGTCGCTGGGCCTCAAGCAGCTCGAGGACGATCCGTGGAGCCACATCGACGACCGCTTCAAGGTCGGCGACCTGGTGAAGGGCACGGTGGCCAAGATCGCCTCCTTCGGCGCCTTCGTGAACCTCAACGACGACATCGACGGCCTGATCCACATCTCGCAGCTCAGCGAGGACCACGTGGAGAAGGTCAAGGACGTCATCAAGGTCGGCGAGGAAGTCGAGGCCCGCGTCATCAAGGTCGACAAGGTCGAGCGCCGCATCGGTCTCTCGATCAAGGCGGTCAGCTACAGCGAGGAAGACCTCAAGAAGGAGAGCGCGAGCTTCGAGAGCCTGCGTCCGTCCTCCGAGATGGTCGGTCTCGAGCAGGCCTTCAACCTCGCCGCCGCCGCGGCCGAGGAGTGGAGCCCGTCCGGCGAGGACGAGGAAGAGGACAACTGATCCGCTTCCGCCCCGCCGATCGCGACTCCCGCGATCCATTCACAGCCGGCCCCGTTCCGCGGGGCCGGCTTTTTTTGTCGGCGGTCCGTCCTCGTCCCGCGCGTCCTCGTTCTCGTCCTCGTTCTCGTTCTCGATTCACTCGCGCCAGCGAGGCCAAGGGCCGAATGGAAGCCATCCGGTGCTCCCGGGCGCGACTGCCTCCTTCGCCAAGGCTTCGGCGGCCTAGGGGGTCGCGCGGTCCGGCCGCCTCAAGTCTTCCGTCTTCGGTCTTCCCGTCGGCCGTCTCCGGCGCCGGCAGGCGCTTTGGACTGCGGCGGGATCACGCCGCTTTGGGTGTCGTTCGGGGACTGTGCCAGCGGGTTGGGTGGCGGGTTGGGGAGGGGTTTGCAGCCTCCAAGGTGTCAGGGTTGAACCGGGGTTGCCGCCCACGAAACCGGTAGGGCGACCCGGAACCTCCTCGTTTCGGAGCTTTCCCCGAACGACCCGGAAAAGCGGAGTCGAGCCGCCGCACTCCAAGGCCTTCGGCTGGGAACAGGCTGGCGCGGAGTCCAAGGGTGGTCTCGGGCAGGCTGATCCGCCACGGCGGACTGCGGTCCGGTCCCTGGCCCCCCGGCGTCGGCGCCGCCGCCTCAAGTCTTCCGTCTTCGGTCTTCCCGTCTTCCGTCTCCGGCGCAGCCGGCCCGCCAGCGCCAAACCCACCGCAGGAACCCCGCGGCGACCAGGGTGCCGGCGAGGTAGCAGGTCAGTTGGATCGACTGGGCGGTGACCAGCGGGCGGGTCAGCTCGGGGTAGATCGCCTCCGGGTAGATCGTCCGGCCAGTGAACCACGACCAGGCACCGGCGGCGAGACCGGCGAGCTCGGTGACCAGCAGGCCGAGGGCGACCGCCTTGAGCATGGCAGCGACCGGCATCCTTGGCCGGCTTCCCGCGCGCCCGACGAAGGCTGCGGCGAGGCCGAGGACGAGCCCGGGGCCGATCGATGCCCGGAAGGCCCAGGCCAGCGCCAGCAGGCGCTCGTTTTCGATCCCCCACAGCGGCGGGTGGTAGACCGTGAAGTGCTCGGGGGCGAGGGTGACCAGGTACTGGTCGTGGAGGGTGCAGTAGAGGAACACCTCGAGCCAGATGCCGAGAACGATCGCGTAGACGACCGGGCGGCGTTCATCGAGCAGGCGCATGGGAATATCCAATCTTCAGCGGGAAACCGCCAATGACCAGTGGCAGCGAGGCGGAGTCATTGGATATTGAAGATTCCTTGTTGGACACTCGACATTGAATCCCAAAAAAGCGCCCGGCCGCGGACTGCGGACGGGCGCTTGGGAAAAGCTTTCGGGCGGGCTCCGGGCTTATTCGGCGGAGAGCTTCGGCTTCTTGGCGCGGCGGACGGTGCCGAAGCGCTTCTGGAACTTGTCGATGCGGCCCTCGGTGTCGACGAACTGCTTCTGCCCGGTGAAGAAGGGGTGGGAGTCGGAGGTGACACCCATCGAGATCACGTTGTGTTCGACGCCGTCGATGACCTCCTTCTTTTCCGAGGTCTTGGTCGAGCGGGTGATGAAGCGGGCACCCGTGCTCATGTCGACGAAGACAGCCGGGTGGTAGTCAGGATGGAATTCCGTTTTCATGGCGGTAGTAGTCTCACCACCACGTTACCGACGCGGCGGGGAGCGGGAGAATGCACGCCAGCGCCAGCCTGTCAAGCCAAGGCGTGGCGGACGCGGACCCGCGAGGCCCGGGCCGAGGACCCGCGAAACCGGGGTGGAGGGATTTCGGACCAGGATGGATAAGATGGTTAAGGGATGAATTCCTGGTCCTCGGGGCTCCAGGCAAGGAATCCGCAGGATTCAGCACAGAAAATCCCATCCATCCCATCCATCCTGGTCCTGAATCAGGACCACCTGCTGGCCGGTCAGGGCGCTAGCGACCGGCCGAGGCACTGAACTCGGCGACCAGGCGGTGGAGCACGAAGCGCGGGTCGAGTTGGCGGGTGACCAGCGTCTGGTCGGCCTTGAGGGCGGACTCGAGGATCCCCCGCAGTCGCTCCATCGGAAAGCCCGCCGCCGCCTTCAGGTTGAGGAAGATCGGGTAGGCATTGACCCCGCCGGACTTCTTCTGCGGCAGGAAGCCGCGCTGGATCGCCGGCAGCCGGTCGAGCGCGGCGGCGAACATCTTGTAGTCAGGCTCGCGGATGCCCATCTCGGCCACCACCTTGGCCATGAACAGGTTGCGCACCGTCGGGATGATCGAGGCGCGCATCAGGCCGATGGCGTTCTCGCCGTGCTCGAGCTGGCGGTCGATCAGCTCGATGGCCCTCGCCGCGTCGCCCCGCTGCAGCGCGTTGCCGATCTCGAAGACGATTCCGGCGCGGCTCAGCGGAACCAGCCGGCGGACGTCCTCGACCTCGACGCGGCGGCGCCCGGCGCCGAGGAAAAGGTCGAGCTTTTCCAGCTCGCTGCTGATCTGCTGGGTCGCCTCGCCCGCCAGCATCACGAAGAGGGCGAGGGCCTCGTCGTCGAACTCGAGTCCGAGGTCGCGGGCGCGGCCCTCCACCAGCACCGCCACTTGCTCCTGCCAGCCTTCGCGCGAGGTGTCGATCTTGTCGTAGCTCTTCAGCTTGGCCGCCTTCTGCAGGAACTTCCAGAAGGCGCGGCGCTTGTCGACCTGGGTCGCGCTGATCAGGAAGGTCACGCCGGGACCCAGGCCGGCCTCGAGGCAGTCGCGCAGCGACTCGAGCCCCGACAGCGTGCGCTCGGCGCGCCCGGTGACGTCGTCGGCGAGGAAGTTGGCGTTCTTGAGCCAAACGACCTTCTCGCCGCCGAAGAAGGGCAGCGTCTGCAGGGCCTCCACGGCCGAGCGGCAGACCTCGAAGGCGCCGTCCGAGTTGTCGGCGGCGCCGTCGATGGTCTCGTGGGTGAAGCCGTCGTCGTTGCCACCGGTCAGCTCGCGGTGGAGCCGCAGGGCCTCCTCCTTGACCCGTCCCTCGTCGCTGCCGACGACGGCAAAGATGCCAGACTTCCCGGACACGCCCGGAGGGTGGGTTCTCCGGCGGGAGGCAGCAAGGCCGGATCGCCGGCGCCCCAGCTCCCGCTTGCCTCGCCCCGCAGCGGGTGTAGGGAGCCTCATGAAACGCCTGATCCCACTCCTTGCCCTGCTCGGAACCCTGTTCGGCCATGGCGCCGCACAGGCCGCCGACGCCGCCACAGAAAAGCCCGAAGCCGCCGAAACCGCCGACAAGGCGCCGATCGCCCTCGTCCTCACCAACCACGGCGAGCTCGGCGAGACCGGCGAGCCGACCGGCTTCTACCTGTCCGAGGCGGCGCACCCGCACGAGGTGTTCCGCGAGGCCGGCCACCCGGTGGTGCTGGCCAGCCCGGCGGGTGGCTTCGCCCCGGTCGACCCGAAGAGCCTCGAACTCGACGATGCGGCCAATGCCACCTTCTGGAAGGAGTTCGGCGGTGAGTCCGACGGTCAGGACGGCCGGCAAGGCGTGGCCGGGACCACGGCGATCCGCGAGCTCGATCCCGCCAAGCTGGCCGGCGTGTTCTTCGCCGGCGGGCACGGGACCATGTGGGACTTCACCTCCGCCGACCCGGTCGGGGACTTCATCACCGCCGTCGACCACGCGGAGGGGGTGATCGGGGCGGTTTGCCACGGGCCGGCGGCGCTGGTCGCCGCCAAGGCCGCGGACGGCGGGCCGCTGGTCAAGGGCCGCACGGTCGCCGTGTTCACCAACGCGGAGGAGAAGGCGGTGGAACTCACCGAGGTCGTGCCCTTTCTCCTCGAGACCCGACTCGGGAAGCTCGGCGCCGAGGTCAGGACCGCGCCCGATTTCAGCGAGAACGCGGTCCGCGACGGCCGTCTGGTCACCGGACAGAACCCCGCCTCGGCACGCCGCGCCGGCGAGTTGTTCCTCGAGGCGCTGGAGGAGTGATCAGGGAGCCTCGCGGACGCGCTCCCAGAAGCGCGCGAAGTCGCCATCGCACTCGTCGAGCAGGCGGGTGAAGCGCGGCACGCCCTCCTCGTAGGTCGTGAACGAGTTCAGCCGCGCGTTGTTCACCGGCTGCTCGATCCAGGACTTCAGGCCGCGGCCCCACTCGCTGCGCAATGTGATGAGCTCGCCGCGCAGGCGGTCGAGCTCCTCGCCCTTCCTGCGGCGCTTCCAGTCGTCGTCCCGCGCCGACGCGTAGACCGACTCGAGGCGCTCCGCGGTGGCCACGATCGCCTCCCGGGCGCGGGCGAGTCGGTCGAGGCGGCGGTCGTATTTCTCCGCCTGCTCCGGCCGGCCGGTCCGGAGGAACCAGCGCCGCACCCCCTCGCGCGCGACGGCCTCGGCGAGCGCCTCGTTCTCGTCGGTGGTACCCGGGAGGTAGTACTTGCGGTGCACCAGCTCGTGGAAGATCAGCTCGGCATAGTCGACCTCGGCGCGGTCGACGAAGGTGTCGAGGACGGGGTCGCGGAACCAGCCGAGGCTCGAGAACGCGTCGACCCCGCCGATCCAGGTCTCGTGGCCGTCGGCCTCCAGCCGGGCGGCCTCGGCCCGAGCGAGGTCCTCGCGGAAGTAGCCGCGGTAGGCCTGGCAGCCGACCACCGGGTACCACCAGCGCTTCGGCTCCAGCGACAGCTCGGGGGCGGCGTGGACGACCCACACGAGGTGCTCGCGGCCGAGTTCGGTGTAGAGCTCGTAGGCGCCGCCCGACGGCATCAGCAGTTCCCGGTCGGCGAAGTCGAGCAGGCGGCGGGTCAGCTCCAGCCGCTCGCGCAGGCCGGCGTCGGCGGTGGTGGCGGCGACCTCGTCGATCGGCCGCCGCTTGGCGAGCAGCTCGGCCTGGCCGGCCACGGCCTGGGTGTAGAATCCGACGGTCCCGCAGGAGCCCAGGGCGAGGGCGAGCAGCCCGCAGCCGGCGGCGAGGAGGCCGCGGCGCCTGCGTTCACGCGCCGTCATCCCCGCTCCCGTTCGGCCCCGTGGCGTCGCGCAGGGCCTTGTGCCCCTCCCGCTGGTCCTTCTTCTTCTCCCGTGCGGCACGGAAGAATCCCTGCAGCAGCGCGGCGCACTCGGGGCCGAGCACGCCCCGGGCGATCTCGCAGCGGTGGTTGAGCGGGGGATTCGACTGCAGCAGGTTGATCCACCCGCCGGCGGCGCCGGACTTCTCGTCGGGGCAGCCGAAGACGACCCGCGACGGCCGGCACAGCACGATGGCGCCGGCGCACATCGGGCAGGGCTCTTTGGTGACGTAGAGCGTGCAGCCGTCGAGACGCCAGTCGCCGAGGGCGTCCTGCGCCGAGGTCAGCGCGAGCATCTCGGCGTGCGCGGTGGCATCGCGCAGGGTCTCGACCTGGTTCGAGGCGCGCGCGATCACGCCGCCCTCGCGGACGATCACGCAGCCGATCGGCACCTCTTCGGCGTCGAAGGCGCGCCGCGCCTCGCGCAGCGCCAGCTGCATGAAGTGATCGTCGCTGGCGAGGTCGATGTCCACCGGGTCCACGCCGGAGCGTGGAAGTGCCGAGTAAAAAGTAAAAAGTAAAAAGTGGTTTCGTGGCGGAGGGGCCGCCGGGTTCGGGGACGGGTGAGCTGCGGGGGAGATGGGAGATGGGAGGTGGGAGGTGGGAGGTGGGAGGTGGGAGGTGGGATGCTTGAGGGCGCCGGTGAGGCTGCGGGTCGCGGGTCCGGGCATCGCCCCACGATTCATCGGACTGCGGAGGGCCCCACCGCGCCGCTTCGGAGCACGTTTTACTTTTCACCTTTGACTCGCCTGCCCGCCTTAGCTCGAAGAGCGACGGCGGGGCACTCGCGCCGCAGGCGCGCTCACTTCGCACTTCTCACCCGCCGGCCGGCATCTAGGCTCGGCGCGTGATTTCACCGACCTGCCGCGATCGCGTCGTCGCCCCCTCGCTGCTGGCCGCCGACTTCTCGCGCATCGGCGAGGAGGTCGGCCGGGCGATCCGCGCCGGGGCGGACTGGCTGCACCTCGACGTGATGGACGGCCATTTCGTCGACAACATCTCCTTCGGCCCGGCGGTGGTCCAGGCGGTCCACGAGCACAACGACATTTTCCTCGACGTCCACCTGATGATCTCGCGGCCCGACCACTACCTCGAGCGCTTCCTCGCCGCGGGGGCCGACATGCTGACGGTCCATGTCGAGGCCGACCACGACGTCGCCGAGACCCTGCGGAGGACCCGCAAGGCCGGCTGCCTCGCCGGCTTGTCGCTGAACCCGGCGACGCCGCTGGAGAAGGTCGAGCCCTTCCTCGACCAGATCGACCTCCTGCTGTGCATGACCGTGGTTCCCGGCTTCGGTGGCCAGGCCTTCATGGAGGAGGTGCTGCCGAAGATCGAGCGGGCCGCGGCGCTGCGCGAGGAGCGCGGGCTCGGCTACCACATCGAGGTCGACGGCGGCATCGCGGCCGACACCGCGGCGCGCTGCGCGGCGGCCGGGGCCAACGTGATGGTGGCCGGCTCGTCGACCTTCGGCGCGGTGGACATGACGGCAGCGGTGCGTGACATTCGCGAGGCATGAGCCATATTCCCCTGCAGCCGGGGGCCGGAAGCCCCTGACAACCAAGGAACAGCCGGAGGCCCCGGCCGTCCCGGAGCTGGCCGTCGCGGTGGCCCAGAAACCGGTCGGAAAGCCGCCGCGGAGGTCCCTCCGTCATCCCGAATTGCCGCCAGGCCGACCACCCAGCCCATTTTCCGACTCTCCTGACTCTCCTGATGAATTCGACGACTTCGATTGCCCTGATCGCCACGGTGGCAGCCGTGGGTGGCTTCGCCTGCGGATGGGCGCTCCATCCGGCGACGCCCGCCACCACCGCCGAGGCCTCGCCGCAGGAAGCCCCGGTGCCGCCGCGCCCGCGCCACGACCTGCGCGAGTCGTTGATGGCCCCGGTCGAGCCGACGACCGACCCGGCCAAGCTCAGTGCCCGGCTCGACGAGGCGAAGGGCAAGGGACTCGAGGCCCAGCGGGTGGTCGCCATGAACCGCCTCGAGGACGGCTACCAGCGGCTGCGGGTCGCGCGCGACCAGGCCAAGCTCAACCGCCTCGACGAGGCCGTGGGGCTCAGCGGTGAGCAGCGCGAGCAGATCCGCGAACTGATGGGCCTCCGCGCCGGCAAGTCCAACCCCTACGCCAGCGACCCCGCCGAGGGCACCGACGTGATGGAGCGGATGGCCGAGGCCGAGACCGACTTCGAGTCCGCCCTCGAGAGCATCCTCGACGGCGACCAGCTCGCCCGCCTCAACGCCCTGCGGCAGCGCGAGGAGGGCAACGACATCGAGGCCGCCGCCCAGGCCGATCTGCTCCAGGTGATGCGGACCATCGACGTCAGCGAGGCTCAGCGCGACGAGCTGCTCGCGGTCTACCGCGCCCGGCATGCCAACCTGGCCGCCGAGAACCCGCCCGGATGGAACCTCTACTCGGACTCGATGGCGTCCTCGGGAAGCACCCAGGCGCAGATTGCGCCGCTGCGCGACCTGGCGTCCGATCCGGAGCTTGCCGCCGACCCGCGCAAGCTGACCGAGGCGTTGATCGAGCGTCAGGAAGCCCGGGTCGACAGCGAGGTCCGGCTCGTTGCCGACATCCTCACGCCGGCCCAGCTGAACGAACTCCGGATCACGCTCCAGCAGCAGACCGCGTTCATGCGCCTGCTGACGCCGCCCTCCAGCCGGAATCCGCGCTTCATGCGGCACTGACCCGCGCAGCCGCGACGCGGGGGCCTCAGCCGCCGAGCCGCTCGAGGGCCAGCCGGATTCCCGCGGCCTTGTGCAGGGTCTCCTCGTACTCCTGGCGCGGCCGGGAGTCGGCGACGATGCCGGCGCCGACGTGGTAGCGCAAGCGGGTGCCGGCACGCTCGAGGGTCCGGATCGCAATGTTGAACTGGCTCTCGCCCTCGTAGCCGAGGTAACCGATGGCCCCGCAGTAGACGCCGCGCGGGACGGGTTCGAGGGCGGCAATGATCTCGCGGGCGCGCTTCTTCGGGGCCCCGGTGATGCTGCCCCCGGGGAAACAGGCGGCCAGCGCGTCGAGGTGGTCGAATTCCTCGCGCAGGGTGCCGCGGACCGTCGACACCAGGTGGTGGACCTGGGCGAGCGTCTCGAGCTGCAGCATGCCCTCGACCGCGACGCTGCCGAACTCGCAGACCTGGCCGATGTCGTTGCGCAGCAGGTCGGTGATCATCACCAGCTCGGCGATCTCCTTCGGCGAGGTCTGGAGCTCGTAGGCCGACTGGCGGTCCGCGGCGGGATCCGCGAAGCGGGGCCGCGTGCCCTTGATCGGGCGGCTCTCGATGACGCGCCCGGAGAGCCGCAGGAAGGTCTCCGGCGAGGAGGAGAGGATTTCGCGGCCGCCGAGTGAGAGCCAGGCCGCCATCGGTGCCGGCGAGGCCGTGCGCAGCTCCTCGTAGAGCGGAAACAGGGAGCCGCCGTGGACCTCGCACTCGAATCCCTGGGCGAGGTTGACCTGGTAGATGTCGCCCGCGGCGATCCACTCGCGGGCGCGCTCGACCGCGCCGATGAAACCCGCCTCCGACCACAGCGGGCGGGGCGGGTGGATCGAGATCCGCCCGGCAGAGGGCTCGCGGAGTTCACTGCTGAGCGTGCCCGTCTCATGCCAGCCGCCGTCATCGGTGTGGACCAGCATCTCGGGGTAGTCGCCGAAGGTGAAGTCGCCCTCGTAGCCGACCCAGCCGCACAGGCCGCCGGCCGGAAAGCCACGGTCGGCGGCCGCCTCGCCGGGGTGCCGCTCGAGCAGCCGGCGCAGTCGGCCGAGGTCCGCCGCCGAGTCGATCCGGCCGCTGATCACCTGGCGCGGCCGCGCGGCCACGATCGATACCGGCGGCCCGGCTCCGGTGGGCAGGTGCCCGGCGGTGTCGAAGAACACCCGCCCGGGAAGGTGGCCGAGCGCGGCCGCCACCTCGACCGGGGACATCGGGTCGAGCTGTGGTCGGGTGCGGACCACCGGCGGCTTCACGGCGGAAGTGGTAGCCGCGGAATCCGAAAGTCCAAGCGGGAAACCCGGCCAGGGATGGATGAAGCCCGCGACAGGGAGTCGGGACCAGGATGGATGGGATGAATGAGATGGTGTGCTCATCGGAGCGGCGGCCGCGGCGGATCATTCGGCTGTGAGGTGTGGTGGCGGGGTGCAAGGGCGGACTCGGGCGCGACTGCCTCCTTCGCCAAGGCTTCGGCGGCCGAGGGAGTCGCGCGGTCCGGCGGCGCAGCCGCCTCAAGTCTTGCGTCTGTCGTCTTCCCGTCTTCTGTCTCCCGCGAAGCGGGCTGCGGCCGCAATCCCGCCTTGCGGGTGCCGGGGGGCAGCCAATAGCGTTTTTCCACGGATGATCGACCGTCACCGCCACCCCGCCCTCTGTTTCCGCCTCGCCCTGTGGGCGCTGGCGCTGGTCGCCTTCGTCCAGCTGGTCACCGCCGGGGTGGCGCTGGCCGCCCGCATCGAGTCGGCCCGCGAGGTCCGCGTGGTGGAGAAGGTCGTCCCGCGCATCGTCCGGGTCCCCGCGGAGCCGGTGAAGGCGCCGGAGCCGGCGCCTCCCGTGGTCGCCCTGCCGCCGCCTCCGCCCCCGGCCGCCGCGGTGAGTGCGCTACCCGAGGCACGGCCGCTCAATGCCCCGCCCATCGCCGACCCGGTGGTCGAGCGGCTGGTCGCCGAGGCCCGCGATGCGCGGGTCGCCGAGGACATGGGCGCGGCGATCGTGAAACTCGAGGAGGCCCGTTCGAGGACCCCCGACGACCCCAACGTGCTCTACGAGATGGGGCTCGTCTACGAGGCGATGGCCGCGGTCGACCTGCGCATGGCCGAGCGCGCGGCCGATGCCTACCAGTCCGTCTTCGAACTCGGCACCGAGGGGGCCGGGGCGCTCTACCCGCTGGCCGCGCAGAAGCTGCGCGACGGCATCGAGCGGCCGCGCGACATGATCGGCGAGCTGACCCTCGGCCGGGTCCGCATCTTCAAGGACGACGGCTACGCCGCCGGCGAGCGCGTCGTGCTGACCATCCCGGTCAACGCCGCGCCGGGCGCCGAGCCCAGCGACAACGACTTCGACGTCGTCGTGAAGTTCTTCAACAAGACGCCGAACGGCGACCCGCACCCGGCCGGGCCGGGCTTCGAGAGCGACTTCCGCTGGGTGACCGGCGCCGCCGACTGGCTCGGCGGCCAGGAACTCCTGCGTGTGACGTATGTCCTGCCCGAGCAGTCCGAGGCCGACACCCACCTGTTCGGCCGCCAGGCGTACTACGGCCAGGTGGTCGAGTTGTTCTACCGCAACGAGCTGATCGACGTCGAAGCCTACCCGCCCCACCTCGCCTCCTACTCGCCCGGGGCCCCGCAGGGAGACCCCATGTTTCCGGAGTTCCTCGACCAGGACCTGATGCCGGACGGGTCGCTGCTGCCGCCGCTGGGAGACGAGCTCCCGCTGCCCGACATCGGCCTCCCTCCCCCTGAACGCTGACGACCCCATGGAAGAGCGCACCCTGGGCGACTACCGCCTGATCCGCGTCCTCGCCGAGCACGACACCCGGACGACCTGGCTGGCCGAGCAGCTCTCCGTCGGTCGCTCGGCGGTGGTGGTGGAACTGAACGACCTCGCCCACCGCGAGGCCTTCCTCGCCGACGCCCGGACCAAGGCCTCGGTCGACCACCCGCTGATCGGCTCGGTCTACGAGGCGGTCTCGCAGGACGACGCCTGCTACGTCGCGCTCGAGCGCCTGCCGGGGAACACCCTCGCCGAGCGGCTGGGCGTCAGCGAACAGCTGGCGCCGGCGGAGGTCGTGCACCTGCTGCGGCGCGTGGCGGAGGCGATGATCTACTTCGAGTCACGCGACCTCGCGACCGAGCCGCTGACGCCGGACTCGATCCACCTCGACGCGCACGGGGTGGTGCGGCTGAAGAACCTGATCCGCGAGGGACGTCCGGATCCGGTCGCCCGCCAGGAGGAGATGAAGAGCTTCGGCGCGGCCCTCCCCGCCCTGGTCGCCGACGGCAAGGCGGGCTCGACGCGCCTCATCACCGTGCTGTCGTGGATGCGCGGGGAGGGGCTCGACCACCCGCTCAGCTGGGACCAGGTGCTCCAGTATGCCGAGCAGATCGAGGCCCAGCTCAGCGAGCCCCGCCCGGCCGGTGGTCCGGCGACCCGCGAGCTTCCGTCGCGCCGGCTCCCGCTCGCCGGCATCCTCGCCGGCGTCGGTGTGTCCGCGCTGGCCATCGCCGCGGCGCTCGTCTTTCTCCCGCGTGACCCGGCACCGCCACCGCCGCCCCCGCCCGAGCTGCCGCCGCTGGTGGCGATCCCGGCGGGCGAGCATCCGACTCCCGATGGCGCCCGCACGACCCTGGCCGCCTTCTCGATCGGCGGCGGCGAGGTCACCATCGGCGAGTACAAGCAATTCCTCGACACCCTCGAGTTGCTCGAGCCGTCGCGGCGGGGGGTTTTCGATGCCGAGGGCCAGCCGGAGTCGAAGACCGGGCACGAGCCGGATGGCTGGCAGGAAATGCTGGCCGCCGCCGAGGCCGGGGGGACCTGGGAGGGCCGCAAGGTGGACCTGTTCTGCCCGGTGGTGAATGTCGACTGGTGGGACGCGCGGGCCTACTGCCGCTGGCGCAAGGGCCGCCTGCCGTCCCAGGAGGAGTGGTTTGCCGCCCTGCGCACGGAAGTCCAGCGCCCGGAGTTCCTCAAGCCGGCGGCGTGGGGGCCGGTCAGCGCGATCCCGATGGGCGACCGCACCCCGAACGGGCTGCGCGGCATGGCCGGCTCGGTCAGCGAGTGGACCCTCACCCCCGCGGTCAACCCGGCGAACCCCCTCGGCGCCAAGCGCCACGTCATCATCGGCGCCTCGTTCCTCAAGCCGAGCAACGGAGCCCTCGCCCGCGAGTGGACCGACGACCTGCTCCAGCGCCGCCCCGACCTCGGCTTCCGAATGGTCGAGGGCCTGGCGGAGTAGGGGATTGGTGGATTGGTGGATTGGTGGATTGGTGGATTGGGAGATTGGTGGATTGGGAGATTGGGAGATTGGCAAGGCCCGGTTCTCCCCTGGAACTCGCGTCAGGAATGGCGACGCATCACTTTCATCCCGGGAGGGATGACAGCCATTAGCCGGGGGTTGAGGAGCAAGGCGACGACGCCCCCGGTGCTGGTCGCGGTTCTTCATCCCGACCCCGGCAGGGGTCGCAGCCCGTCCGCCTGCCGGCCCGATCGGTTCGGCGGGGATGATTTGGACGCGGCGCTTGGCGGGCCACCCGGGCCCGGCTGGCATCCCTCCAGGATGCGTTTCCTTTCGTGTTCCCTTCCGGGGGTGTCGCTGCGCTCAACCCCCGGCTAATGGCTCCGATCCCTCCGGGATCGCGAACCGGAGCGCCCCGCAGCGGATCACCGCGTCACCTCGGTGCCGATGCCGGACTGGGTGAAGATCTCGAGCAGCAGCGCGTGGGGCAGGCGGCCGTCGATGAAGTGGACCTTGCGCACCCCGGCGTTGAGGGCGTCGAGGGCGCTGCGGATCTTCGGGATCATGCCGCCGGAGATGGTGCCGTCGGCAAGCAGGCCGTCGGCCTGCTTGCGGTCGACCGACTGGATCAGGGTCTCGGGGTCGGCGGGGTCGCGCATCAGCCCCGGGACGTCGGAAAGGTAGACCAGCTTGGTGACGCGCAGCTCCTTGGCGAGCGCCGCGGCGGCGAGGTCGGCGTTGATGTTGAGCGCGCGGCCGGTGGCGAGTTCCTTGGCCAAGGGCGAGATCACCGGGACGATCGAGGCGAGGTGCGCCTCGTTCATCATCGCCGGCTGGCAGCCGACGACCTCGCCGACGCGGCCGAGGTCGGCCGGGTTGCCGGCCTCGTCAAGGACCCGCATCTTCTCGCCGAGGAAGATCTCGGTTCCCGGAATCCCGGTCGCCTTGCCGCCGAACTCGCGGATCATCGAGACGATGCCCGGGTTGATCTCGTTGGACAGCACCCGCTCGACGATGTCGATCGCGGCGTCGCTGGTGCGGCGGAAGCCGCCGATGAACTCGGCCTCGAGTCCGGCCTGCTTCATGGCCGCACTGATCGCCTTGCCGCCGCCGTGGACGATGATCGGGTTGATCCCGGCGACCTCGAGGAAAACGATGTCGCGCATCACCTTGCGCACCAGCTCGGGGTCCTCCATCGCGGAGCCCCCCATCTTGATGAGGAAGGTCTTGCCGCGGAAGGCCTGCAGGTAGGGCAGGGCTTCGATCAGGGACTCGGCTTTTTCGGTGGGCTGGCGGAGGCTCATGGGGTCGGAGCCGTCGTTTTGCCCTGCCCGGGCCGTGGGTGCAACGCGAATGCGGGGCGATCAGCGCCGTCAGCGCCGCCGGCGCTTGCGCGACTTCGCGCGGCCCTTGCCCCCGGCCGCCTTCCTTCCCCTCGCCGTGTCGCCCTTGCCCGCGGCCTCGCCTTCCCCCGGTCGCGACCCGGCCTCCGGTGACGCTTTTTTGGAGGTCTTCCCCGACCCCTGTCCGGGTGTTCCCGCGGATGCCTGTGGCCGGAGCAACAGGGCGCCGATCCAGACCAGCCCGGCGGCGGCGGAAAAGGCGAGCGGCATGGGCGCGACCGCGGCCCGGTGGATCAGCAGTTGGAGCACGCCGAGGACCAGCGCGAGCAGCACCGCGCCGCCAAGGAAGGCGGTGCGGACCCGCCGGCCGGCGACGAGGAAGGCCGAGACCAGCACCAGCACGGAGAGGGCGACGAGCTCGACCAGCGGATCCGGACGGGGAAGCTCGGTGGTGCCGGTGACGCGCGGGGTCCGGCGCAGGGCGAGGTCGACCACCGGCAGGCGCTCGAGCCAGGCACGGTCGGCCGCGGCGATGTCGGCCCGCCGGTCGGTGAGGTAGACCGGCGCGTCGGCCGACACCAGCCCCTCCGGGAGCGTGCCGCCGAAGAGCTCGGTAGCCGGCGCGGTGACGGCGCCGGGCAGGCCGCCGGGCACCCGGAAGCGCCCGCGCTCGTCGATCGGGATCCGCGCGCCGTCGCGGCCGAGCTGGATTTCCTCGCCGACGATCACGCGGACCTCGTCGTCGGCCACCCCGCTGCGGGCGATCTCGAGGGCCAGCGGCAGGGCGAAGACGATGCGGTCGTCCCAGCGCGCGATGAGCGGGACGAAGCCGGGGTCGGCGGGCTCGTTGACCAGGCGGGTGAACCCGGCGGTGCTGGCCTCCCCGCCGAGCTCGGGCGTGGCGAGCGGGATCGAGTTGACCACCGGCAGCCGCGAGGCCTCGCCGCGGACCTTGAAGTACGGGATCGACCGTCGCACGAAGGGCTCGGCGACCGGGCGGGGTGAGCCGGAGTAGGCGAGCGGAAAGCCGAGCACGGCGGCATCGAAGTGGTCGAGCTGGGTGCGCAGGGCATGCAGGGCGGTCGGGTCGGGGGCGTTCCAGTCCGCGGTGAAGGCCATGCCGAGGTGGCGGGCGCCGGCCTGCCTCAGGCGCGAGAAGAGCACGGCGAAGTCCGCCGGCGGCGGCGGCATCGCCTCGAAGTAGCCCTCCGGGTCGTCGCCGATCCCCAGCACCCCCGGTGGGCTGGGCGCGGCGGGCACCCCGAGCGCCTCGACCCGCCGCGGGTCGGCGTGGCTGCCCTCGCCCTCGACCTCCTCGAGCGGCATCCCGGCGAGGCGCGCGAACAGCTCGCGGTCGGCCTGCTCGAGTCGCGGGATCCGCGGGCCCGCCGCCAGCAATACCAGCCCGGCCGCCAGCGCGGTGGCGGCGGTGGCGAGGCGCGGGTGCGGCGTCGGGAACACCCGACCACGGGACACGCTCGGCCCCGTCCTGGGAAGTGGGAAAACGGGGAAGGCGGGAGGGGCGGGGGATTCGCGGGGAGCGGAGTTCCGGGGCGGGGTGCCGCCGCGGTTCTCCTCAGCCCTCCATCGCCTGCACGAGCAGCGGGGCCAGGTGGCCCTCGAGCGGCGTCCCGGCGGTCACCTCGCCGAGCAGCCGGGCGGCGACGGGCACGTGCGGGCGGTACCACTCGTCGCCGCGCTCGGCGAGGATCCGGCCGAAGGCGCCGAGCGCCTGCATCAACCGCTGGCTGGCGCACTCGTGGAAGATGGTCGGCTCCGGGCGGTCCTCGGCGATGTCCTCCCACAGGTCGAGCAGGCGCTCGCGCTCGTCGGGCGGGTGGTCCATGTAGGGGTCGAAGACCAGCGAGGCGATGTCGTACTCCTGGCGGCCGAGGCGCATGCCCTGGAAGTCGATCCACCAGGCCTTGCCGTCCTTGAGGAGCAGGTTCTGCGACTGGAAGTCGCGGTGGACCAGGTGGCGCGCGCTGCTGCCGAGGCGGTCGGCGAGGTCCTGGAACTCCGGTGCCTGCCGTAGTTCCGTGGCGTCGGCTCCGAGCAGGCCCTCGACGAAGTGGTCGAAGAAGTACTCCTGCTCCCAGCGGTAGAGGCCGGCGTCGAAGGGCGGGTTGAAGTCCTGGTCCTTCGCGCCGCGGGTGAAGAAGAGCTTGTCGAGCTGGGCGAGCGCCGAGCGGTAGTAGGGCTTGCGGATCTCGAAGGACTGGTCCTTGAGCGAGTGCAGGTCGGTGTCGCCGAGGTCCTCGACCAGCGCCACCCGCCACTTGAGGTTCTCGTGGAGGATGGAGGCCACGTTGATCCGCGCCTTCTTCAGGAAGTGGGCCACCGGCGGGAACTGGTCGTTGTCGGGCCGCTCGTCGGTCCAGTGGATCCCGATGAAGGGCTCATGGCCGGCGGTGGTGACGCGGACGATGGTCCGCCCGGAGGCACCGCGGCCGATGGGTTCCAGGCTGACGGGAACCGTCGGATCGATGTCCAGGTGCTGGCGGACGGTGGTCAGGATCGAGTCGGCGGCCATGGCGGCGGGAGCCTCGGGAGCCGGGCTGGCAGGGACAAGTGGAAATTGGGGGATTCGCGCGGAGTTTGCGTGAAGTTAAGTTTTCACCAGGCCGTGGAGTTGTGTCCCGGCGGCCACCTCGGCACCCGGCCAGACGACCGAGCCGATGACGCCCGCGCCGGCTCCGACCCGCGCGCCCGGGCCGATGACGCTGTCGCGGACGACGGCGTCGGGCGCGATGACCGCGTCCGGGTGGACCGGATCGGCGAGGCCGAGCCGGCGGTGGGCGGCGAGGTAGCTGGCGTGGTCGCCGAGGTCGATCCACTCGCCCTCGTCGACGGTCACTGCGCCGAGCCGGCCGCGGCGGGCGAGCTCGAGGAACGCGGGGATGACCGAGACCTTCTCGCCGGGCGGGATGAGCTCGAGGATCTCCGGGGAAATGCAGTAGATGCCGGTGAACTGGCGGTTCCCGTCGGCGCGGCCGAGCTGGTTGCGGATGTCGCGGACACGGTGCCCGTCGGACGGGTCGAGCGCGACGTGGCGCGCCGGGCCGTCGCTGCGCAGGACGAGGGTCGCGACGTGGCCGCCGCGGCGGTGTTCCTCGAACAGCGGGGCCAGCGGGATGGAGCTGAAGATGTCGCCGTTGTGGACCAGCAGCGGGTCGCCGCCGATCCAGCCGGACAGGTTGCGCAGGCCGCCGCCGGTCTCGAGCAGCTCGGGCTCGTGGAACAGGCGGACCGGCAGGCCGTGCCAGGTGCCGGACCAGGTCTCGACGCCGTTGGCGCCGGCGAGGCCGTCGCGGGACCAGTCACGCACCGGCAGGCCGCGGTCCGCGACGCGCCAGGCCTCGGGGAGGTGGTGGGTGTTGATCGCGAACTCGCGCACCCCGGCGTCGCGGCAGGCCAGCATCGCCCACTCGACCAGCGGGCGGTGGAACAGCGGAACCAGCGGCTTGGGCAGGAGCTCGGTGAGCGGCCGCAGGCGGGTGCCGAGGCCGGCGCCGAGCAGGAAGGCTTTCGGGATCACCGCGGCATTGCGCCGCTTTTCCGCGCCGGGATCAACCCTGATGCCGGGGACGGGGCTTCACGGAACCAGGAAGCGCCCCGAGGCGATGCCGGTGTCCGGGTCGGAGTGCGAGTGGTCGCGCAGCTCGCGCAGGATGTCGGTCTCGCGCTCGGTCATGTCGTAGGGGCCGGCGAACTGGATCGGCTCGCGGTGGTCGCGCCACGCCCGGCAGGCGAAGGCCTTCCGCGAGTCGAGGTAGTAGAGGATGATGTACTGGCGGTTGTCGCTGCTGGTCTCGGCGATGAAGTCCGGCTCGCCGCTGCGGCTGAGGAAGGTGGCCAGGTCGGGGTGGCTGGCGGCCTGGTAGGCCAGCCGGCGGTGGCCGAGGGTCTCGGGATGGGCGCGCACCAGCATGATGCGGTCGCGCGCGGCGCGCTCGGAGACGTCGACGACGTTGAGGCAGCCGGCGAGCAGGGCGGCCGCGGCGGCGAGGATGGCGAGGCGGGGGATCATGGTTCGGCGGGAGCTCCCGTTTCAACCGCGGCCGTGGCGGCGGCGGTCGCGCTCGATGATCGAGTTCAGCTTGCCCACGTTCGGCCGGTTTGCCTCCGACTCAATGAAAAAGGCGGTTTCGAGGGGGACCAGGAACTCGACCGCGGAGTTGACCCCGACGAGCCGGCCCCGGGCGTCGATCACCGGGCCGCCGCTGTCGCCCGGCTCGAGCGGGATGTCGTGCTTGAACAGGCGGTTGCCGGAGAAGGCCGACTCGGGCGGGATGCTGCTGATCAGGCGGCCGGGCGGGCTCTTGAAGCCGGTGGCGATGCCGGCATGCATGATCGGCGTGCCGCTCGGCAGCCAGGCCCGCGGCGGGGTCCACTCGTAGTGGTTCGGGGTGGCGATCGGGGCGTGGACCAAGGCCAGGTCGCCGTGCGGCGAGCGCCACACGATGCGTGCCCGGTGGGCCCGCAGGCGGCCGTTTTCGCCGTGGATCACGAAGACATTGCGCTGGCTGGAGTTGGCCAGGACGTGGTCGGCGGTGAGGATGTAGCCGTCCGCGGTGATCGGCACGCCGGAGCCGCCGTCGGCGTCCTCCGGGCCGCGGTCGCGCGAGAACTTGCGGCCGATCCAGGGGTTGATGTCGTCCTGCGAGGAAACCACCACCGCGGTGAGCCGGCGGGCGGCGGTGCGCAGGACCGACTTGGAGACCGGCGTGGGGTCGGGCGGCGGGGCCGGGCCGGTGACGCAACCGGGGAGTACGAGGAAGCCGAGGGCTGCCAATGCGCCCGAGATCCATCGCCTCCAACCATCCATCCGCGACGAAGGAAGCAGGAAACGTGCGGGGGCTCACGTGGAATTTTTGGGGCCTGGGCGTGCCACTCTGGTGAATCGTCCTCAAGCACCGGGACTGGATCGAGGACGAGGAGGGCTGGAAGGGAGCGCCGACTTCAGTCGGCTGAGAGGTGTCGAGGCGGAGTGCAAGGGCAGCCCGGGCAGGCTGAAGCCTGCGGTCCGATGGGGGGAACGGAGCGCCGACTTCAGTCGGCTGAGAGGTGTCGAGGCGGAGTGCAAGGGCAGCCCGGGCAGGCTGAAGCCTGCGGTCCGATGGGGGGCGCCCTCGACAAGCTTCGGCACGGGCGCCGCCTCATTCCCCGCCGAGCACCGCCATCAGGGCGGCGCGGTCGGCGGGGGGCATGGCGAGCTTGTCGAGCTCGTCGATCGGGTGCCAGCGCTCGTCCGCGCCGGCCTTGAAGCGCCCGGCGCGGTGGACATGCAGGGTCACCCGGTAGCGGGTGATGCCGTATTTCCGGCGGTGGAGGAGCTCGAGCGCCGCGACCTCGGCCGGCTGCCTCACCGGCAGCCGCCACATTCCGCTGCGGCGCCCCTCGGGCAGCTTGTGCAGCAGCACCCGGCCCCCGCGGCGGGCGAAAACGACGTGCTCGTCGATCGCCGTGGTCGCCGGCCCCGCGGCCTTGCGCGGCAGGGATTGGGGCTCGCCACTGCGGCAGAAGCGCGCCACCGGGCAGGCCAGGCAGTCGGGCACACCCGGGCGGCAGCGGGTCTGGCCGAGCTCCATCAGCGCGGAGTTGTGCAGCCGCGGTCGGCGCCGGTCGAGCAGCGCCCCGGCCCAGTCCCACAGCTGGCGCTGCGCGGCCGGCCGGTTGACCTCGCCGGTGAAATCCATCAGCCGGGCGAGGACCCGGGTGATGTTGCCGTCGACGATCGGCGCCGGCCGGTCGAAGGCGAAGGACCACACCGCGCCGGCGGTGTAGCGGCCGACCCCGGGCAGCGCGTGGATGGCCTCCAGGGTGGCGGGAAACCGGCCCCCGTGGTCCTCCTCGATCACCCGCGCGGCCTCGCGCAGCTGGCGCGCGCGGCGGTAGTAGCCGAGCCCCTCCCAGGCCTTGAGCAGGGTGTCGTCGTCGCAGCAGGCGAGCTCAGCCGGGCTTGGAAACGCCTCGAGGAAGCGGCGGTAGAAGCCGCGCTTGAGCACCGTGGCGACCTGGGTCTGCTGCAGCATCACCTCGCTGACGAGGATCGCCCAGGGCTCGCGGGTCCGCCGCCACGGGTAGTCGCGGCCCTCGCGGCGGAACCACTCGCGCAGGGCGCGGCGGAAGTCGCCCGGGTGGTCGAGCGGGTCGGTCTCGAGGCGCGGCTTCAGCACGCCCCCACCGTGACTTGAAACCCGGATCATGAAACCGGAAACTCCGCCCGTGCCCGCCAAGACCTACACCGCCCCCCTGACCGAGGACCAGGCGGCGCAGCTCCGCGGCGTGCTCGAGCGCGACGGCTTCGAGTTCATCGAGCGCGACCACACCCTCTACGCCGCCCGCAAGGGCAAGCTCAGCATCGCCGTCTACCGCAAGGGCCCGAAGGTCCTCGTCCAGGGCCGCGAAACCGAGGACTTCGTCCGCTTCACCCTCGAGCCGGAGGTCCTCGGCGAGGCCCGGCTCGGCTACGAGGAGGTCCACCAGCCGGACATGTTCGAGCCCCATTTCGGGATCGATGAAAGCGGCAAGGGCGACTATTTCGGCCCGCTGGTCATCGCCGGGGTGTTCACCGACGCCACCATCGCCCGCGCCTTGCTCGATGCCGGGATCATGGACTCCAAGCGCATCACCAGCGTGGCGCGGATCCGCGAGCTGGCCCGGGTCGTCCGCGCGACGCCCGGCGTGGCCGAGGCGGTGGTGGCGATCGGGCCGCAGCGCTACAACGAGCTCCACCGCTCCTTCGGCAACCTCAACCGGCTGCTCGCCTGGGGCCATGCGCGGACGATCGCCCGGCTCGCCGAGGCGCGGCCGCAGTGCCCGCGGGCGCTGTCCGACCAGTTCGCCCGCGCCGACGTGCTGGCCCGGGCGCTGAAGCAGCAGGGGGTCGCCATCGAGCTCGAGCAGCGCACCAAGGGCGAGGCCGACGTCGCCGTGGCCGCCGCCTCGATCCTCGCCCGCGAGCGCTTCGTCGACTGGATCGAGAAAACCTCCACCGCCGGCGGGGTGAACCTGCCGCTGGGTGCCTCGGATGCCGTCGTCGAGGCCGGCCGGTCGCTGGTCGAGCGCCACGGCGAGGAGGCCCTCGCGCGGGTCGCCAAGCTGCATTTCCGCACCACCGCCCGGATTATCGGTCATTCCGGAGGGGCTGGCACGGATTCCGCATGAAAAAGGCGATTTTTCGCGGGACAAACCGGCTCCGCTATGGTGTCCAATCGCCCCGCGTTCGATCCAGCCCAGCTGTTATTCCACCCATGGCCACCGTCACCAAGCGAGAGCTCGTCGTCAAAATCAGCAACGAAACCGGACTGACCCAGCAGCAGGTCTTCGATGTCGTCCAGAAGACCCTCGACTCGATCACCGAGTCGCTCTCCCGGGGGGACACCGTGGTGATGCGGAACTTCGGCGCCTTCGAGGTGCGCGAGACCAAGGCCAAGATCGGCCGCAACCCGAAGAACCCCGGCAAGGACGTGCCGATCCCCGCCCGCGCCGTGGTCAAGTTCAAGCCGGGCAAGGAAATGAAGGAGCAGGTCGCCGTGACCCTCCCGCTGATCCGCGAGCGCAAGGAGACCGAACCGGAAGTTTGAGCCGGCCCGTCCGGCGGGCTAGAGTCTCGCCAGCCATGCGACGCCTTCCCGCTCCCGGCCTGCTGGCCGTCCCGTTCCTGGCCCTCGCCTCGTGCGCCCACCCGGGAGGCGACTACGAGGGATACATGACCCGCAGCTACACGATCCGCGGGCAGACCTACCACCCGATGGGGGTCGACGAGGCGCTGCACTACCGCGAGACCGGCGTCGCCTCGTGGTACGACGAGTCCGCCTGGCTCGGCTTCAAGCGCGGCAACACCTCGCTGGGCGAGAAGGTCTACCCCTGGCACAAGATCGCCGCCCACAAGACGCTGCCGCTGCCCTGCGTGGTGCGGGTGACCAACCTCGAGAACGGCAAGTCGACCAAGTGCCGGGTCAACGACCGCGGGCCCTTCATCGCCGGCCGGATCATCGACCTCTCGCCGCGCGCCGCCGGCAAGCTCGACTTCCGGGACCAGGGCCTGGCGACCGTCGAGGTCGAGGTGCTCTCGGTCGGCGACGGCAAGTTCAAGCGCAAGAAGCGCCGCAAGTGGTTCTTTGGGCTGTTCTGAGGAGGGGGGACGATCCCGCCCCCCCTCCCTAAACCTTTTGCGCGCGGTCGCTTTGCCAGAGGGAGAAGGTGCCGTTCGGGAGTCTTGCCGGATTCCGGCGGATGTAGCGAACGGCGTTGGCGAAGTGGCCGGCGTCGCGGATGAGGGCGTCGCGGTAATTCCTTTGCCAGATCGCCCCGCAGCCGATCCGCCTTGCGGAGATGCCCTTCCAATTGCGGATCAATTGGGCGAGTGGGGCCAGCGGGGTGAACAGCAGGTGGACGTGGTTCGGCATCACGACCCAGCAGTGGTGCACCGCCCGGGTGCCCTCGTCGAAGCGGAGGCAATCCTCGAGAATCGTCCGCTTCCCGGGATCCCCGAGGAGGCACGACCCATGGCCCTCATCGAGCCAGTCCTCGAGCTGGCGGCTGAAGCGGCGGTGGTACTCGTGTTCGGTCCCATCGCTCCAGGGCTGCGGATGCCGTGCGAGCCAGAGTCTGCGATCGACGCGCCACTGCCGCAGCTTCGCTTGGGGCATCGAGTCCCCGAGCCGGAAGGTCACGAACTGCATCACCTCGCCTTGCTGCCAGTGCGGGAGCCTGGTGCCGTGCTTGGCGATCTCGCGCGATGGATCGAGGAACTCGCCCATTCGATCACCCAACCCTCGGATCCCGCCGGAGTCGAGCCGTAAGGAGGGGGGACGATCCCGTCCCCTGTTTCATCGGGCTGGGTGGGTTCGGCGCCGGGGTGGACGGGATCGTCCCCCCTCCCTACGTTCGCGGTGGCTGGCGAGGAGCCTCCGTCCCCCGTTTCATCGGGCTGGGTGGGTTCGGCGACGGGGGGACGGGATCGTCCACCCTCCTTACGCCTGCTCGACAATCCCAGCGGGGACTGCTAGACCCCCGCCCCCATGCTGAAGGAAGCGATCCAGGAAGTGCGCGTCTTCGCCCCGGCGACGGTGGCCAACGTGGCCTGCGGCTACGACGTGCTCGGCTTTGCCATCGACGAGCCCGGCGACGAGGTGGTCGTGCGCCACTGCGACAAGCCCGGCCTGCACCTCACCGCGATCACCGGCGACGAGGGCAAGCTGCCCAAGGCCCCCGAGAAGAACACCGCGGGGGTCGCCGCGCTCGACCTGCTCAAGCACCTCGGCATGACCGACCGCGGGATCGAGATGGAGATCCACAAGAAGATGCCCTTCGGCTCGGGCCTCGGCTCGTCGGCGGCCTCGGCGGTCGCCGGTGCCTTCGCGGTCAACCGCCTGATCGGCGAGCCGCTCTCCAAGCAGCAGCTCCTGCCCTTCGCGATGGCCGGCGAGGCCTCGGCCGACGGCGCCTGGCACGCCGACAACGTCGCCCCCTGCCT
>JAUIJB010000074.1 GCA_030430455.1 Verrucomicrobiia bacterium | reverse complement strand
ATTGTGGTTCCGGCAACGGCCTCCAAGGTCGTCCAGCTCGCGGCCGAGGACCTGGCTGCCGACATCGCGGCCGTGACCGGCCAGCAGCCCGAGCGGCGCGGTTCCCAGCAAGGCCTCGGCCCGGACCGCCCGCGGATCGTCCTGCGGCTGCAGGACATCGACCAGTGGGAAACCTACCAGCTCACGGTCGGCGCCGACACCCTGACCATCAGTGGCTCCGACCCGCGCGGGCTCGCCTTCGGCATCTACGACCTGTCGCGCCGCATCGGCGTCTCGCCATGGAGCTGGTGGGCCGACGTCCCGGTGGAGCAGCGGGAGGAGATCCACCTCGCCACCGGCAAGGGCCCGGTCGAGTCGCCCGCGGTGAAGTATCGCGGGATCTTCCTCAACGACGAGGGCTGGGGCCTGCACCCGTGGGCGACCCGGACCCACGACCCGGAGACCGGCAAGCTCGGCCCGAAGACCTACGCCCGCCTGTTCGAGCTGCTCCTGCGGCTGCGGGCCAACGCGATCTGGCCCGCGATGCACCCCTGCACCACGCCCTTCTTCCAGGTTCCCGGGAACAACCAGGTCGCCGATGATCATGCCATCGTCATCGGCTCGTCCCACGCCGAGCCGATGCTGCGCAACAACGTCGGCGAGTGGAAGGCACCGAAGGACCACTACAACTACCTCCGGCACCGCGGCGAGGTGCTGGCCTACTGGGAGGAGCGCGTGAAGCAGCGCGTCGACGGCCAGAGCCTGTTCACCCTCGGCATGCGCGGCATCCACGACAGCGCGATCGTCGGTCCGCGGAACCAGAGGGAGCGCATCGACACCCTCGAGGACATCTTCGAGGCGCAGCGCGGGCTGCTCAGCAGCCACCTCGACCGACCGCTCGACGAGATCGGCCAGATCTTCTGTCCCTACAAGGAGGTCCTCGCCGACTACCAGGCGGGCCTCGAGGTTCCCGACGACGTCACCCTGGTGTGGCCCGACGACAACTTCGGCTACATCCGCCACTTCCCGACCGAGGCCGAGCGCGAGCGCCCCGGCGGCAGCGGCGTTTACTACCACCTCTCCTACCTCGGCAGCCCGCTGTCGTGGCTGTGGTTCGACTCGCTGCCTCCCGCCCTCGTGTGGTCGGAAATGAAGCGAGCGTGGGAGCTCGGCTCGCGTGACGTGTGGATCGGCAACGTCGGCGACATGAAGGGCCATGAGCTGTCGACGGCCTGGTTCCTCGACCTGGCGTGGCATGCCGACGAGCACGGGCCGGAGTCGGGCGTCGCGTTCCTCGAGCGCTTCGCCGAGGAGAACTTCGGCGGCGAGGCGGCCGGGTCGATCGCCGACCTGTGGCGGCGCCACCAGCAACTCGCCTTCGCACGGCGGCCGGAACACCTCCAGTGGCACCTTTCGCTGACCCCCTACCAGCCGAGCGAGATGACCAGCGGCGAGATCCAGCGGCGGCTCGACGCCTACGACCAGCTCGCCGCCGATGCCGAGGCCCTGGCGACCGCGCTCCCGCAGCAGGCGCACGACGCCGCCTTCCAGCTCATCGTTTACCCGATCGCCTCCGCCCGCGCCGCCAACCACCGCTACTTCCAGCTCGAGCTCGCCCGCCGCGGACAGGGTGAGGAGCCGGTGGAGAAGGCGAAGGCGGCCGACCGCGAGATTGCCGAGCTGACCCGGCGCTACAACGAGGAGGTTGCCGGCGGCAAGTGGCGTCACATCGTCACCGCCGGCGGGGTCTCTCCCAGCGACTGGAAGCGCTTCCAGCCGACTCCCTTCGACCAGCAAGTGAAGGAGCTCGAATCGCAGACCAGCCCGCGTGACGAGGAGGAGGAAGCGGCGACCGCCGTGGGTCCCCGAGGCGTCGCTGCCGGTGAGTTCTTCGACGCCGACGGCATCGTCTCGATCCACGCCGGCCACTTCACGGGAAGCAAGGACGTCGATGGCGGGGGTTGGCGCTCGGTCCCCGGCCTCGGCCGCACCGGTTCGGCGGTCACCGTGGTCCCCGCGACCCTCGAGGGCCAGCCGAGCCTGAGCTACGACTTCCACCTCGCCGAGGGCGGCCCCGCCACGGTGCACCTCCGGCTGCTTCCGACTCACCCCGTCGAGGGCAAGGAACGCCGCGTCGCCATCTCGATCGACTCCGGCAAGCCGATCGAGCTCAGCGCCCCGGATCCGAAGCCGAAGTCGGAAGAGTGGAATCGCGCGGTGATGTCCAACGCCACGACGCTGAGCCACAAGCTTCCCGGCGAACTCCGCCCCGGTCCTCACACGCTCAGGCTGATCGCCGTCGACCCCGGCATCGTGGTCGACAAGATCGTGATCGACCTGGGCGGCCTCGAACCGAGCTACGACGGCCCTGCGGAAACCCGCGTGGCGCGCTGATGCCCGCCGCGCCCGGCTCGGGGAGGCCGGGCGCAAGCACTCAACGATCTCCAAGCATCCGCAGGAACCGCGCCGCGCCGAACGAGGGCACCGCCTGGTCACGGAAGGTGATCGTCATGGTGCCGTCGCCGTGGTGGTAGGCGTGGATCGTGCCGCTGAACGGCTGCCAGTCGTCGAGGTCGTCCGAGACTTCCGCGTCGATCAGCAGGCCGGGGTCGTCCGAGCGAACCCGGAAACTCGCCTCCATGGCGCCGTCCACGACCTCCAACTGCACCGGCTGGGACGGGTCGCCACCGTGATGCGGGTCGCCCAGGAAGATGTACTCGAGCAGGTTGCTCCACGCGTCCTGGTCCGGATTGTCGGCCAGCCCGCCGATGCCCGGCGTGTTGGCATCCAACCCGAACTGCGCGAAGCGCCAGCCCTCGGACGGGTCGTCGAGAATCGAGACCGTCGCGCTGGATGAGCCACCGATCGAGTAGCCCCCCGCCTCCAGCACCAGGGTCACCGTCTCGTCGCCCTCGGCTTCACCGTCCGCCGCGGCGACGACCATCAGGTCGACGTGATCCTCCCCGTCGGGAATGACGGCCGGCGAGGCGAGTCCGCTGTAGTCGGAACCCGCCATGGCCGATCCGGTGACGGAGAAGTTGACGCTGAGCTCACCCGTCGTGCCGCTGCGGCTGATGCGGAAGACGCCCGGCTCCCCGCCCGGCTCCGAGGTCCGGCTGACCGGGGTGGCGACGTTGAGGCCGTTGTCGCCGGAGCCGGTCAGGACGACCGAGAGCGGCGTGGTGATGACGCCGCCGGCGTGGTGAACCCGGGCGTGAATCTCGTGCGGACCGAAGGGGAACCCGCTCCAGTCGAACTCATAGGGTGCGGCGTGGTCGCTGAAGAGGATCGTTTCCCCGGCGAGGAACTCCACCTTCTCGATGTCGGGAAGTGCGGTGTTGAGGACCACCGTGGTGCTGCCGCCGACCGCCACCGTTCCGCCTCCCGCGGGCGAGGCGATCGACGGGTTGCCGTCCTGCGCGACGAAGTGTCCGCTGCTGTCGTCGAGCTGGAGGAGGTAGTCCACCAGCTGCTGCAGCTCGCTGCTGTCCAGGTCGGAGGTGACGCCGTGGCGGTCGTCGGGGTTGGCGGTCGTGAGGACGTCCACCAGGGTCGCGGCCGAGCCGTCGTGGAGGTAGGGGGCGTTGTCCCACAGGCCACGCAGGCCGGGCGTGTCGATGCCATGCAGGGTGGAACCGAGGCGATCGCCCGAGCCCGGTGCCAGGGTGCCGACGTCGTGGAGCACCGCGTCCAGGCTGTCGCTGAACCCGGGACCGCCGTGGCAACTGGTGCAGCGGGCCTGGAAGATCAGCTCCCCCGCCTGCGCCGAGGCCGTCATCGTGCCGTCGCCGTTGCGATGCGGGCTGTCCGGCACCGTGGTCAACGAGGCGACGTAGGCGGCGAGCTCGTCCAGCTCCGCGCTGACCCCGGCCTTCGGGTCACCGAGGGTGGTGTTGCGGGTCCCGCTGTTGAAATCCACGTCGCTCATGAAGCCCTCGCCGCCGAAGGGACCGCGGATGTCGTGCTCGAAGTCCTGGATCTCGTCGAAGTTCGCCGACCAGTGGACCCGCCCCTGGCCCATGCCGGCCCGCCCGCGCAGGTCGACGGTGTTGCGCAGCCCCTCGCCCCGGCCGGTGAAGTCCCAGACGCGGCCGTCGCTGTCGCCGTCGAGGTGGCAGATGGCGCAGCTGATGTAGTCGTCCCGGCTCATGCGGATGTCGTCGGCGTCGTAGAAGATCCGCTTGCCGGCCAGCACCTGCGGGGCGAGGGCCTCGCTGGCGACGGTCGCGACGTCGGCGACCTGCGGCGTGATGCCGCAGACCCCGGCGCAGAGCATGTCGATCGAGAACGCCGTCACCGTGCGCGACATGAAGTTGTGCACGTAGAGAGTGCCGCCATCCTCGCTCACCGCCAGCCCCTGGGGGGCCAGGCCCTCGGTGGCGATTGAGCCGAAGTGGTCGCCCGTGTAGGCATCGACGATCTCGACGGTGTGGGTGCCCTGGGTGGCGACGAAGACGTAGTTGCCGAAGCGGCTGAAGGCGACGGCCGATGCCAGCCCGCGGTCGTTGAAGTCCACCCGGGCCGCGGCGTCCTCTCCGGCCGTGGCGAGGTCGACCCTGGAGGCGATGCTGCGGACGGTGCTCTCGAAGGTGAGGTCGAGGCCGTCGCGGACCAACCCACGCTCGACGTTGTCCTTCTTCGACGGCACCCAGGCGGCGGTTCCGTCCGGTGAGATGGCGACGGTCGTCAGGTAATTCGGCACGCCGCGACCGGAGTCCTCGGCGTCGGGACCGGGATCAACGGCCAGCGGGATGACGCCGGACAGCGTGAAGCTGGCGAGGTCGACATCGCGGAGCTCGCCCCGCCCGGCGGGAGAGCGGAAGCGGGTCACCAGGGCGCGGGTGCCGTCGGCCGTGATCGCGATCCCCCGGGGGTCCGGGCCGAGCTCGAGTTCGCCGGTGACGGCCCGGCTGGCACGGTCGATCCGCACCAGCCGCCCCTTGCCCTGCAGCGTGACGTAGGCCGTCGTCCCGGCCGGATCGAAGGCGATCCCGAACGGCCGGGCGCCATGGCCGAGCGGAAGGGTGGCCAGCAGTGAACCTGTGGCGCGGTCGAACACCGAAATCGTCGAGTCGTCCTGGTTGGTGACCCACATCTCGTTGCCGCCGCCCAGCGCCACGCCGCGTGGATGGTCCCCGGTCGGCAGTTCCGAAACCTTCGCGTGGCTGGTGGCATCGAGCCCGGTCAGCGTGTTGTTGTCCGGGTTGACGTTCCACACGCGGCTGTTCGCGGCGTCGAAGGCGATCGTCGATGACCGGCTCGGCGGGCTCGCGGTCAGCGGAAGGTGAACCAGCTGGCCGAAGGTGTCGGCGGCGAGGTTGCCGCCGTCCTTCATCGTCACGACCACGGTGTAGTTCCCCGGCTCGTCGTAGCGGTGGGTCACCGGGTTGGTCGCCGCGAAGGGGGTCACCGTGCCGTCGCCGAAGTCCCACGAAAAGAGCGGCGCGAGGGCATCCGCCGGCGTGGCGATGAAGCTCACGACGGCCCCGGTCTGCGCGCTGCCGCCCGAACCGCCGCTCACCGACGGGTTGGTGATCGCGCTGCCAGTCGAGAACTGCGAGGTGAAGGCCACCTCCAACCCGTTGCCGGCGAAGTCCTCCACCCCGCCAGCCGGCACCACCACCTCGTAGGTGGTGTCCGGCAGCAACTCGTCGTCGGGGGTGAAGTTCACGATCCCCGTCTGGTTGGTGTAGGTCCCGGAGAGCGCGGCGCCACCGACCGGCCGGATCATGAACGTTTCCGCCGTGATGGTCTCGGTGAGGAGCTGGTCGGTGAAGGTCAGTCCGACCCGCGATGTGAGCGCGACCTCGGTGGCGCCGTCCGGCGGGTTGACCATGTTGACCTCCGGCCCGGTGCTGTCCGGCGTGGTGTCGCCGATGATCAGCGCGCTGCCATCGTGGTCATTGCCGGCGAAGACGAGATTGCCCAGCGCGATGCCGAAGTCCCAGTCGGGCGCCGAGATGCCGGCCGTGGCCAGGTTGGTCTGGCCGGTGACGGTGTTGGAACCGAGGTCGAGGCGCACGAAGTGGCTCGAGGAGCCGTAGAAGAAGTCGCCATCCTTGAAGGTGCCGTAGCCGCCCTTGCCCGCGACGTTCGGGCCGGTCAGCTCGAGGGTGATGTTCGCCGGATCGCTGATGTCGTAGATCCGCGCCGGATCGTGCGCACCGAGGATCCGGTTGCCGTTCACCATCATGCTGTAGCCGACCTCGTCGCTCGTGCTGTCGAGCAGGGCCGGGTTGACCGGGTCGCTGATGTCGAAGGTGGAGATGCCGCCTCCGTCCGCCTGGGCCACGACCAGCAGGTTGCCGACCGCAAAGCAGGGGTTGACCCGGAATCCACCGAGGCTGCCGGTCGGGATGCGGGCGACCTCGATCGGGTTGGCTGGATCCGCCGCATCGACGATGTGCAGGCCACCGGTGGTCGACCCGACGTAGGCGTGACGGCCCTGCCACGAAACCCACCAGGCGGTCGGCGAGTAGTCGCCGCCGGTCAGGTTGCTGAGCGCGATCTCGGAAAGCCGCAGGGGACGCAGCGGATCGCTCAGGTCCCAGAACTGGAGTCCCGACGAGGCGCTCGACGGGGCATTCGTGGTCATGCACAGGATGTCGCCGGAGATGGTGGAGCCGTGCGACTCGCGCATGTCGCCGACGTAGTGCGGGTCGGATGACAGGTCGTAGGCGGGCGTGCCATCGGCGGTGGTGGTGTCGCCCTCGGTGGTGAAGACCTCGACGGGCTTGGTCGGGTCGGAGATGTCGAGGAAGGCAAACCCACCCGAGCCGTCGCCACCGCCGCCGTCGTTGGAAAAGATCACCAGGAGGTAGCCGCGGTGCATGGTGACGAAGCCATGGCCCCGCGGGGTCCCCGTGGTGGCGTCGATGATCGACAGGATGTCGAGCGGGTCGCTGCCCGGGTAGGCGAGATTGGGCAAGCCCGGGCCGACCGCCGGGAACGACTCGTCGTCGGTCGGGTCGGTTTCCCGCGAGACCTCGAGACCGTCGGGAAACCCGTCGCCGTCGGTGTCCGGATCGTTGGGATCGGTGATGAATCCGTCGGACCCGGCCCAGGTCTCCTCGCGGTCGGAGAGGTCGTCGGCGTCGCTGTCGTCGTCGAGCGGGTCGGTCGCGGCGCCGGGTGGGCCGACCAGGTTGCCCGAGCCGTCGTAGGCGTTCTCCGTACCAGCCAGCTCGCTGCCGTCATCGAGCTGGTCGTCGTCGCTGTCGGCCTCGGTCGGGTCGGTGCCGACCGTTTCCTCGGTCTCGTTGTCGACCCCGTCGTCGTCGTTGTCCCAGTCGGCGCCGCCGGCCGGGTCGCCGGCCTCGCTTCCGCGTGCCGCGGTGAGGTTGCCGAAGTGGTCGCTTTCCCAAGGGTCATCGAGCCCGTCGTTGTCCGAGTCCGGCGCCGCGACCGCCTCCAGCAGCACGCCGTCGATCTCGCTGCGCGCGGGGTCGGCGCCACCGTTCACGTCGTCGAGGAACAGGGTCAGTTGGCCGGACCCGTCGCTGGTGGCCTGGCCGACGAGCACGCCCCGAAGCTGTGGGTTTCCCCCGGATCCGGCATCGATCAGGACGCCGGGACTCGCCGCAGTGTGGGCGAAGGTCGCCAGCGCGCCCGAGTTGAGCCCCCATTGAAAGCCGTTGGAAACCCCGCTTCCCTGGACGGCCACGTGAACCACCCAGACGTCGTGGATCCGGTTCGGCGCGAGCCCGCTGACCACCACCTCCAGCTCGTCCTGATCGGGGCTGCTGGGGTGGGCGTCGAGGACATCGCCCCCCACCGTGATCTGGCTGTCGCTGGCGTCTTCGCCAAAGCCGCCGGCGGTATTCCAGCCACCGCTGGCGCTGGTCCAGGTCGAGCTGACGCCGCCGTTGGTGTTTTCGTCGGTGCCGCCGTCCAGATAGACCCCTCCCCCGCTGCCCAGGGCGGACTGGACGGACTCAGGGGTGGCAGCCTGCAGGAGGCCGGGAATGGCGGCGATCCCGGAAAAGAGTGCGAGGCACCGGATCCCGATGGGTTTTGGGAGCACGATTCCTAGGGACGTGGGGTTTCTTTCGGCACTTTCAATGACTTCTCCTTCAGATACTAAGCTCACACGCCCCGGAAATCCGACAACCCAAACGAAAAAACGCCCCGTCCCCGATTGCAAACACCCGGATCGGGGCTGGGTCGCGGATTTTCCACCCCCGTGCCACGCCCGACTCTTGAGCCCCGTCCGGGATCCCGGGACACTCCTCCAATGAGTTCGCTCTTCGACCTCCAAGGAAAAGTCTTCGTCGTGACCGGCTCGACCGGCGCCCTCGCCGGATCGGCGGCCGACTACCTCGCCGCCCAGGGCGCCCGGGTCACCTACCTCGGCCGCAGCCAGGAGAAGCTCGACCGCGCGCTGGCCCAGTGCCGCGAGGCCGCCCCGGACGCCGAGCTGCTCGCCTGCGTCGCCGACGTGCTCGACCGCCCGGCGCTGGAGGCGGCGCGCGACGCGACTCTCGAGAAGTGGGGCCGCATCGACGGCCTGATCAACGGCGCGGGCGGCAACATGCCGGGGGCGACCATCGGGCCGGACAAGAGTTTCTCCGACCTCGACTTCGGCGCGTTCCAGCAGGTCGTCGACCTCAACCTCAACGGAACCGTCCTGCCGACCCTGGTCTTTTCCAAGGTCCTCGCCGAGGGCGACGGCGGCACCATCCTCAACTTCTCCTCGGCCTCCTCGCCGCAGGCGATCACCCGGGTCGTCGGCTACTCGGCGGCCAAGGCGGGGGTCGACAACTTCACCCGCTGGCTCGCGGTCGAGATGGCCCGCACGACCTCCGGCAAGGTCCGCGTCAACGCGGTGATGCCCGGCTTCTTCCTCGGCGAGCAGAACCGCCGGCTGCTGACCAACGAGGATGGCTCGCTCACCGCCCGCGGCGAGACGATCATCGCCAACACCCCCTTCGGCCGCTTCGGCGAGGCCGAGGAGCTGCACGGCGCGATCCACTACCTCGTCGCCGACGCCTCGCGCTTCGTCACCGGCACCGTGCTGGAGGTCGACGGCGGCTTCATCGCTTTCTCCGGGGTGTGAGCCCCGGACGGCCTTCCGGGCTGGGGGCAGGGCCGGGCGATGGCGGAAGGCCGGGCGTCCCCTTACGCTCCTTCCCGCTCCCCGGTGTTCGCATGCGGGCTTGAGACCCGGCCAGCGGAACCCGCCTACTCGACCAGCGCCTTGAGCCGCATGTAGCCACCGTGGGGGCTGTCCTCGATCGCGACGTCGTAGTACCAGGTCACGAACTCGAAGTCGCCGTCCTCGACGTCCTCCACCGCCGGGGTGATCTCGACCGCGTTCGCCGCGGCCCCGGGTTGCGCCAGCCCCGCGAGGGTGGCGGCGGCCTCGGCAAAGACCACGACGCCAGCGCGGTCCTTGCGCAGGCGCGCCGTGATGGCGAAATGGTGATTGTCGCCGGGAAGCCCGAGCTCCGCCGCGCTGACAATGGCACCGGGCGGAAGGACGTCGTCGGTCGGGTCGAGCGGGTCGGTGCCGGCGAGGAACTCGAAGAGGTTTGCAGCCGCACCACCGTCCGCGCTGGCCTCGGGTGCATCGCCCCCCGGCGGGAAGGCGATCGGGTTGGTCCAGGTCCAGTAGGAGCTGGTGCTGCCGGTCACTTCGAGCACGCCGGAGCCGATCTCGCTGGTGTCCCAGGACAAGCCCGGAAAGAGCCCGGGCAGGTCGAGCTCGGAGAAACCGATGTTCGAGCTGTTGGCGTCGATGAGTACAAAGCGGTCGCCCGCAATCGGCTGCGGCCGGGCAGGATCGAGGCCGACCTTCAGGATGCCGTCGGCCGTGAATGGTCCCCCGACCACCAAGCGGTCGTGCAGCGCCCCCGTGGCGACGTCGAGCTCCAGGGTCGACCCGGCCATCAGCTCGAAGTCACCCGCCACCCTCAGGGTGCCGCCCACCGGGGTCATCGTCCTGACCTCGAGCGGGTTCCCCAGGTGGACCCCGGGCGCAAAGTGGAGGTCATCGATCTCGCAGGGGACGTTGAGTTGCTCGTGGAGGCCGAAGGTCACCAGCGGAGCGCTGCCGACGCTGGTCGCCGTCCGCCGCCCGAAGTCGAAGTCCTGCCCGAACAGGACCCCGTCATCGGATCCGGTCGAAGTCGCCACCCGGTAGGTCTTCGTCGCGTTGTCCACCACGATCCAGAGGTTCATCCAGGCGTTGTCCTCGATGGCAGAAACCGGCACGAATCCGGAGGCGCCGGCGTTGGCGCGGAGGTTGCCACTCCCGATCGAGAGCGTGACGGCGTACTCGTTCCAGGGTGATACAGCGTCGTTGCCCGGTGCGCTCGCGGTGGATGCCGGCAGGTCGCTGAGGCCGAAGATGAAGTCGGCCGAGCTCACACCGGAACTGCGGACCCGGAGGAAATAGGTTCCCGTCTCGCCATCCGGCAGGCTGAAGTCGGAGTTGCGACCGTCCCGCAGGTCGGTGATCGCCCCGCGCCAGGCCGACCCGACCCCCCTGACCGCCATGGCGCGGTCGCCGTCCTCGCTGACGATCTCGGCATTGGCCGTGCCGTCGTGGACGCCGGTCCACAGGTTCGCCGTGGTGTTCGGAACCGGCCCGATCTGCCCGGCGGAATACCCCTGGAAGTCGTCGATCCGTGCGAAGGGGGTGTCCGGCGCGGAGCCGAAGCCCTCGCCGCCGACGATGACCGTGGCCCCCGGCTCGGCGACCAGGTCGGCGCCGACGGTCCCGCCGCCGGCCAGCGTCGCACCAGCTTCCACCGTGGTCCCGCCCGCCCCGGTCGACCCGTTCACCACCAGCCGCCCCCCGGAGACGGTGGTTTCGGCGTTGTAGTTGTTGAGCCCGTCGAGGGTCAGGGTGCCCATGCCCGACTTGCTCAGCGAGACCGGCGCCCCGTTCCCCGGCTCGAGGATCAGGCCGGTCACGCGGTGATCCCCCGCCCCCGAAAAGGCATAGACCCGCCCCCCGGTGAGCTCGCCAATGTAGCGGTTCCGCCCCGCCATCACCAGCAGGCCGGAGTCCGAGCGGATGTTGAAGCGGTCGCCACCGACATTGAGGTCGATGTCACCCGCCAGCGTGTTGGTTCCGGAGAGGTTCCGGATGGTGGGCTCGTCGTTGGCGCGGCAGTTGACCTCGAGCCGGGCCGGCACCCACAAGTCGCCGGCCCCGCCGTCCAGCTGCAGCTCCGAATACCCGTTGTTGTTGTTGCGGATCCGGATCGTATCGACGGCGGCAAGCGCCGCCGGGTGGGCCGCGCGGAGGACACCGCCGTCCGCACCCGAGTCGTTGGTGTCGATGTCGACGGTTCCGGAAAGCGAGTTGGGCCCCGCCAGGACGAGGTCGCCCGCGCCGCTCTTGGCGAAGCCGTTCGACCCGGCCAGCGACGCGGCGATGCTGGCCAGGCCGTTCTCCACCACGATCGACGGCGGGTCGGGCGAGTCGGAGTCCATCGTCAGGGCTCCGCCGCCTTCGGCCAGGTGCCAGGACTGACTGCCCGAGGCATCGCCGAACCTCAACGCCCCCAGGTGATGCGAGCCGTCCACCACCACCGTGCGGTCGGCCGTGAGGTCGATGGTGCTGAAATCCGCGGTCTGCCCGGGACCATTGGCGGGGAACTGGTCGCTCCACTTGGCCGCCTCGCTCCAGCTCCCGTCGCTGTCGGCAATCCAGGTGCCGTCGCCGAGCACGTAGGGCAGGTCGATGGTGAGCATGAAGAAGCGGCGCTCACCCTCGGAATCATGGGCGCGGACCGTGAAGATCTGGGGTCCCTCGAGGCCGGGATCGGGAGTCCCCGAGAGGGTCCCGTCCGGCGCCACGTCCAGCCAGTCCGGACCGAAGATCTTGTAGTAGGTGATCGACCCGGCGTCCGGGTCGCTCGCCACGCCGGCCACGCTGCCGCTGTAGGGCACGCCCTGCACCGCGGGCGTCGCGGTCACCTCGCCGGCCGGCACCTCCATTCCCATGGTGTTGTCCACCATCCCGACGATGTCCTCCCGGGACATCGCGTAGTTGGCGATGTGCACCTCGTCGATCCTGCCGGAGAAGCCGGGATCAGCGGGCCACTGGCTCTTGCCGAGGTAGTTGTAGAGGGTTCCGGAAAGGGTGGGCACCGACATCGTGCCGGAAGCCTGCTCCACGCCGTTCAGGTAGATCCGCGCGGTGTCCCCCGACTTGGTGACCGCGACGTGCTGCCAGCTTCCGGAGGGCAGCGGCGCGGAGGTCGAGAGCCACTGGGTTCCACCGCCGTTCCTCAGGGCGAAGCGCATCTTCTCGCCACCGGCGTCCATGCTCGGGGTCAGCGCCATGTACTGCGACAGGTCGTAGTTGCCGAAGTCGAAGATCCGCTGGTTGTTGCCCCCGCCGTTCCAGTGGACCCATGCCGCGAAGGTGAAGGCCGAGCTGCTGACGATGTCGCCGGGCAGCTGGACATGACTGCAGGCGCCGCCCAGCTCGATCGCCTCCCCGTTCCTGCCGTCGGCATGGACCGGGAAGCCCACCGCCATGCCATGGTTGCCGCAGCCCGAGGCGTCGCGGCAGTCGCCGTCGAAGTAGTAGCTGGCCACCCGGGTGCGGTTGGGCTTCATCGCCTGGACATGGGCCATCGGCGCCTTGTGGTCGCGGTACATCTGCCCCATCGGGGTGAGCGTCCCGTCATCGTAGTGGGTCTCGCGGACCCACTCGACGTCGCTGTAGATCGCGTAGCGCTCGATCCAGGGCGTGTCGTCCATCATGTTGATCATGGCCTGGATCACGTTGCGGTTCTGGCCGGTGGTGGGGGCGTTGCCGGTCCAGTTGGCGCCGTTGTTGAACTCGGTGAGCCAGATCGGCCGCTGCACCCGGTCGTGGACCTCCTTGAGGAAGCTGTACAACTGGTAGGCGGCGCCGCCGGGGTCGTCGTTGTTCCAGTAGCTCCAGTAGAAGTGGATCGGCACGTAGTCGACGCGCTTCCCGGCGGCGTCGGCGCGGTCAATGAAGTCGTACAGCCAGTAGCGCCCGCCATCGGTCACGGCGGGGGCGCCGACCCGCAGGCCGGTGCCCAGCAGGTCCGACCAGGCGTCAACGGCGAGGCCCGCCTGGCCGCCGTTGAGGCTCTCGTAGGCGTCCTCGACCGGGTTGGCCGGTTCGTTGAATCCCGAAAGGTGGTTGATTCCCCGGCTCTCCCAGTTCTGGTTCAGCCCCGGCCACCAGCGGGTTTGCCGGATGGCGACATACTCCCAGTCGAGTGGGGAGCTCTGGTTGATGTCCCAGTTGTAGTGCCAGTCGGCGTCGAGGGCTCCGGGCGAGACATCGCAGGACCCCTTCTTGCTCGTCCAGCGCCACGGGAAGACCCGCACGAAGTGGACCCGGTCGTTCATCCAGTCGGGCGCCGCGCCGACCTCGATGTCGCCGTCGGCGGCGACGTAGTTGCGGCTCCGCCCCGAACCGTCGTTGTTCTGGGCGAAGGTCACGGTGTAGCCGCGCTTGAGGATGAACGAGCTGGCGCTGGAGGCCATCGCGCCCAGCTGGGCGGTGCCATACGGCGTGTACGGGTCGAGGCTCATCGACTCGCCGGTGAAATTCTCGCCCTCGTAGAGCGTCAGCGGCTGGTAGTCGGCCGGATGGGGAACCACGACCGTCCCGTTGGCATACTGGACCACCCGCACGTTCGAGCCATGGACCGCGGGATCGCCGTTCACCCGGATGCGCGGCAGCAGGTTGGAGTTGGCGTCGGACGGCTGGACCGCGTGGAAGAACAGCCAGGCGTCCGGTGAGTCGAGATTCACCAGGGTGCCGGGGATCGGGTCGCCCGGGTCGGTGAGGTGCAACTCGGAACGACCCGTCAGCGTGACGGTCTCGGAAGGCAGGCTGGCGAAGGTCGCGCTCTCGCCGTCAAGGTCCAGGCCCGGGGCCAACGCTTGGGTTGCCAGGAAGGCACCAAGAACGATCCAGGTCGGGGCAGGTCGGGGCATCATCGTCAAACGCAGTCCGGGTCGCGGGTTTTGCAGGCTTCAATCGCGAGGCGGGGGCGACCCCGGATGCTTCTGATCCAAGCACCGCCCGGCCCCGAAGTCCAAGGATTGTCCCCCACCCATCCGGGTCGGGATGGCGGGGACGGCCGGGGCCCAGTCACCGGGTCGCCGGCGGGTCCGGCGCCCCCGCTCGTGGCGGCTTTCTCTGTCATGGCCACCCCCGCGGCAAGAGGTGTCCTTGAAGGCCCGCCCGGGCTCGCCATGCTTGCAGCATGCTTCCGAGCGCCAAGTCACTCCTACCCCTCGCCTGCTTCATGGCCCCGCTCGCCTCCCTCGCCGCCCCGGCCCACTCGCTGACCATCGGCGAGGGTTTCACGGACCCGATCGGCTTCCACGACCCGACCCCGCGCTTCACCTGGAAGCTCCCGGCCGGGGTGAAGCGGCAGACCGCCTACCAGCTCGAGGTGAGCTCCGGCGGGGACCGCTGGGACAGCGGCTGGGTCGAGTCGGACCGGTCGGTCCTGGTCCCCTACGGCGGCGATCCGTTCCGCTCGCGCCAGGTCGCCGAGTGGCGCGTCCGCTACCGCGACGGCCAGGGCGTCGAGCACGACTGGAGCGAGCCGGCCCGCTTCGAGATGGGGCTGCTTGAAAACAGCGACTGGAAGGCCAGCTGGATCCGCCCGAGCCAGCAGTCCGACCCGGCCACCGAGCCGGTCGCCACCCTGCGCCGCCGCTTCACTGTCGATGGCGAGATCCGCCAGGCCCGGCTCCACGTCACCGCCCGCGGGCTCTTCGAGCTCAACCTCAATGGTGAGCGGGTCAGCGAGGACCACTTCGCCAACGGCTGGACCGCCTACGACCAGCGCCTCGACACCCTGAGCTACCCGGTGGGCGATGCGCTCCAGTCCGGTGACAACACCCTCGAGGTGCTGCTCGGCTCGGGCTGGTACGCCGGCCGCCTCACCTGGGAGGGCCGCCGCTACGGCCTCTACGGCAAGCACCCCGAGTTGCTGCTCCAGTTGGAAATCGAATACGCGGACGGCTCGACCGCGACGATTGTCTCCGACGGGGACTGGGAGGGCACCTTCGAGGGCCCGATCGTCTCGTCCAGCATCTACGACGGCGAGACCTACGACGCGCGGCGACCGACCGACGGCTGGGCACCGGTGGTGGCGAATGCCGAGCTCGGCCCGGCCCGACTCACCCCGAAGCCATTCGCGCCGGTGCGGCAGACCGATGTGCTCGAGACCCGCGAGGTCACCGAGCCCGAGCCGGGTCGCTTCGTCTTCGACCTCGGCCAGAACATCGTCGGCTGGCCCCGCATCCGGGTCCCCGTCGAGAAGGACGGCACCCTCACCCTGCGCTTCGCCGAGATGCTCAAGCAGGACGGCACGCTCTACACCGAGAACTACCGCTCGGCCAAGTCGACCAACAGCTACACCGCGGCGGAGACCGGAACCATCGAGTGGGAGCCCACCTTCACCTTCCACGGCTTCCGCTACGTCGAGATCTCGGGGCTGCCCGGGGACGCCGAGCCGTCCCCGGACTGGGTCCGCGGGGTCGTGCTCCGTTCCGACCTCCGCCCGGCCGGCGAGTTCCACTCGTCGCACGCCAAGCTCAACCAGCTTCAGTCGAACATCGTGTGGGGCTGGCGCGGCAACGCGCTGGACATCCCGACCGACTGCCCGCAGCGCGACGAGCGCCTCGGCTGGACCGGCGACGCCCAGGTGTTCTGCCCGACCGCCTCGTTCAACGACGACTGCCTCGCCTTCTGGAAGAGCTGGCTCGGGTCGATGCGCGACGACCAGATGCCCGACGGCCGCATCCCCCACGTCATCCCCGACGTCCTGCCGGACTGGCCGGGCGACGCCCCCGGCTGGATGGACGCGGCGACCATCATCCCCTGGGAACTCTGGGTCCGCACGGGCGACCGCGAGGTCCTCGAGGAGAACTACGAAATGATGAGAAAGCTGGTCGGCTGGTACCGCTCGCAGTCGGTCGACGGCCTGACGCCGGGCATCAAGGGCTTCGGCGACTGGCTCCAGCCGTACTCCGAGGGGACCCAGGGCGACACGCGCCGGGGAGACACCCCGACGGCGCTGCTCGGCAACCTGTTCTACGCCCACAGCGCCGAGATCCTCGGCAAGACGGCCCGGGTGCTGGGCAAGCGGGAGGACAGCCGCCGCTTCCTCGACGAGGCGGCCGACGTGAAGCGCGCCTTCGTCGACCACTACCTCGATGGCGACGGGCGACTCCGGAACGCCCCGGAGACGCAGACCGCCTACGTACTCACGATCGCCTTCGACATCGTCCCCGCGACCCGCAAACAGCAACTCGCCGGTCACCTCGTCCGGCTCATCGGCGAGGCCGACGGACACCTGCGCACCGGCTTCCTCGGCACGCCGCACCTCGTCCGGGTGCTCGACGAGACCGGCCACCCGGAGCTCGCCTGCGAGCTGCTCTTCAAGGAGAGCTACCCCTCCTGGTTCTTCTCGATCAACCAGGGCGCCACCACCCTGTGGGAGCGCTGGAACAGCTACAGCCACGAGGACGGATTCGGCGACGCCGGAATGAACTCCTTCAACCACTACGCCTACGGCGCGATCGGCCAGTGGATGTACGAGCGGCTCGCCGGCCTCGCGCCTGATCCCACCCAGCCGGGCTACAAGCACTTCTTCGTCCGCCCGCTCTTCGCCAGTCAACTGGACTCCGTCAGCGCAAGCCACGAGACCCCCTACGGCAAGGCGTCGAGCTCGTGGCAGCGGATCGACGGCGATGGCGGCGAGGTCGAGCTGAGCGTCGAGGTGCCGCCGAACAGCACCGCCAGCATCGAGTTCCCCGGCGAGAGCCAGTCGATGATGGTCGCGCCGGGGCGTTACCGCTTCATCGTCACCCCGGACGGCCCCGAGCCGGCGCGCCTGGCCACGCAGCAGCGCTTCCCGCTCACCGACTTCGGGGCCGTCGGTGACGGCGAGACCCTCAACACCAAGAAGATCCAGGCGGCCATCGACCGCATCGCCGCGGATGGCGGCGGTACGCTCGTTGTTCCCGAGGGCATCTTCCTCAGCGGCGCGATCTTCCTCAAACCCGGGGTCCATCTTCACCTCGACGAGGGCGCCGTGCTCAAGGGCTCCACCGACCGCGAGGACTACCCGATGATGACCACCCGCATCGAGGGCCACTTCCCCGAGTGGCTGCCGGCGCTGGTCAACGGCGACGGCGTCGACGGCCTGCGCCTGACCGGGCCCGGCACCCTCGACGGCAGCGGCAAGCCCTTCTGGGACGAGTTCTGGGCGCGCCGCCGCGAGGACCGCGGCACCAAGAACCTCGACGTGCCGCGGCCGCGCCTCGCGCTGATCCAGAACTCGCGCGACGTCCGCGTCGAGGGCCTCACCTTCAAGGACTCCGGGTTCTGGAACCTCCACCTCTACAACTGCCGGGAGGTGCTGGTGCAGGACGTCCGCTTCGAGGTGCCCGACGAGTTCCGCTGCCCGAGCTCGGACGGCACCGACATCGACAGCTGCCAGGACGTCACGATCCGCCGCTGCCACTACCGGGTCGACGACGACGCCATCGCGATCAAGGGCTCGAAGGGCCCCGATGCGCTCGAGGATGAGAAAAGCCCGCCGGTCGAGGGCATCCACGTCGTCGACTGCACCTTCGAGCGCGGCCACGGCGCGGTCACGCTGGGCAGCGAGGCGACGATCGTCCGCGACGTGCTGGTCGAGCGCTGCCGGCTGGTCGGCGAGTTGCCACTGGTGCGCTTCAAGTTGCGCCCGGACACCCCGCAGCAGTATGAGAACCTCCACTACCGCGACATCACGCTGGAGGGATCCGGCCGGGTCTTCGAGATCCGTCCCTGGCGGCAGTACTTCGATCTCAAGGGCCACGAGCCGCCGCAGGCGAGCGTGCGCGACGTCACCGTCGAGAACCTGCGCGGCAAGTTCGGCTCGCTCGGCGAGATCCGCGGCACGCCCGGGCAGACGACGATCGAGGGAATCACCCTGAAGGACGTCGACCTCCAGCTGGACGACCGGAACTTCGCCCTCGGCGACGAAGTCAGCGGAGTCACGCTCGAGGACGTCACGATCAATGGCGAGGCCTTCACCACCGGCGAGTGATACGAGTTCTGAGAATCAACCGGACCCTATGAGGTCTCACGGAAAGGAAGCCGCAGATTTCGCAAATTGTCGCAGATTTCAGGATCGGTCTGCGTTAATCCTCCTTCGCCAAGGCTTCGGCGGACATGCCTGCGAAATCTGCGGCCATCCAACGCGACAAGGAGAGTCAGGTTGATTCACGGATACGACATGAGGAAGTGCGGCCAGGGCCGCTCCGGACCTTGGACTGCGGCGGCTTGACGCCGCTTTGGGTGACGTTCTGGCAGCCATCCTGCCAGGGCGCGTCCGGTGGAGGAAAACCCTGGCAGCTTCCAAGCCCGGACCTTGTTTCCCGGTTCGCTGCCGGGCAGGAGAATCCACCGCCATCCAGCAAGCAAGGCCCTCCCCCTTCCCAAGCGCAAACCGGCCTTGAATCGCAAGCCCTCAAACGACACCAAAGGCGGCGTCAAGCCGCCGCACTCCAAAGCCTCCGGCAGCCATGACCACCACGACTCCCTTTGCCATGCTCGAGCCCTCCATGCGCTGGTTTGGCCCGGATGATCCGGTCCGGCTGGCGTTCCTTCGCCAAGGTGGCGCCCAGACCCTGTTTTCCTCGCTCCACCAGATCCCCTACGGCGAGGCCTGGCCGCGCGAGGCGATCCGCGCGCGCAGGGAGGAGATCGAGGCCGCCGGGCTGCGCTGGTCGGTGGTCGAGTCGGTCCCGGTCCACGAGGACATCAAGACCGGTGGCGGCAAGCTGACGAGCCTCTTCGCCAACTACGCCACCAGCCTGCGCCACCTCGCCGCGGAGGGCATCCGGACCGTCGTCTACAACTTCATGCCGGTGCTCGACTGGGTCCGCACCGACATGGCCTTCACGCTCCCCGACGGCTCGCGCTCGATGCGCTACGACCCGGTCCACTTCGCCGCCTTCGACCTCCACGCCCTGCAGCGGCCCGGCGCCGTGGACGACCACGCACCGGAAGTCCGCGACCGGGCGGCCGACTGGTGGAACGGGCTCGACGGCCCAGCCCGCGACCGCTTCATCGCCTCGATCATCGACGTCTTTCCCGGGGTGAAGTGGAACCTCACGCTCGACGACATCCGCGCGATGCTCGCGCGCTACGCCGGCATCGGCGAGGAGCAGCTGCGCGCCAACCTCGCGCGCTTCCTCGATGCGGTCCTCCCGGTTGCCGAAGAGTGCGGGGTGCGCCTGGCGATCCACCCCGACGATCCCCCCTTCCCCGTCCTCGGCCTGCCGCGGATCGTCTCCACCGCGGGGCAGCTCGACGCCATCCTCGCGCTCGCCGACAGCCCGTCGAACGGCCTGTGCTTCTGCACCGGATCGCTCGGCGCCCGCCCCGACAACGACCTGCCGGCGATGGCCTCCCGCTTCGCCGGGCGGATCCACGCCCTGCACCTGCGCAGCACCACCCTCGAGCCCGACGGGTCCTTCCACGAGGCCTCCCACCTCGAGGGCAGCACCGACCTCGTCGCGGTGCTGCGCGCCTTCCTCGCCGCGCGCCAGTCGGCGGAGCCCGTCCCCTTCCGCCCCGACCATGGCCTGGTGATGCTCGACGACCTGGAGAAGCCCGAGGGCATCACCCCGGGCTACTCCGCCATCGGCCGCCTCAAGGGCCTCGCCGAGATCCGCGGGGTGCTCCGTGCGATCGGGCCCCGGTAGGCCCGGCGGCCATCCCCTCGAGCAGCGGCCGCATCGAACCGATTGGCATCCTTTCCGGATCCCGGGAGCTCCGTCAGGCTCAGGGCCGCGGCATCAACCGGCCCGCCCCCCAGGCGACCATCAGTCCGTCCTCCCCGCCTGGAACAAGCCGTCCAGTTCCCCGTCCGAGAGCACGCGGGAGAACAACATGAACTCGTCGAGGGCCCCGGTCCAGTTGCGGAAGCTCCAACCCTCGACCAGCTGGGGATCCTCGGAGTGTTTCTCGGCGAGAGGATCGAAGAAGTTCCCGAGCGTCGCGCGACCGAAGCGCAGCGGCACCGACTCGGCCAGCTCGGTCCGGCTGACTTTCCCGGCATCGACGAAGTGCACCACCTCGCGGTTGGTCGCGTCGTAGGTTGTCGCCAGCATCCGCCAGCTGCCGAATTCCCAGGGTGAGATCACGGGTTTGCTGAAGGCGCGATGAAAGCGCACGATTCCCTCGACCCCTTTCGGGCGAACGCCGAACAGGTAGCGGCCATCCGAGGAAAACTGCCAGTGCACCTCGCCCTCGACCCCGTACTCGCTGAAGAACAGGCCGTTGTATTGGCGTGGCAAACCGTCGATCCGCACCCAGGCCACGAAGGTCGCGGCGGGAAACTCGCCGGGAATATCCACCCTCAGGCGGTCCGCCGGCCGGCGGAAGGAAAGCGCGGGCTTGCCGGGCCAGCGGCCCTCCGACCAGTCGGCCGAGATCACCGTTCCGCTGCGCGGGGTTTCCCGCTTCACCGCCCGGTTCATGACCACCCGCTTGCCCTTCTCTTCCGGCGCCAGGCTGAAGTGCACCACCAGGTCCGCGTCGGCCGCGACTTCTTCACAGGTCGCCGCCCAGCGCTCGAGCTGCGAGCGTGTGCGCTCGCCCACGCGGGTCTCGAGCGAATCGACCACCTGCAGCGGCAGGAAATCGAGCGCCTCGAGTTCGCCGCTGTCCGACCTGCCCATGGCATCGCCCTGGAACATCCGCTTGGCGGGCCGGTCGGAACCGGATGACGAAAGCTCGATCTCGCCATCGAGGACCTGGACACGCGAGGTGCGATCCTTCTCGACCTTGAGGTCAAAGCTGGTGCCAAAGTCGGTCACCACCCCGTCGGGCAGCAGCATCCGGAAGCCGATCGCGCTCTCCGGCACGTCAGCCTGCACGCTGCCCTCGAACACCTCGATCTCCAGGTCACCCCGCGGCACGAAACGAGCGGGTCCCTCGATCGCGACCGTGGCGCCGCTGTAGAGCACGATCTCCATCAGACCCGCCTCGAAGGCGACCTCCTCACCCGCGGCGAGCGTCTGCCCGGCGAGGTAGCGCTCGGCCGAGCTCACGCCGACGAGGCGTGACAGGAGGGCGACCGGATAACCTTGCCGGGAGATCGTTTCTTCCTCCTTCCGCCCGGCCTCCGCCAGCGCCGGGACGGCCGCGGGCCCGGCATCCCGGAAGCGCGTCTGAGCCAGCCATGCCAGCAGGATCGCGGCTGCTGCCGCCCAGCCACAAGCGGCGAGCCAGCGGCGACGCGGCGGGCCCGGAATGGGGGTCACCGCCTCGCCGCGACGCTGCCTGCCGAGGACTTCAAGCGAGTCCTCCAGCCGGGCGCGCTCCCAGAATCGGGCCCGCGCCTCGGGCGACCCGGCCAGCGCCGCGTCCAGTTGGCGGCGCGACTCCGCGTCGATCTCGCCGTCGAAATAGCGATCGAGGAGCGTCTCAAGCCGTTCTGGCGATGACTCCTTCATGTCTGCAGCCGGGATCGCTTTCCTTCGATGCACTCCCGCAGGTTGGCCCGCGCCCGGGACAAGGACACATACACCGCCTCCACCGTCCACCCGACGATCCCCGCGATCTCCGCCGGCTTGCGACCGACCATGTAGCGGAGGTCGATCATTTTCTTCATGCTCGGCGGCAGCAGGGCCACGCACTCCTCCACCACCCGGAGCGCCTGCTCGTGCTCCTCTCTGGTATCCGGTTGGTGGTCCTCGACGAGCGCCTCGAGCGCCTCCTCCGACAGGAAAGTCAGCCGCCCGGCGCTTTGCCGGCGACACTCCAGCACCTTGAGCCGGGCCACGGCGCAGGCCCATTTGGGAAAACTCGTGCCCGCCTGGAACCGGTCCGCCTTCCGCACCACGGTGAGGAAGGTTTCCTGCAGGACGTCGTCGGCAAGGTGCGAGTCCCGCACCAGGGCGCGGATGAATCCCCGGATGACGTCGATGTGGGTCAGGAAAAGCCCCTGAACCTCCCGGACTGCCTGACGGTCTCCCGGCAGGCTCGCTTCGGAAGTCTTGGGTCCCTCACTCACCGAAAAAGATGTCGGATCCCGTGGAAACCTTAGCAAGCAAAAGCCCCCGGCGCTTTCGCCAAGTCCTCGCGGCCCGGTCCTCTCCCCATCCCGACGGCGCGCCGCCGCACTCCGATTTCCCTCCCTCGAAGAAACTCCGCTAAGGTTCGCGCCCCACGGCTCATCATCCCCCGAGGGCATTCATTCCCGGCCGCTTTCCGCGCGGCCCGCAACCCTTCCTCCCTCAGAATCCAATAAATCGCACGATGACTCCAAGAACCACCTCCCTGATCGCCGTCTCGGCCGCCCTTTTCGCCGGAACCCCGGCTTCCCAGGCAGCCCTGACCTTCGTTGACGCCGACTTCTCGACCAACACCACGGGCCAGGCGACGCCCATCACCGAAGTGGAGGCAGCCAACGACCTCTGGCGTTCCCGGCCGAGCTTCGGCACCAATGGCATCTTCGAAGCCGACGGCAACGCCGGCGCCGAGGACGCCCCGGAGCTTGTCACCCAGATCGCCGGGCTGAATCCCGGTCAGACCTACCGGGTCTGGGTGAACTTCTACGACGTCGACAATGACGCCAACCAGAACTGGGGCATCCAGGCGGGCTTCAGCTCCGGATCCCTGACGGCATTCAGCGACTCGGACGGCCCGGGCGGTCCGAACCCGATTCCCGGCTCCGTCGACTCCGTGCTCGCCAGCAGCTTCAGCTACGAAGGTACCGCTCCCAGTTTTGACGACGGCGGCGGCCGACTCCTCAACGCAGGCTACCTCGGCACCGCCGTGGCAGTCGGTGGGGAGATCAGCGTGTTCATCGACGACCTCGATACCGGCGTCACCTCCAACAATCGCGCCTGGTACGACGGCGTCTCCTACGAAGTCGTCCCCGAGCCCACCGTCGCCCTTCTCGGCGGCCTTGGCCTGCTCGGGCTGCTCCGCCGTCGCCGCTAAGCTCTCCTGGCCACTCGATTTGATCTGACCCGGAGGGCCGTCTCGGCGGCCCTCCGGTTTTTTTTGCCGGGGCCGTCGAACCCCTCTTTCGATTCACCGGTCCCAAGCCCAAACCCGAACACCAAACCCACCATGCGCCTCGCATTCGCTTCCCTGAGCGGAATTCTCTGCCTACCGCTTCCCGCCCAACTCACCTACCTCGACGCCGACTTCGCCACCAACACCACCCCGACGGACGCCGTGACCACCACCGACGTCGGTGGCGACAACCTGTGGTGGCAGCGCGGCTTCGGCACCGACGGGACGATCTTCGAGGCCTCCGGCAACAGCGGCAACGAGGACGCCCCCGAACTCGCCACGGTCGTCAGCGGCCTCGACCCGGGCCGAGTCTACCAGTTCTGGGT
>JAUIJB010000073.1 GCA_030430455.1 Verrucomicrobiia bacterium | reverse complement strand
CCTTCCCGACGACTTCCCGGCCTTCCTCGCTGCCAACGAGAAACTCGACCCGCGCCCCTGGGGCTGGAACGCCTTCCTGTTTCCCGGTGCCGGTCTGTCGACCGATGCGGATCCCGACACCGCCGTCATCGTGACCCCTCGCTACCGCGACCACAAAGACCTGGTCCACACCGTGATCACCCTGGGCGGCGAGGTCCGGATCATCCCCGCCACCGGGCTTCCCACCCTGCTCGAGAAGGCCGCGGCCGAGCACCGACGGACGTCGACAGCGCCGTGACCCCTCCCCCTACCGCGCCTCGTCCTTGAGGGTCCCGACGTAGGGCAGATTGCGGTAGCGGCCGCGGTAGTCGAGGCCGTAGCCGATGACGAACTCGTCGCCGATCTCGAAGCCGACGTAGTGGGCCTCGACCTCGGCCTCGCGCTCGCGGTCCTTGGCGAGCAGCACGCCGGTCTTCACCTCCGTGGCGCCCTCCTCGAGGAGCCGGTCGACCACCGCGCGCAGCGTGCGGCCGGTGTCGAGGATGTCATCGAGGACCAGCACGCGGCGCCCGGCGACCTCGGGGAGCTTGTGGTCGAGGAAGTCGACCTGGCCGCTGCTCGAGGTCCCGCCGTGGTAGCTGGCGACGTTGAGGCACTCGATCTCGAGCATCCGCGGGATCCGCCGCAGCAGGTCCGAGGCGAAGACCAGCGCCCCCTTGAGCAGCACGACCACCAGGATCACCTCGTCGGGAAAGTCGGCGCGGATCTCACGCGCCATGCCGTCGAGGCGCTTGCCGATCACCTCCTCGTCCACCAGGACCCGCTCGACGTCCTTCTCCATCGATCCCTCAGCGGTTGCGCTCGATGCGGAGGATCGTCTCGCCCGGGCGGTGCAGGTTGAGGCGGTCGCGGGCGTGGATCTCGAGGTAGTCCGGATCCTCGCGCAGCGCCCGGTAGGAGGCCTCGCGGTCGTCGCGGCGGGCAATCACCTGGCGCTCCTCCTCCTCGATGCCGCGCAGCTTGACCCGCCGCTCCTCGAGCAGCCGCTTCTGCGGCAGGGCCGTCGCCACCACCGCAAGGCCCACCGCCAAGCCGAGGATGCAGACCATCAGCCCGTTGAAGGTGCGGATCGCCCGGGTCTGCGCCTGCAGACGGGTCATCCTCTCCTCTCCTCGACTCTTGCGACGCTTGGCCATGGCGGAAGGGAGTATTTTGGATTTCCGAAGGAATCTCAAACCCAAAATCGGTCCGATTCGGGCCATGCCATCAGGCCGGGAAGGCAGGGAATCCCGCGGATGTTGCCAAGCCTTGCGCATCCCCGCCATCCCGTGCGGTCGACCATTGACCGCCGCGACCGGAACGATGGAGACTCCCGCGCGCGCCAAGCGCACTGATTGCTCATGAAGGATCCCATCACAGTCTCCATCACGGGTGCCGCCGGCAACATCGGCTACGCCCTCCTGTTCCGCATCGCCTCCGGGTCGGTCTTCGGTTCCGACCAGCCGGTGAACCTCCGCCTGATCGAGATCGAGCCCGCCCTCCCGGCCCTCGAGGGGGTGGTCATGGAACTCGACGACTGCGCCTTCCCGCTGCTCAACGAGATCGTCGCCACCGCCGACCTGGACGAGGGCTTCAAGGGCGCCGACTGGGCCCTGCTCGTCGGCTCGGTCCCGCGCAAGGCCGGCATGGAGCGCAACGACCTGCTCAACATCAACGGCGGCATCTTCACCGGCCAGGGCAAGGCGATCGCCGCCAACGCCAAGCCGGGCTGCCGCACGCTGGTCGTCGGCAACCCCTGCAACACGAACTGCCTGATCGCCATGGCCAACGCCTCGGGCATGCCGAAGAACCAGTTCTTCGCGATGACCCGGCTCGACGAGAACCGCGCCAAGTCGCAGCTCGCCAAGAAAGCCGGCGTGCACTCCTCGCAGATCACCAACCTGTGCATCTGGGGCAACCACTCGGCGACCCAGTATCCCGACTTCACCAACGCCAGGATCGACGGCAAGCCGGTCAGCGAGGTGATCAGCGACCGGGAGTGGCTCGAGGGCGAGTTCATCAAGACCGTCCAGCAGCGCGGCGCCGCCATCATCAAGGCCCGTGGTGCCTCCTCGGCCGCCTCGGCCGCCAATGCCGCGCTCGACACGGTGGTCAGCCTGATCAACCCGACGCCCGAGGGCGACTGGCACAGCGTGGCGGTCTGCTCCGACGGCTCCTATGGCATCGAGGAGGGCCTGATGGTCTCGCTGCCGATCCGGACCAAGGCCGACGGCTCCTGGGAGGTTGTCCAGGGCGTCCCGGTCAACGAGTTCAGCCAGGGCAAGATCGACGCCACCATCGCCGAGCTCAAGGAGGAGCGCGAGGCGGTCAAGGACCTGATCCCCGGCTGAGGCGGCCGGCGGCGGTTCCAGTCGCCCAGCACACCCTCACCAGCCCGGCGTCCCGCGAGGGAGCCGGGCTTTTCCGTGGAGGGCTGCCGCAGGCGGACCGCTCGACTCCAGTCGCGCCCGGGGTCATCCGGCTTCGCCGGGCGCGACTGGAGTCGCGCGGTCCGTTCGTCCGCTCCTCGATTCGAGCCCGGTCAGCGACGACCTTTCCACGCACTGCTCCAGCGCCACTCGTCCGGTGTCGAGCACAAGCCGGCCTTCACCGGATTCATCCGAACGTAGCGCCGGGCGCGAAAGAGGTGATCCTCGTCACGGATCAGCCGGTCGAAGTAGTCGGGCGCCCACAATCGCCCGCCTTGTCCAACCAAGGCGTTGATCCGGCGTGCCGTGAAGTTCTTCCAGGACCGCACGATCGTTTCAAAGTGCCGCCCCTTGTGGAGGCGAATCAGCACATGCACGTGGTTCGGCATCACGCACCATTCGATCAGCTCGTATCGAACTCCATCGGAGTGTCGCAAGGCAGCCTCGACCAGTGCTGCACAGTCCGCTCTTCGCAACCAGCAACTGCCCATGCCGGCATCCTCCCACGCCACGACCTTGCGGGCCAGCTCGCTCACCCTTTCAGCCACCGGCCGGTTGGCCAGCTCAAGCATCCAGGCCTCCACCACCCGACTTGGTAGCGAGTCCGCCAGGCGAAAGGTGATACCCGTCGCCCTGCCCGCGACCTCGAGGTGAGGTAGGTAGCCCCGCCGGTGCCAGCCTCGTCCGTTCGGATCCTTCATTTGCTCATTTGAACACTATTCGTGAAGTCGTCAAGGCGGACCGCGCGACTCCAGTCGCGCCCGGGGTCATCCGGCTTCGCCGGGCGCGACTGGAGTCGCGCGGTCCGTTCGTTCTCCCTCCTCGCCCGCATTTGTCGTTTGTCATTTGGCGACGGGATCGCACGCTACCCCCGTGTCCCAACCTCTCAAGATCGCCGACCGCGAGTTCACCTCCCGCCTGTTCCTCGGCACCGGCAAGTTCTCCTCCAACGAGTCGATGCGCGACGCGCTCGAGTCCTCGGGGACCGAGATCGTGACGGTCGCCCTGCGCCGCGCCGACCTGTCGGGAAAACACGACCCCTACGCCAACATCCTCGAGTTCATCGATCCGGAGAAATACCTCATCCTGCCCAACACCAGCGGGGCGATGAATGCGGAGGAGGCGGTCCGCCTCGCCAGGCTGGCCGCGGCCGCCGGGCTGCCGAAATGGGTCAAGCTGGAGATCCACCCGGACCCGACCTACCTCCTGCCCGACCCCATCGAGACCCTCAAGGCCGCCGAGATGCTCGTCGCCGAGGGCTTCGTCGTGCTGCCCTACATCAATGCCGACCCGGTACTGGCCAAGCGCCTGCAGGAGGCCGGAACCGCCACGGTGATGCCGCTCGGCGCGCCGATCGGCAGCAACCGCGGGGTCGCGACCCGCGACCAGATCCGGATCATCATCGACCAGGCCACCGTGCCGGTGGTCGTGGATGCCGGCCTCGGCGCCCCGAGCCATGCCGCCGAGGCGATGGAGATGGGTGCCGACGCCGTGCTGGTGAACACCGCCATCGCCATCGCCAGCGACCCGGCGCGCATGGGCACGGCCTTCCGCCAGGCGGTCGAGGCGGGCCGCGCCGCCTTCGAGATGGGCCTCGGCGAGGAAATCGACACCGCCTCCGCCACCAGCCCGCTCACCGGTTTCCTCAACGCGGGAGCCTGACCCGTGGCGGGAGCGTCCCGCTCCAGGCCATCCCCGCCCGGTCTTCCGCGCCCTTTTTCCTTCCCACCCCTCGCCCGCCCGCCAATCGTCCGGCAACCGGATGAGTCTCCTCAAACGCATCGAGAAGGGCGCCAGCGACACCTTCTTCAGGACCCGCCTGCTGGCCCGCTACGGCACCATGCACCCGGAGCAGGCGAAGCTGCCCGGCTGCGACCACCCGATCGCGATCGACCCCGCCGACCCCTGCGCGGTCAAGAAGGTGCTCAAGGCCTCGATGCGCGGCCGCATCTCCGACAACCTGGTGTTCTGGCGCGAGTTCAACCAGCACCTCAAGCCGGGCCTCGGGGTCGACGTCGGGCTGAGCTACGGCGAGTGCCTCTTCGGGACCCGCTACTCGCCGCAGACGCGGCTCTACGGCTTCGAGGCCAACCCGCGGTTGATCCCGCACCTCCAGAAGAGCCGCGAGCTGCACCCCGACGGCGAGCGCATGACGATCACCCACTGCCTCGTCGGCGCCGAGTCGGGCGAGGACCGGTCGTTCTTCATCGACCTCGACTGGTCGGAGATGTCCTCCGCCGTGACCACCGCGGACCACAGCCACCGCCGCGAGGAGACCCAGGTCGCCACCCGCGCCATCGACGACGTCATCCCGCCGGCCGACTCGGCCGGCGCCAAGCTGCTCTTCAAGTTCGACATCGAGGGCTTCGAGAGCCCGGCCCTGCTCGGCTTCCAGCGGGTGCTCGACGACGCCGCCACCTCGGTCGGCCTGATCGAGTATGACGCCGCCTTCACCACCCGCGCCGGGGTCGACTGCGGGGACTACCTCGACTGGCTGCGCGAGCGCTTCCGGGTGTTCTACATCGGCAACCTCGCCAAGCGCCTGCTGCTGCCGCTTCCCGACAACGGCCGCGACCGCCACCTGACCGACCCCGCCAAGGGCTACCACGGCGACCTCGTGCTGGTCGGGCGGGGCTCCGAGGGCGGCTGGCTGCCGCCGTCGTGGACGATCGAGGAGGGCCACCTGAGCGGCTGAGGGGCGCCGCTGCGGGCCCGCCGAGGGCACACTTGACCCCCGCCTCGCCCCGGCCCCAGCATTCCCGGGACGCCCGGCGATGAATCCCAGCCCGTACAAACGCTTCGAGAAGGCCTTCAAGGGGGCCTACCTGACGCCGCTCACCCTGATCCGCTACGGCACCCTGCGGCCGGAGCGCGCCAAGCTCCATGGCAGCGACCACTGGATCTACATCGACCCCGGCGACCCCTGCGCGATCAAGAAGGTCGTCCGCGAGCCGCTGCGCGGCAAGGTCTCCGAGAACCTCGTCTTCTGGCGCGACTTCCTCGCCCACCTCGAGCCGGAGCTGGTGGTCGACGTCGGCATGAACTACGGCGAGTGCAGTTTCGGTGCCGACTACCCGGACGAGGCCCGGCTCTACGGCTTCGAGGCCAACCCGCGGCTGATCCCGCACCTCGAGAAGAGCCGCGCCGCCCACCCGGCCGGCGGTCGGCTGACGATCACCAACTGCCTGGTCTCCGACAGCGCGGCCGAGGACGTCCCCTTCTTCGTCAACCCCGACTGGAGCGGCAGCTCCTCGGCGGTGAAGCAGATGAACGACCGGCCCGAGTCGCTCGAGTTCAAGCTGCCTGCCCGGACCATCGACTCGGTCGTCCCGGAGGCCGAGGCCGCCGGCAGGACACTGCTCTTCAAGATGGACATCGAGGGCTACGAGAGCAAGGCGCTGCGCGGCTTCACCCGCACGCTCGACGCCGTCGCCCGCTCGGTCGGCTTCATCGAGTTCGACGGCCAGTACATCCGCTGGGCCGGCGAGGACCCCGACGCCTACCTCGCCTGGCTGCAGGAGCGCTTCACCACCTACCGGGTGGAGTCGATCAAGCACAAGACGCTCGTCCCGGTCGGCCGCTACGACGAGATCCCCAACCTGCACGCCGACAACGACCGGGTCCACGTCGACCTGGTCCTCGTCGGCAAGCAAAGCCCCGCCGACTGGTGCAGCCCGGCATGGACGGTCCGCTAGGCCAGGCGGAGACGGCGGGAACGGTGCCGGGACGGATCGCGACGCGGAATTGAGATGCTCTTCAATTCCTACACCTTCCTCGTCCTGTTCCTCCCGCTGGTCGTCCTCGGCCACCTGCTGCTGCGGCGCGCGCCCTACCGCGTCGGCCTCGCCTGGCTGGTGCTGATGAGCCTGGTCTACTTCGGCTGGTGGAAGCCGGACCCCGCCGAACCCTGGTCACCGAAGTACCTCCTGCTGATCCTCGGGTCCTGCCTCGGCAACTTCTTCTTCGGCCGCTTCCTCGCCGGCCACCGGCACCGGTCGGGCGGCAGGCTGGTCCTCGGGCTCGGCGTCGCCGCCAACCTCGCCCTGCTCGGCTACTTCAAGTATGCCGGGCTGTTCGCCAAGACGCTGGCCTTCCTGACCGGCGGCGGGGTCTCGTTCCCGGAGGTCATCCTGCCGCTCGGCATCTCCTTCTTCACCTTCCAGCAGATCGCCTACCTGGTCGATGCCTGGCGCGGCGAGACCGAGGAATACCACATCACCGACTACCTGCTCTTCGTCACCTTCTTCCCCCAACTCATCGCCGGTCCCATCGTCCACCACCGCGAGATGATGCCGCAGTTCCGGCGCGGTGCGGGTATTGGATGGCAGCGACACTTCCCGGTCGCCCTCGGCTTCCTTGCCGTCGGCCTGTTCAAGAAGGTCGTCATCGCCGACCACTGCGCGCTCACCGCCAACGCCCTGTTCGAGGGCGCCGCGCTCGGCGAGCGGCCGCTGACGATGGCCGAGGGCTGGACGGCGGCGATCGGCTACACCCTGCAGATCTACTTCGACTTCTCAGGCTACTCCGACATGGCGATCGGCTGCGCGCGGCTGTTCGGCATCCGCCTGCCGTTCAACTTCCACTCGCCCTACAGGGCGACCTCGATCATCGACTTCTGGCGCCGCTGGCACATCACCCTGTCGCGCTTCCTGCGCGACTACCTCTACATCCCGCTCGGCGGCAACCGCCGCGGCCCCGCCCGGCGCTACGCCAACCTGCTGGTCACCATGCTGCTCGGCGGCCTGTGGCACGGCGCGGGCTGGACCTACCTGCTGTGGGGCGGCCTCCACGGCCTCTATCTCTGCGCCAACCACGGCTGGAACCATCTGCGCAGGGCCCGCGGGCTTCCCCGGATCCCCGCGCCACTTGCCGGAGCGCTGACCTTCCTCGCCGTGGTCGTCGCCTGGGTCCCGTTCCGCGCCGGCGGCTTCGAGCTCGACCCCCGCGGCACCACCGGCGACGCCCTCGCCGCGACCCGCTCGATCCTCGCCTCGATGTTCGGCCTGAACGGCTTCGGCGGCTGGCCCGACAAGGCCCACCGGCTCGCCGAGAGCGCCGCGCCGCTGCGGCTCATCCCGCCGCTGCTGCTGTGCTGGCTGCTGCCCAACACCCAGCAGCTGTTCCGCCGCTACCGCCCGGGCCTGCCTGACCAGCTCCCCGACCTGCTGCCACGTTTCCCCAACCGCCGCTGGCACTGGCGCCCGACCTGGTTCTGGGCCCTCGCCACCCTCGCCCTGATCCTCGCCACCGCCGCCAACTTCGACAAGGTCAGTGAGTTCATTTATTTCCAGTTCTGACGAACCGAGGTCAGCCGCCATGGGTCAATGGTCATCGACCCTCCCACGCAGGTCCAGGATGGTGCGATTGAATCAACGGAGTTCAATGAACTGGTCCCCCTTCTCAAGCAGTTCCACGATCCGGGGCAGCATCGGCTCGAACCACTCCAGTAAGGCCCGGCGACTGGTGTTGCCAACCCTCAGCCAGACGATGACTGGAGCCTTGTCCGGATTCTGGTGGAGGCGGTGGGGAAAGTCCTCGTCCTTGGTGACCACGATCGCCTGATGCTGCAGGGCAAAATCCCAGATCGAGGTATCCTCGGCGTCCTCGAGTCCAATGTCCGCAACATGCTCTGCCTGATGCCCGCAATCCTCCAGGCAACGCGCCAGAGCGGGAGGCAACTGGGCATCAACGAGGAAGCGCATGGGCTTCAGGAGGTGGCAAGGACGGGGTGGTCGGCCTCCGCCGCCGCGTACTGAAGACACGCATCAATATCCTCGTCCTCAAGGTAGGGGAAGTCGTCGAGTATCTGCTCGCGAGGCACCTTCGCGGCAAGCAAGTCCAAGACGTCCTTGACCCGGATCCGCAGGCCCCGGATGCACGGCCGCCCCCCGCATTGCTCCGGGTTGAAGGTGATCCGCTCGTTCATTTCGCGGATCATAGACCATGCCATCCCGCCCTGCCAGCGGATTTCAGACGCCCGTCCGGGACATGGGCGCTTTCCCGGATCGACCTCCCAGTCGACCTTTCGCGTCGCGAGCCACCGCAGTGGCCACAATACCCCGCCAAGCTTGCTGGCGCTCAAGCCGAACCTTACGGATTGAATCCCAACCTTCGTTCCCCTTGTTTTCTTCCGTAGGGAATCCGCTCGTTCCCAAGCCACCCCAATGACCCCGCTGAAGCGCTACCAACTCCTGTTCCTCGTCCTCCTCGGGGGAGCGCTGGTGCTCGGGCTGGCGCTGAACACCTGGGTCAACCCGCTGCGGGTCACGCCGACGCCGTGGAGCGCGGAGGAGCTCGAGCCCTACCGCGCGATCGAGCAGCGCTGGAACCGCACCGCCAAGGCCGGACTGGCGAAGTCGGGCGACTGGCAGGTCGGCCTGTTCGGCTCGTCTCGGGTCGACATCGCACTCGACCCGGAGCATCCCTCCTTCGGCGACAGGCGGGTCGTCAACCTCGGCCTCAACGCCGCGCTGATCCTCGAGAACCGGGCGATCTTCGACTACTTCCTCGACCATCAAGCGGAGGTCGAGACGGTGATCTTCGCCCTCGATCCGGGCGACCTCAGCTCGCCGCCGCCACCGCGCAACCTCACCGACTTCGCGCTGTCGCCACTCGAGCCCGGAGCCGACCCGGTCGAGCGCGAGCTGCGCTACCTCGCCGGCGGATCGACCCTCGCCGCCTCGGCCGCGACCCTCGCCCGAGCCTCGCGCGACGAACCCGCCGAGCACACCCCCGAGGGCTTCCGCCGCCACGCCCCCTTCCCCGACAACCAGCGCGCGCTGATCGCCTCGCTCTACCTGTCGACCACCTACCGCGTCGCCAAGGGCCGCATCGACCTCGACGGCGTCAGCGAGCCGAAGTTGGCCGCGCTCGACGCGATCATCGAGCGCTGCCGGCAGCGCGGCATCGAGTTGATCCTCCTCCTCACCCCCAACCACGTGCTGTTCCAGCTGGCCTTCCCCGAGCTCGGCTCACCCGATCCCTGGTTCGAGGGCGAGCGCCGCCTGCTCGCCGAGCGCGCCGGCGACGGCGTGGTGGTGTGGGACTTCCTTGACGCCCACCCGCTCAATGCCGACCCGCTGCCACCCGCGGGCTCGCCGGGCCACATGGAGCACTGGATCGACCTCTTCCACGCCACCCCCGAGGTCGGTGCGGCCATGCTCGAGCGCATCCATGGCGGCGCGGGCGACTTCGGCGTTCGACTCGGGACCCCGGAAGCCGCCACGGCCCGAGCCGCCGAGGTCGAGGCCCAGTTGGAGGACCACGCCGCCCGGCACCCGGACGACCTCGAGTTCCTGCGCCGCTCGCTCGAGGCCTTCGAACCGTGAGCGACGGCAACGACCGCAGCGCAGCTCTTCCATCCCGGATGGGATCGTAGCCATTGGCCGGGGGTTGAGCGCAGCGACACCCCCGGATGAAAGTGCGAAAGGAAACGCATCCTGGAGGGATGCCAGCCGGGCCCGGGTTGCCCACCAAACGCCACGTCCACCTCATCCCCGCCGAACCGATCGGACCGGCAGACGGACGGGCTGCGACCCCTGCCGGGGTCGGGATGAAAAACCGCGACCAGCCCCGGGGGTGTCGTCGCGTTGCTCCTCAACCCCCGGCTAAGGGCTGGGATCCCTCCCGGGATCCATGAGATGGGCTGCCGTTCCCGGTCCGTGTTCCAGGGAGCAACCCGACTCGACAAGCATCGGAGCAGGCGGCGCCGAGGCCAAGTTCGCGAGCCCGACCCGCAATCCGCTCCTAACTCTCCGGAAGCAGGTCCTCCGGCCGGATCTCTCCGCGCTCCTTGAAGAACGCGATCAACGCCTCGCGGCTCGACAGCTGGAGCGTCGTCGCCCGCGCCTCGGGACTCTGTGCCAGCGAGCGCAGCCGCATCAGCCGCTTGCCGCCGGACTGGGCGTCGTAGGCATTGAAAAGGATGCGATAGCGATGCCCGACCGGCGCGTCCGGCCGCCGCAGGCAACGCAACGAACGCACGAAGTGGTCGCTCGAGCGTTCATACTTCCCGGCCGGGGCCCGACCGATCCCGACCTCGAAGCCATGCAGCGAACGATCCGACCCGCCCTCGAGCGACTCGTTGAAGACCGCGATGATCTCCTCCCGCGTGAGTTCGAGCACCACCACCCGGTTCTCGTACGGCAGCACCTTCCACAGGTCGGCGATCGTCTTCGGCCCGCTCTCCAGGTCGCCACTGCCGAAGGTGCCGTGGAAAACGCCGTCCGGCTCGACCCCCTCGCGCGCCGCCGCCCACTCCAGCGAGGCGGCGATCAGGTGCTGCAGCGGACTCGGTTGCCCCGGTCCCTCGCCACGGTCGGAAATGGTTCCCTCCACCGTCCCGACCCCGGTCGCGAGGTAGTCGCGCGCGTCATCGAGCTCGTCGCGCGCCACCTCCAGCACCAGCGGGTCGGCCTCGATGCGGGCATCCATCAAGGCCGTGACGGCCCGCCGCTCGAGCAGGGCCCGGCTTTCCGCGTCGAACACCAGGTCGACCCGGCCGCAGTGGATCCCGAAGTAGTCGGCCTGGGTGTAGAGGGTCTTGCCGGCCGCGAGGCTGGGATGATCGCGATGGGTGTGGCCGGCGATGAAGACGTCCACGCCGCTGTCGCCCTCGAGCAGGGCGCGGGTCGGGTTGGCGAAGTCGTCGCGGTCGCGCCAGCCGAAGTGGCCCAGCGCCACCACGGCGTCCACCTTCTCCTCGCGGCGCAGGTGCTCCACGCTGCTGCGCAGGACCTCCCCCGGCGGCAGCACCTCGAAGCCCTTGCGCAACTCCGCCGGCAACCAGTAGGGCAGGCCGGGGGTGACCAGGCCGATCAGGCCGATCAGGAACCCGCCGACCTCCTTCACCAGGTGCGGTAGCACCCTCGACAGCGGGTGGTCGCGGTCCTCGAAGCTCCCCGCCGGCCGGCCCTCGAGCTTGAGGTTGCCGGTCAGCACCGGCATCGACGAGCGCCCGATGGCATCGACGACCACCTCCGGCCCCCAGTCGAACTCGTGGTTGCCGAGGACCCAGGCGTCGTAGCCCAGCTTGTTGAAGAGCTCGATCATCACCCGCCCGCGCGTCCGCCACCCCACCGGGGTCCCCTGGTAGACGTCGCCGATGTCCACCAGCAGGTGGTTCGGGTTGTCGGCGCGCCACTTGCGGATCTGGCTGGCGCATCGTGCCAGGCCGCCGAGGTCGGGAGTCCCGCGGTAGTCGGTCGTCGGCAGGATGTGGCCGTGGAGGTCGGTGGTGTGGAAAACCGACACCGTCGCGGTGTCGCGCCCGGCGAGCTGCGCCCGGATCCCGCCGGGCAGGCTGGCCGCCGCCCCGGTCAGGACGGTCTGCTTGAGGAAATTCCTGCGCTGCATCTTCGTTCGGCGGGTGCGTCCGCTCATCGGCCACGCCCGGGTCCACCCTAGCGGTTCTGCCGGCGGCGGCGATGCGGAATTGCGGGCTACCCCGCGGGAGGCCGCCGTCCGCTCCGGGAGCCCTCGACTTTTCCCGCCCGTCCATCGATGCTCGCCGCCCGTGAGCCGTCGCGCCGTCGCCATCATCAAGGGAGGGCTGGGCAACCAGCTGTTCGCCTACGCCGCCGCCCGCGCCTTCGCCCTGCGCAGCGGACGCGAGCTGCTCGTCGACCCGACCTCCGGCTTCAGCCGTGACGGCTACGACCGGGCCTACCGGCTCGACCGCTTCCCCGTCGAGGCCGGCATCGCCCCGGAACCGCTCCGCCTCGGCGACCCGAAGGGCCCGCGCCACCGGATCGCCCGCAGCCTCGACCGGGTGCTCCCCGCGGGCCGGCGCGGCTACCTCGCCGAGCGTGGCGACCCGCGCGCGATCCTGTCCTTCGCGAGCAGGCGCCGGACCGTCCACCTCAACGGCTACTGGCAGGACGAGGCCTGTTTCTGCGATCACGCGGAGGCCATCCGCCGCGAGCTCGCCCCGCCCGAGCCCGACGACGCCAGCGACGCCGCCCTGGCCGACGAGATCCGCGGCAAGGCCTCGGTCTTCGTTCACGTCCGCCGGGTCCGCTACTCGCCGCGGCTCCGCGCCGACTACTACCAGTCCAGTATCGACTCCGCCGCCGGCGCCATCCCCGGCGTCCACTTCGAGGTCTTCGGCGACGACGTCGGCTGGGCCCGCGAGCAGCTCGACTTCCACGGCCTGCCGGCCGGCTTCCATGACGACTCGCGCGACGAGATCCGCGACCTGTTCCTGATGGTCTGCTGCCGGCACGCCATCGTCGCCAACAGCTCGTTCAGCTGGTGGGGCGCCTGGCTCGGCCACAACCCCGAGCAGCGGGTCTGGACGCCCGCGAGCCCCGGCTGGCCGCTCAGGCCCGCGCGGGGCTGGGAAGCCGTGCCGAACGCGCTCGACTCCGACCCGGCCTGATCCGCACCGCGCGTCAGGGCGACACCGCGTTGGTCACCGCATCGAGGTCGTCGAGGCTCCACGGCCCGGGGTGGGTGACCAGGATCCGACCGTCCTCGAAGCTCACCGGGAGCCAAAGGTAGCGGCCGTCGATCGGGTTCCGCGGCCGCCAGACGTCGAACATGGCGATGAAGGCCCCCGGCCGGCCGTGCACCGGCAGGATGAAGGTGCTCTGCCCGCCCCAGGTGCGCTCCGGCCCCATGCCTCCCGAGGGGTGCGGCCCGCGGCAGGGGTTGCCGAGCGGCTTCCACGGACCGGACATCGAGTCGGCGACGTAGGAGCGCGCCTCGTTGGGGTCCCAGCCGGTGCAGCCCGAGGCGATCAGCCAGTACTTGCCGTCGTGCTTGCAGATCGCCGGGGCCTCGTTGTGGCCGCCCGGGAAGATCCGCACGAACTTTCCGGTGAAATCCAGGTAGTCGGCGGTCAAGAGCGAGATGTGCAGGGTGTAGTTCTCCTCGGCGGACCCGATGTGGTAGGCGCGGCCGTCATCGTCGACGAAGACCGTCATGTCACGCGACATCTGCCCGCCGAGGTGGTCGCGCTTGAGCAGGCCGACCTGGTCGTCGGTCGCCTCATCCTCGTCGAAGCCGACCGGCCACTTGCCGGCATTCGGGCGGTACGACCGATGGAACTGGTAGGGCCCGGTCATCTGGCTCGAGATCGCCACCGCGGTGCGCGCCGTGGCGTAGCCCTTGCCGTGGTGCTCGAGGTGGAACCACATCACGAAGCGCTTGTCCCTCTCGTTGTAGATCACCTTGGGCCGCTCGATGATGCAGCCGCGGCGGATCTCGCTGGTCGGGTCGTCGTCGACCTTGAGCGCGATGCCCTCGTTCTTCCAGTTGTAGAGGTCCTGCGACGAGTAGCACGAGACCCCGACCTGCGCCGAGTTGCCGCCGCGCCCGGCGACCTTGTGCTCGCCGAACCAGTAGTAGGTCCCCTCGTGAAACAGCACGCCGCCGCCGTGGGCGTTGATGTGGACCCCCTGGTCGTCCGGCCAGATGTCACCGGGATGAAACCGGTCCGCCGCCACGGCCGGGCCGGCGAGCCCGAGGAGCAGCAGGAAGGTGAGAAGGCAGCGCATGAGGGCTCATAATCGCGGCGTGGCGCCGATCTTTCAATCGGTGCGGGTTGCCGGCCACCTCCACCCACCCTCGCGGAATCCCGCCCACACCTTCATTTCGCCGTGCTCCGAGTGGCCGGGAAGGCGGAATTTTGCAATTTCACCACATCCCGGCCCTCGTGCGGCGTGCATTTTTTGGATCCCCCCCATCCCCCCTCTCCGCGGCTTGCATTCGCCCCCTGAAAACGGTGCAGTCGTCGGGTCCCGGAGCTTCCCACGACCCCATGGATCCCATCGACCCCGCGCTGCTTGCCGAGATCAACGAACTCGCCGCGAGGATCGACCCGGTCGTCAGCCGCCGGCCGCGCACGCCGACCGACGAGCTCGCGGAATTCCGCGCGCCGCGCCGCGCCCTGCTGGCGCGCCACCTCGGCCAGCAACCGCCGGAGTCGATCGAGCCCGTCACGGTCATCGGCGACAGCAACACGATGTTCTTCGCCGGCGCCGACCACCTGCGCTTCATCCGCTACCGCCGCCACGGCATCTTCCGCCCGCGCTACATCAACCGCGGCCTCGACCTGCTGCCCTGCTTCCGCACCATCCACCTCGGTCCCTCGACCGCCTGGAAGGCCGCCGAGCACGGCTCGTCGACCCGCGCCCGCGAGAAGCTCGAGTTGCTCGTCCGCCGCGACCTCCGGCCGGGGCAGCGCATCATGCTTTCCTTCGGCGAGATCGACTGCCGCATCCACATGCCCAGGGCGGTGCTCGCCGGCAAGCCGCTCAAGGACACCACGCTTGCCACCGGCAGGCGCCTGCTGGGCCTCGCCACCTGGCTGCGCGACGCCGGCATGCGGGTCGCCCTGTGGGGCATCCCGCAGATCATCCCGCGCGAGGAGAACGACCCCAACGCGCCGCTGCCACCGGTCGGCTCGCTCGAGCTGCGCAGCGAGATCACCTACACCTTCATCGAGACCATGAACGAGCTCGCCGGCGAGGCGGGCATCCCGCACGTCGCGCTCGCCGGCACCTTTCACCCGCGCGCGGAACCGATGCCGCCGGAAACCTTCCACGACGAGGTCCACCTGTCCCAGGTCCTCATGCCCCACGCCCTCCGCGCGCTGGCCCGGGGCGGCGTCGTCGACCTGCCCGTCCAATCCGTCCAATCCGTCCAATCCGTCCAAGCCAACCAAGCCGATCCCTCCGACCCGTCCCCGGCCTGACCCGCGATGACCCACCTGCGCCGCTACTTCCGCCGACCGAGCCTGCTGCTGTGGCGCTACCCGCTGCTGCTGCTGCGGCTGCGCGGGCGCGAGCTGGTGGTCGCCGGCGGCATGCCGCGCTCGGGCAGCACCTGGCTCTACACCGTGGCGCTCGAGCTGCTCCGGCGGCGCCATGGTGACGATCTCAGCACCACCTGGGTCGGCAGGGCCTTCGAGGTGAGCCCGGGAAAGTGCCTCCTGCTCAAGACCCACGAGGCCGACCCGATCCTCGACCGCCGCGCCGACCGGGTCCTCTACAGCTTCCGCGACCCGCGCGACGCGATGCTCAGCGGCGCGCGCATCTTCGACGTGCCGATGACCATCGAGACCTGCCGCGGCATGATCGCCGAGGACCGGCAGTGGCGCCGCCACGCCAGCCACGTCACGCGCTACGAGACGATGCTCGCCGACCCGCCCGCCGAGGTGCGGCGGATCGCCGCGGCGATGGACGAGGAGGTCACCGCCGCCGAGGCCGACGCGATCCACGAGGCGGCGAGCTTCCGCAAGCCGAGGAGGGAGCAGGAGCGCGAGGGCAGCCTCTACCACCGCGAGCACCGCACCGGCACCCGCAAGGGCGAGTGGCGCGACGTCTTCCCGCGCGAGTTGCAACAGGCGATCAGCCGCGAGTTCGGCGGCTGGCTCGAGGAAAACGGATACCCCGAGCGCTGAATGCTTTTCAACTCCTACACCTACCTGCTCGCCTTCCTGCCGCTGATGCTGGCGGGCTACTACCTGCTGAAGGCGTCGCGGCCCGGCATGGCGATCCGCTGGCTGGTGCTCGGCTCGCTGGTCTACTACGCTTGGTGGGTCCCGCCGCCGACCGACCTCGCCGGGGCGGCCTCGGCCGGAGCGGCCGGGGCGGATGGCGATGGCGGCTGGTTCGGATCGCTGTTCCAGCACGTCGGCCGCGGCTACCTCTGGCTGATCGTCGCCTCGAGCCTCGGCAACTACCTCGCCGGGGTGTGGATCGGCCGTTGGCGCGACACCCGCCGCGGACGGCTCGTCCTCACCTTCGGCATCGCCGCCAACCTCGCGCTGCTGGCCTACTACAAGTACTACAACTTCTTGGTCGACCTGGTCGCCGACCTGACCCCCCTGGCCCCGGAGACCGCGCGGATCGTCCTGCCGCTGGCGATCAGCTTCTTCACCTTCCAGCAGATCGCCTTCCTCGTCGACCGCTGGAAGGGCCTGTGCAAGCCGCTCAACCTGGGCGAGTACTTCCTCTTCGTCTGCTTCTTCCCCCAGCTGATCGCCGGCCCGATCGTCCACCACCGCGAGATGCTCGGCCAGTTCCGCAGGCTGCGCCGCATCCGGATGCGCTGGGTCGACGTCTCCATCGGCCTGACCATCCTCGCCATCGGCTTGTTCAAGAAGGTCGTCATCGCCGACTCGGTCTCGCGCACCGTCATCCCGCTGTTCGGCGCGGTCGCCGGGGGGCGCGAGCTGAGCTTCGCCGAGGCCTGGGCCGCCGCGCTCGCCTACGCCGTGCAGATCTACTTCGACTTCTCCGGCTACTCCGACATGGCGATCGGCTCGGCGCGGCTGTTCGGGATCCGCCTGCCGCTCAACTTCCACTCGCCCTACAAGGCGGGCTCGATCACCGAGTTCTGGCGCCGCTGGCACATCACCCTGTCGCGCTTCCTGCGCGACTACCTCTACATCCCGCTCGGCGGCAACCGCCGCGGCACCACCCGGCGCTACGGCAACCTGATGGTCACCATGCTGCTCGGCGGCCTGTGGCACGGTGCCGGCTGGACCTTCGTCGTCTGGGGCGGTCTGCACGGGCTGTTCCTCTGCGTCGACCACTTCTGGAAGCACCTGCGCAAGGTCCGCGGCTGGCCGGCCATGCCGCGGGTGCTCGGCTGGGCGCTGACCTTCATCGCGGTGACCTTCGCCTGGGTGCTGTTCCGCGCCGAGAACTTCGCCTCGGCCACCTCGATGCTCGCCTCGATGTGCGGCCTCAACGGCCTCGGCGGCTGGCCGCCGGCGACCGAGGAGGTCATCAAGTCCTCGCGCGCGCTGCGCTTCATCCCCTGGCTGCTGCTCGCCTTCATCCTGCCCAACACCCAGCAGTTCATGGCACGCTACTCGCCGGCGGTGAACGGCCGCGAGTTCCTCCGGCCGGGACGGCGCCGCTGGTGGCACTGGCGGCCGACCCTGCCCTGGGCCCTCGCCACCCTCGCCGTGCTGCTCGTCATCGCCCTCGAATTCGACAAACCCAGTGAGTTCATCTACTTCCAGTTCTAGTCCGCGCGGCCGCCGGGGCCGTTCGGGCGATCCGCGCCGCTCGGGCCGTTGCCACGCCAGGCGCCACGCGCTGACCCTGATCGGGGTGATCGCGCTGACGGTGCTGGCGACGACCTTGCTCAACGCCTGGATCAACCCGCTGCGGCTGACCCCGTCGCCGTGGACCGACGACGACTTCGACACCTTCCGCGAAATCGGCGACCAGACCGCACGCACCGCCAAGGCCGGCCTCGGCCGCAGCCGCGAGTGGGACGCCGTGGCGCTCGGCTCGTCGCGCGTCAACCTGGCGGTCGACCCCTACGACGGCGCCTGGGACGGCGCCCGCGTGCTCAATTTCGGCCTCAGCTCCGGCACCCTGCCCGAGTCGGCCATCGTGCTGCACTACCTCCTCGGGCACCAGGACATCCGGACCGTCGTCCTCGGGGTCGACGCCGGCGACCTGACCAGCCCGGAGACCACGCTGGCGGTCACCGACTTCCTGCAGTCGCCGCTTTCCCCGGACCACCAGAAGGTCGAGCGGGAGCTGCGCTACTGGACCGGATTCTCGTCCCTCGCCGCCTCGCTCGAGACCCTCGACCGGCAGCAGGCCCGGGTCGTCGCCAACCACTCGCCGCGCGGCCACCACGCCCGGCCCGAGTCCCGCCCCTACCAGGCCCGCCGGATCCTCGAGAGCTACATCCCGCGCGCCCTGGCGATGATCCACCGTCGCGGCGACTCGCCGCAGGTCGACCCGGCCAAGGCCGCCGCGCTCGACGACATCCTGATGACCTGCCGGCGCCGCGGCATCCGCCTGGTGGTCTTCATGCCGCCCAACTACGGCCTGTTCGCCGCCACCTTCTTCGTCGCCGGCGACGCCGACCCGGCCTTCGGGATCGACCGCCGTCACATTGTCGAGGCCGTCGCCCGCGCCAATGCCAGCGACCTCCCCGGGCCGCCGGTGGAGTTCTGGGACTTCCACGACTTCCATCCGCTCAACACCGAGAAGCTGCCGCCGCTCGACGAGCGGGTCACGCGGCTGCGCTCGTTCATCGACGCCACCCACGCCAACGCCCACCTCGGATCCGTCATGCTGGCGCGGATGCTCGGCAAGGACGTTCGCCAGGCCGCGGCCAGCGACTACGGCACGAAGGTCGACTTCGTGAACATCGACCAGCACCTCGAGGACGTCCGCCAGGGCTTCGAGGACTACCGCCAGCAGCGCCCCGGGGACTTTGCGCTGCTGCGCGAGGCGATCGAGAACGCCGACTGACACCCGCGAGCGAGAGCCCGTAATCCATCGACAAGCCCCCGCGCCCTCCGGAAACTCCCCGCCCGCCTGAAAAGACCGCCCGCCCGCCGGGCCGCGCCCTTCCCGATGCTCTTCAACTCCTACACCTACCTCCTCCTGTTCCTGCCGCTGGTGGTGGGGGTGTTCCACGCCATGCGCGGTGCACCGCTGCGCGCGACCTTCGCCTGGCTGGCCTGCGCGTCGCTGTTCTACTACGGCATCTGGAACCCGGACCCCGAGCAGCCCTGGTCGCCGAAGTACCTCCTGCTCATCCTCGGGTCCTGCGTCGCCAACTACTCGATCGGCCGCCAGCTCTCGGGCCACCGCGGCACGCGCCGCGGCAAGCTCACCCTGGTGACCGGGGTCACCCTCAACCTCGCGCTGATCGGCTACTTCAAGTACATCGGCCTGTTCGCCAAGACCCTGGCCGCACTCACCGGCGAGGGCCTGACGATCCCCGCGGTCGTCCTGCCGCTCGGCATCTCCTTCTTCACCTTCCAGCAGATCGCCTACCTGGTCGACGCCTGGCGCGGCGAGACCGAGGAGTACCACTTCATCGACTACCTGCTCTTCGTCACCTTCTTCCCCCAGCTCATCGCCGGGCCCATCGTCCACCACAAGGAGATGATGCCGCAGCTGCAGCGGCCGCGGATCGCCTCGCGGCGGAGCATCGACTTCTCGGTCGGCATCGCCATCCTGGTGATCGGCCTGTTCAAGAAGGTCGTGCTGGCCGACAACTTCGCGCCGATCGCCACCCGGCTCTTCGAGGTCGCCGCCAGCGGCGAGCGCAGCCTGACGATCGGCGAGGCCTGGAGCGCATCGATCTCGTACGCGCTGCAGATCTACTTCGACTTCTCCGGCTACTCCGACATGGCGATCGGCTCGGCGCGGCTGTTCGGCATCCGCCTGCCGGTCAACTTCCACTCGCCCTACAAGGCCACCTCGATCGTCGACTTCTGGCGCCGCTGGCACATCACGCTTTCGCGCTTCCTGCGGGACTACATCTACATCCCGCTCGGCGGCAACCGCCACGGCCCGACCCGCCGCTACGCCAACCTGCTGACCACCATGCTGCTCGGCGGCCTGTGGCACGGTGCCGGCTGGACCTTCGTCCTGTGGGGCGGCCTGCACGGTGCCCTGCTGTGCCTCAACCACGGCTGGAACTGGATTCGCAAGCGCAGCCGCCTTCCCTCCCTGCCGCGGCCGCTCGCCGTCGTGCTCACCTTCGTCTGCGTGCTGATCGCCTGGGTCCCCTTCCGCGCCGGCAACTTCGAGCTCGGGGTCAGCGGCTCGACCGACGCCGCCCTGCGGGCGACCCGCTCGATCCTCGCCTCGATGTTCGGCTTCAACGGCCTGGAGGCCTGGCCCGACCGCAGCGCCTATGTCGTCAAGGCCAGCCACGCGACCCGCGCGGTGTTCTGCCTGGCGCTCGTCTGGTTCCTGCCCAACACCCAGCAGGTGATGCGCCGCTACCTGCCGGTCGTCGGCCTGCGCCAGCTCACCCGCGACCCGGTCCTCGTCGGCCCGCGCCACTGGTGGCAGTGGCGCCCCACCCCCGCCTGGTCCGTCTTCCTCCTCCTCCTCCTCGGCGGCGTCATCTACTCCTTCGACAAGCTCAGCGAGTTCATTTACTTCCAGTTCTGACCAACTCGTCACTCGTCACTGATCCCATGTTCCGCACCAAGCCCTACCAGCGCTTCACCCGCACCATCCTCGGGGTGGCGGGGGGCGTGCTGCTGCTGTTCGGGCTGTTCAACACCCGCATCAACCCGCTGTGGGTGACGCCGACGCCGTGGACCGACGAGGGCTTCGCCGAGTACCGGCCGATCTACCGCCAGCAGCGCACCGCCAAGGCCGGGCTGGCCCGGACCAGGGAGTGGGACGTCGCCTTCTTCGGCTCGTCACGGATCGACGTCGCCTTCGACCCCGAACTTCCCGGCTGGGGCGACCAGCGCGTCGTCAACCTGGCGATGAGTGCCGGCACCCTGCCGGAAACCGCGGCGACGGTCCGCTACACCCTCGAGCGCAACCCCATCGAGCTGGCGATCGTCGGCATCGATGCCGGCGACCTGACCAGCCCGACCAGCCTCTACCGCAGCACCGGCTTCATGGAGTCGCCCTTCAACCCGAAGGGCCAGGACCTCGAGCGCGAACTCCGCTACCTCGTCGGGGTGTCGAGCTTCGAGGCCTCGGTGAAGGCGATCGAGCACCGCGGGACGGAAACCCTGCCCGAGTACACCCCGCAGGGTCACCGGCTGCGCCACCAGGACGGCGGCATCGTCCGCAACGTGATCCGGCGCGATGCCATTCCCTACGCGATGCGCAAGGCGCGCGGGCGCAAGCACCACTGCGAAACCAGCCCGTGGAAGGTTTCGCTGGTCCGGCAGATCCTCGACGACACCAAGAGCCACGGCGTCCGGTTGGTCATCGTCATCCCGCCCAACCACGCCTCCTACATGGCGGTCTACTACGCCGCCGGCGACCCCGACCCGACCTTCGCCAAGGATCGCGAGGCGCTCGTCGCGCTCGTCGAGGCCTCCAACCGGGCCCATCCCGGGGAGCCGCCGGCGGTCATCTGGGACTTCCGCGACTTTCACGAGCTGAACTGCGAGGCGATCCCGCCGGAGGAACCGAAGATGCACTGGTGGCTCGACGGCACCCACGCGCGCAAGTCGCTCGGCGACATCATGCAGGCCCGCATCATGGGCTGGCCGGTCGACGAGCGCGGCCGGGACTTCGGCGTCACTCTCGACACGGCCTCCCTTCCCGGACGGCTGGAGCAACTCGAGGCCGGCTTCCCGGCGTTCAAGTCGGCCCACCCCGGGCTCTGGGAGTGGACGCTCGAGGCCATGAAGGCCTACCGCTCGGCGGGTGAGGCCGAGACCAACAGATCGCCCTGACCCGGCGGGCCGGCCCGGGGGCCGGCTCAGAACATCCGACTCATCGTCTCCTCGCCGCCCTGGGTCAGCATCACGAAGACCCGGCCGTTCTTGTGCCAGCGGGCGATCGTCCAGCCGTCCTTCACCTCGATGGCCGGATGGTCGATGCCGGGGAACTCGCCGTCGACGTCCGCCTTGCGGAACACCACGACGTGGAAGACCTCGCCGGAGTCCTTGCGGAAGCAGACCAACGCGCCCTCCTTGCCGCGCACGTCGAGCATCCGGCAACCGATCCCGGGCACGTCCTCCAGACCCGGCGGCAGGGCACCGCGCGGGCAGGCCCGGCCCTGCGAGTTGATCCAGCTGAACAGCGTCTCGTGGTCGCTGCCCTCCTTCTGCAGCGAGAATTCCGGCGACTGCAGGGTGTCCATCGAGAACTCCTCGACCAGCGAGGCCGGCACCACCGCGGGGTGGACGAGCTCTGTCTTGGGGTCGTCGGAGATCACGAAGGCGAGCGCCACCCCGGCCGCCGCAGCGATGGGCAGGGCGAGGTTCCACCAGCGCGGGCGCGAGCCGGCCCGCTTGGCCGGTGGGTCGCCGTCCTTCTCCCCCTTTTCCCCACTCCCTGCAGGAACGCTGCGGGCCATGGCCTGGAGAATCTCGTTGCGCAGGCCCGCCGGGGGCTCCACCGAGCCCAGGGCGGCGATCACCGGGTGGTCGAGCGTGTCGGCCTGCGGGTAGTCGCCCCGCTCGGCGGCAAATCCGGCGAGGATCTCCTCGCGCAGGCCCTCGGGCAGCTCCAGCCGGGCGAGCGCGGTGGCAAATGCGGCATCCGCCGCGCGCTCGTGCGCCAGCCAGTCTCCCAGCTCGCGGTCCTCCGCCGCGAGCCGCAGGGCCTCGCGGAAGTCCGGGTTCGATGCATCGCCTCCATCCGGACGGAAACACCGCAAAATGAATCGTGCTTCTTCCGTGTTCATCCTTTTCCTCCCTGTTGCTTGAGCGACTCGGGCTCGATCTGAAGTATGTTCTTCGGCGCGCTCGCCGGCTCCGCCGTCATCCGTTTGCGCAGCATGTCCTTGGCGCGGGAGATCCGCGACATGACCGTGCCGATCGGGATGTCGAGGATCTCGGCGATTTCGCGATAGCTGTGCTGCTGCAGGTAGAACAGCGCGAGCGGAGCACGAAAGGTCTCGTCGAGCTCGCCGAGGAGCTCGAGAACCCTCTGGCCGTCCATCTGACGCTCCGCGTTGTCCTCGGTCGCCGTGAGTCGGCCGGCGACCTCCTCGGTCATCTCCTCCTGCGTGAAGCGCTTCGCCTTCCGTGCATGCGAGAGGAACTCCCGGTGCAGGGTCGTGAACAACCAGGTCTTCGCCTTGCTGCGGTCGCGCAGCTGGTGCCCCTTCTGGGCCCAGATGCAGAAGGTCTGCTGAACGAGGTCGGACGCGGTTTCAACGCTCTTCGCCAGCGACAGGGCAAAGCGATAGAGCGCCTCGTAATGCGCATCGACCAATTCCTCGAACTCATCCATGGGACACCAAGGAGAGGTGCCGCCGCGCGGATTATTCCGGGATTGTTGACGGAAAATGCCCGCGGCCGGGCCAGCCGCCAAACGCAAACCCGACCGTCTCCGGACGCCTTAGCGCCCCGCCGGGAAGGGAATCACGTTGTCGGGCAGCTCGCGCTCGCCGGACTCGCGCTGCTCGCGGTCCATCAGGCGATCGACCAGTTCGAGAACGCGACGAAGATCTGTTGGTTTGGGCTCCTTGGATGCAAGGGGAAGCTTTAGAATAGCCGATGATTGGCTCATGGTGCTCTGGAGGAGTGAGTGGTTGGAACCGCTACTCCCGCCTCGGCCGGTCCTTGGGGGGCACGGGCACCGCGTCCATGCGGGGTGAGGGTGAACGCTGAAATTCAATGAACACCGGATAGTAAATGCAAGTCATAAATCTTTGATTCTTACATACTTTTTGGATGTTAAATATTCAG
>JAUIJB010000072.1 GCA_030430455.1 Verrucomicrobiia bacterium | reverse complement strand
TGCCGGGGCCGAGGCCTCGCTCAAGTTCACCCGTGACTTCGGCGACCACCGCAGCAGCCGGTGGGGGCTCGACGGGCTGCTGCACGTCGTCCAGCCATACGGCCGCTTCTCCTTCCTCAACACCGACGACCTCGACAACCGCTTCCCCTTCGTCGACCGCGAGACCTTCACCACCCGCCCCCGCACGCTCGAGCCGAACCGCTTCACCGCCGTCGACTCGCTGCGCGACTGGAGCATCCTGCGCCTCGGCGTCCGCAACCGGCTGCTCACCCGCCGCGACGGCCAGACCTGGGAGTGGCTCGCGCTCGACACCTACTTCGACGCCTTCATCGACGACCCCGACTTCAACCGCAACTTCTCGAACCTCTACAACGACCTCGACTGGAACCCGCTGCCCTGGCTCGGCGTGCGGCTGGAGACGCAGTTCCCGGTCATCAACGACGGCTCCGGCTTCTCCGAGGTGCTCGCCAGCCTGCGCTTCATGCCCACCGAGAACCTCGAGTTCAGCATCGGCAACCGCTACCTCGACAACCACCCGGTGCTGGTCGACTCGAACCGCATCAACTTCAAGGCCTACGCCCGCCTCACCGACGACTGGGGGGTCGGGGCCCAGCAGATCTGGGAACTGGACGACGGCATCCTCGAGCTCCAGCAGTACACCATTCACAAGGACTTCAACCACTGGGTCGCCTCGATGGGATTCACCCACCGCGACAACCGCATCGACGACGAGTACGGCGTGATCTTCGCCCTGACCCTGAAGGACTTCCCCTCCGCCACCCTGCCCTTCCGGCTGGATGCCCAATGATCAACCGCTCCGCTCCATGGGCGGCACCCGCCCGCCGCCGGCCGGCGTGCGGCACCCGGATGGCGAACCATCGAAACTGACATGAGCCCGGATGAACTGAAAACCGCCCTGAACTGGCGCTATGCCACCAAGAGCTTCGACCCGGCCAAGGCGGTTCCCGCCGAGACCTGGGACGCCCTGCTCGACAGCCTCGTGCTCGCGCCCTCGTCGTTCGGGCTCCAGCCATGGAAGTTTTTGGTCATCGACGGAGCCGATTGCCGCCAGCGGCTGCGCGAGAACTCGTGGAACCAGGCGCAGGTGACCGATGCCGACAAGCTGGTGGTCTTCACCACCCGCACCGCGATGAAGCGCGCCGACATCGACCGCTGGATCGCGCGCCTTTCCGGGGTGCAGGGGCAGTCCGTGAAGGACCTTGGCGGCCTCGCCGGAATCATCGAGGGATTCTGCCAGCGGATGTCCCCGGAAAAGCAACACGAGTGGAACCTGCGCCAGACCTACATCGCGCTCGGTCAGTTCATGGCCGCCGCCGCGGTCCTGGGCGTCGACACCTGCCCGCTCGAGGGCATCGACCCGGAGGGTTATGACCATGAACTCGGCCTGATCGGCAGCGGCTACGCCACGGCCTGCGCCTGCGCCGTCGGCTACCGCTCGGCTGACGATCACACCGCCACCCGCCCCAAGGCGCGCTACCCGCGCGACGAGGTGATCGAAGTCCACCCCTGAAGTATTCCGCCGCCGAAGGCGGGTCGGTGGGGAAGACGCCGTCGCGGTGACGGCTCGCCCGGTTCAGCCACCGGAGGACCCGACGGCGTCCACCTGCAAGGCCCGCAGCGAGAACAACCCGGTCTCCGGGGCCTCCCGCAGCTTTCGCGCACCATCCTTGCGCTTGGCTCCGAAGTGCCGGCGTTGCTCCCGGAAGACCCCCTCGACGAAGGGCTGGCTGCCGATCGCCAGGCCATCGCTGAAGTAGCGGACCCGGCAGCGCAACAGCTCCGCACGGCTGAGCGCCCCCTGCATCGACTTGACCGAGAGCACCTTGCCGCGATCGATTCCCCGCCGTTTCTTCCCGTCCGCCCTGCCGGTGGACCGGGAGACCGACTCCGCTTCGACACCCTCTCCGAACAACCAGCAGCGGTACCACTGCGCCGCCGTCAGCGGGCGGCCCGCCCCCTTGACGGCCTTCCCGTTCCACGAGTCGAGCGGTCGCGACATCACCCGGCAAAGTCCGCGCCGGGCGCGCTTGCTTCCCGCGACCGCCTCGGCGTAGCCGCACCAGCGATAGTCCTTCGGGTCCTCGGCAAGCCCCGCCCGAACCGGGTTCAGGTCGATGTAGGCGGCCATCGTCCGCAGCGCGTCACCATCCTCGACCAGGACGCTCTTGAATCGCTCCATCCACAGCGTCCCGCGCCGGCCGTGATGCTTGTTGAACCAGCGGCTGAAGCGCTCCTTGAGCTCCTTGACGAAATGCGGCAGGTCGCAGAGGCGCTCACGGAAGCGTTCCAGCAGGCCATCCGCCTCGCGGCTCATCCCCGCTTCCCTCAGCTCGGCCAGCTCCGCCCGCAGGCCGGCGATGTAGCCCTTGGAATAAAGCAGGCCCAGATGGTCCAGGAGTCGTTCCTCGCCTCCCTCGCCGTCGAAGCGCTCCATGAAACGGTCCCGCGGAGGGACCCGAACCAGCAGGTGGAAGTGGTTTCCCATCACCGCGAAGGTCAGGATCTCAACCCCCGCGAAGCGCTCGAGCCGGCGCATGATCTTCCAGAAGGCCTCCTTCTCCACCTCAGCGAAGAGCATCTCGCCCCCGGCCGTTCGGCTCATCACGTGGTAGCAATTCGTCTGGTTTTCATGGCCGAGGATCCGCCTCCGCCCTCCCCGCAAACCGCCCCCCTTCCCCGAGGTCCTCCGAAATCCGCCCCGAAACAACCCCGTCGGAAGCCCCGCCACAGACACTGCCGAATCACCACGTTTCTCGTTCTTCGTCATCGAGTTACCCACCAAACCACAAACCTCGATAGCGGGTCAAATCTATTGTTTGCCTGTCAATCAATTGTGTCGATTGACTGAATGGAGAGTGGTGGGTTGGTGGGGTGGGTTCGGCGGGGCTGGATCAGCCTGCGATGACGAACTTGGGGTCGTAGAAGGTGATGGCGCGGATGTTGCCGTCGGCATCGTTGTAGAGCACCGCGACGTAGTTGCCGGGCTCATCCTGCGAGATGGCGCAAAGCACCTCCTCCTTCCCCTTCAGGCGGAGTTCGACGTCCCCGCGCGACATGCCGAGGTCGATGGTCTCGGTCTTGAAGCGTTCCACGGTCTTCAGTTCGAGGGACCGCCTGGCCTCGGTGGCAATGCGGAAGTCGACCTCCTCCTCGGCACAGACGCTGACCACGGTCAGGATGTAGCCGCGCTCGGCGTCGCGCTGCTTGAGGCGCAGGATTCGCGACACCCACTTGAAGGGCTCCTCCTCGTCCTCGGTCTCGACCTTCTCGGCAAAGGCGACCAGCGTGGTGGTCGCACCGGTCTTGACATCGACGGTCGTCTGGCCGCTCTCGACCCCTTCCTTGCTGACTCCCACAGTGCGGTTGCCCTCCTTCAGGCCGATCCCGCCGGTGCGCTGGCCGAGCCGGTATCCCTTCGGGTAGAGGTCCTCTCCATCGACGCTCAGCCTGGTGTTGCCGGTCCCCGCGGCCACGGCGTTGACGAGCCGGATGAAGCCGACCTTCGGCGGGCCTTCTCCCTGGGCGTGCAGGACGGCGGTGAGCAGGAGAAGGACCGAGAGGATTCTAGAAGTCGTTTTCATGGAGGACGGAGGGATGGAAGTCGGCGGGATCGATGGTGCCGTCGGCCTCGCGCTCCTCGGGGCCGGCGTGGACCGTGAAAACCTTGCGCGCCTCGGCAAGCACCGCTGGCTCGGCGGTCGAGCCGGAGTCGCGGGGTGCCAGCGCCTGCCCGACGACCCAGACGCGGAAGTTGCGCGAGCGCAGGGTCGAGCTGTTGTAGACCCGCGCGAAGACCTCCTCGGCGGCGGAGTCATTCCACTGGATCCGGTCCTCCTCCTCATACATCTCGCGGTTGCCGAAGACCGGATCGCCCGAGGAATCCGTGACGGCCGCGAGCTCGGCCGCCGAGGCGAAGGGCCTTTCGCGCAGGATGGCGTCGGCGATGACATCGGCCGCCTTCGTCACGGCCGGCGTTCCCAGCTCGAGGTCCTCGGTCGGCGGCGCCATCTCGTTGTCGGACTGGTGGGAGTTCGAGACGCGTTCGGCGAGGACAGGGTCCTGGGCGAGCTTGCCGACGGCCAGTGCCCGCAGCACATCGCGGCCCGCGGTGTTGAGGTTCACCTGTCCGTCGACCCAGTAGAGGTCTCCCTCGTCCGGCTCCGTGCCCCCCGGGGAGCCCGCATGGAAGAGGTCGAGCAGGTGGGCGGCGTGGAGACCGGGCTGGTTGAAGCGCGGGTGCTCATGGCGGCCGATCCGCAGGGTGTTGCCGCCGCCGTAGCGGGTGCTCGCCGCCGACCCCTCGGTGACCAGCGGCCAGGTCTCGCCATCCGGCATCCGCCCGTCCAGCAGGCGGTTGGTCTTGCTCGGGCTGTCGTAGGCGGGCTGCCACATCAGCGGGTCGTAGGCGCGCCCCAGTTCGGTCGCGCTGTAGAAGCGGCCGCGGTTGGAGATCCGCATCGGTGCCTTGAGCGGCTCGGGCTCGGGAATGTTCTCGAAGAACTGCGGGTCGTCGGGATCGACCCGCTCGTCGCCCCGCGCGCTGCCCTTGCCGGCTCTGACCTCGGGCGGCAAATCGCCATAGGGCGTGTTGTGGCCGCAGTCGGGCCACTCCGACGGCATCACGCGGCCGTAGACCTTCGGCTTGGTGGAGGAGTCGGTCGCGTAGATGTTGCCCCAGCGGATGGTCCGCCGGTTCGGGCTGTAGTTGTCCGGATAGTCGTTGGGGTCCTGGGGGAGCTGGAGGTAGAAGGCCATCCGCGGGTCGCCCATGTTGTTGACGTGCTCGAAGCGGGCCGGGGAATAGGAGTGTCCGGGAATGGTCGACCACACGCCCTGGCGCGGGTTCGACTCGGTGTTCAACGGGTAGTTCACGTGGGTGTCCGGGCGGATCATGTTGTCCCGCGACTGGTCGACGATTTTCCCGTTCCACTTCATGCGGTAGCCGCTCTCGCCATTCTCGTCGCCCCCGAGGACGATCGGGCTGGTGATCCAGACCGCGGACGGACCGGCGTCGATGCGGTAGCGGACGCCGCCGAAGTTGATCAGGCGGTACTCGTTCGGCAGCAGGTCGACATCGACCGGGGGCAGCCAGTAGTAGCCGCCGTCCCTGGTGAGGAGCGGGCTCGCCACCTCGGGGTCCTCGAGGAACTCCGCCGAGCCCAGGTTCAGGTCCGGGATGACGCCGAGGTCGAAGCCATAGTTGGTCTCGTAGCTGAGCTCCGCCTCGCCCGAAACCGGCTGGTCGCTCATGTTCCAGAGCTCGGCATAGATCGTCCCGCTGAGGATGATGTACTTCCGCCCGTCCTCGATCTCGATCCCCTCCCAGCGGAAGCGGGTGAGGACCTCGCTGACCAGCGGGTAGGCGTCGAGTCCGCGATAGCGGCCCTCCTCGACGGATCCCTCACTGTCCGCGTCGGCGTAATCGAGGGCATTGGCCGCCAGCGTCGCGACGTAGTCGTCGGGAAAGCCGCCGGCGCGCTCCTCGAAGTCGGGCAGTCCGGTGAGCACCTGCTCCTTGAACTCGTCGATCGCCGTTCCGCGGTCCTTGGCCAGGAGCGCGTTGAGGTTGAGCTTGGGCTGGCCGGAGAGCTCGCCGGAAATGCCCTCGGCGAAGGGCACCTCGGCACGCTCGAGGTAGGGCATCGTGCCGGGATTCACGTTCCGTTCGAGCGCATCGGTCTGCGGATCGGTGAGCTTGCCATCGAGGCCGCGCTCGAGGGGCGGCTCGATTCCCACGGCTGCGAGAACGGAGTCGGGCGAAACCAGCAGGGGCTCGCCATCGATGAGCTTCTTGTCGAGTTCGCTGGTGTCGGTGTCGCCGTCGGCGGCCGGATCGACGGCGAACAGGGCGACCTGGCGCTGGGGCTCGTCCGGGTCGTCCTGAATGCCCGGGGCGGGTGACGGGTAGGCCACCCGCTGGTGGTCCCCCTCGTCGCGCTCGTTGCCGCTGGCGGTGGCATCCAGCCGGGCCTGCAGGTCCTCGACCCAGAAGGCGTAGCGACCGACGATCCGGTCGTCGTCGTCGGTGATGTCGATCCACGCAATCCGCGCGGGGTCGGCCCAAGGCAGGAGCGAGAACTCATCCACCGCGTCGCCGAGGAAGGACTCGGGATCGAGTGACTGGTCCAGCGAGTCGACCGTCCTGAGCTCGGTTGCCGCGCTGAAGAGGGGAAATTGGTTCCATTGGACCCCATCGCCGCCGGCCCCGCCGCGGACGAGGTAGAGGTAGTCGAGCGGATCGCGGTCCTCGCTGGTCGTCTCGCGCTGTCCCGCCACGACGAGGAAGTGGTCGTTGGCCGCCTGCTCACGCAACAGGCTGCGGACGTCCTCGAGACCGGCGCGGGCGACCCACTCGGCGCGCTTGGAATCCGAGTAGGAGCGGGCGGTCTTGCGCTCGATCCCGACCAGGGCGAGCCCGCCGACGGCGAGCAGGAGCATCGCCGCCATCACCACGAGCACGGCTGCCAGCGCGTAACCGCCGGCCGCCACTTCTCGGATCCCCTGCGGGTGTCGGGCGCTAGTTCGCATGAGAAAAGGGTGCCATCACTTCAAAGACCTCCAGCTCGGCCGCGGAGTCGAGATCGTCGGGGCTGCCGAGCAGCGGGCTCGAGTCCCAGTCGCCCGGGCGGTCCAACTTCGCCACGAGCTGGCGCCGTGCAACCACGAGCCGCAGCCGCACCAGGTCGGGCGCGATGCCCTCGAAGGGATCCTCCGTCACCTGCCACTCGCGGAGCGCTCCCGACGGGTCGCGCCGGAGCGGCTCGGCCTCGAAGGAAACCACGCCGAAGGCTACCGGCTCGTCGCGATCCTGCCGGCTCCACAGCGGCGACACGCTCCCTCCCCGGACCGCCGCGAAGGTCTCCCCGCTGTCGTGGAAGCCGCGCATCAGGCAGCGCACGGTCACGCCGCCGATCTCGAGGTCGCGGAGGTAGTAGTTCACCGCGCAGAGGTCGCCGATCCGGTTCTCGTCCGACTGGGCGTCATCCGGTTGCAGGCAGAGGAAGCCGAGCCGGTCGGTGCGCCACGTGCCGCTGCCCTTGTCGTGGTGAAGCCAGTCCTCCTCGTGCATCACGGCCTTGGAGAGGTCCTCGGCGACCTGGGTCAGAACCGCCCGCGCCTCGCGCTCGGTGCCGATCCCGCTGGCGCCGCGCTCGTAGCCGTCGCGCACCGTGCCGAGGGCGAAGACCCCGATCAGCAGCACAAGGGTGCCGATGCCCAGCGCCACCATGACCTCGATCAGGGAAAAGCCACGCGGCTGCGGATTCCGGCGGGAAGACGAAGTCATGGCAGCTTGGTGTGGAACGGGAGCCTCTTGCGATCCTCGGCGCGGCGGACCGCCGGGTACTCGATCTCCACGGTGATGTTCAGCACGGAGCCCTCGGCTGCCTCGGTCCGGCCCCGGGCCGTGGCAAGGAACAGGACGTTCTCGTCGCCCAATTCGCTGAGCCCCTGTGCGTAGCTGGCGGCATCGACCCGGCCGAGCACCCCGCCGCTGCGATCGAAGCCCAGGCACCAGGTCCCCCCGCCGGGCGGAAAGGCCTCGCCCGCGGCGATTTCGGGAAAATTCCGCGAGCGTCCCTCACGCGCGGCGGCCAGCTCCTGGCGGAAATACTCGGCCATCGCCGGCGCCCGCGTCTCGGCCCGCGCCGCGAGGCTTTCCTGGCCCACGGCCGACATCGTTGCGAGGGCCAGCGGAATCACCACGGCCAGCACCCCCACGGCGACCATGGTTTCCACCAGCGAGATCCCCGCCGCCATCGTCCTGCGCGTTCCCGTCGTCATCATCCGTCCAGTCTCCACGGTCTCGCCACCACCCGGCCGATCCGGAAGGTGCGGGTGCTCTTTGCCCCGGTCAGCACCGGGCGGTCATCCTGGTAGGTTCCCAGGCCGATCTTGAAGATCATCGGGTCCGACCCGGCCGGCAGCGCCATGCCACCGCGCGGGCTGAACACGATGCCGTGCATCGCCTCGCCCTCCTGGCCATCACGCCAGCGGATGGTGACCGGCTCCTCGTCGGCGATGTTGCGCAGTCCGGCGGCATCGGGCGCAGCGGCCGGGCCATCGAGGATGACCACTCCGCCGGGCAGGCGCTGCCAGCGGCGCATCTGGGTCACCGCGTGGCCGTTGCCGTCGGCTTCCTCGTCGAGGTCGGCGAATTCGAACAAGCCGAGCTGGATCTCCGACTCGCCGCTCGCGGCGGGTTCGCGCACCGCCAGCATGACCGGCCGGCGGCGGGTGATCGCCGCGGTGCGGGCCTGTTCGACCATTGCCACCAGCTGGTCGGAGGAGCTGCGCAGCTTGCTGGCGCCGGTGTTCTGGAACAGCGAGGCCGACAGCCCGACCACGATCAGGATGATCACCATCACCACCAGCAACTCGATCAGGCTGAAGCCGGATCGAGGGAATTTCGGACGTTGCTGGGGGAGGTTCATGTATCGACAATGTGGCACAGGATTCCGGCCCGGCCCGGCGAAAGGGAGCACCATTCGTGCCTCTTTCCAAGCGCCGAGGAACCAAGCCCCGTGCCAGCTGGGTGACAAACCTGTCAGAATGGCGGGATTTCCCTTGGATCCCCGAAATAACTAGGAAAACCGAAGATGCAGCCCCGACTTTTCCTGATCGACGCGATTGGCCCTTTTTTCCGGGGCTACCGGAAGGGGCGCATCAACTGGTCGAAGATCCCCTTCCCCCACCTCGCCACCGAGGGCGCGGAGCGCCGGGGCCAGTGGGCGCGGATCCGTGCCGACATGCGGCAGTTCGCCGCCGAGGTCGCCGCCCAGGGCTACAACGCGGTCACCCTCGACGACCTCGCCCACCTCACGCCCCACCCGCTGCAAGAGGTCGACATCGCCGCGCGGATCGGGGTCCTGCGCGAGGAATTCTCGCGGATCTTCCCGATCCTCTCCGAGTTCGGGCTGAAGATCTACCTGACCAGCGACGTCATCCCGGTGACCCCGGCGGTCAGCGCCGCCCTCGGCGACGACCGCCGCCGGCTCAACCAGTACTACGGCGAGCTCGTCCGCACCCTGCTCGACGACTTTCCGGTGGTCGACGGGCTCATCCTGCGCATCGGCGAAAGCGACGGCACCGACGTGAAGGACCCGATCCGCACCCGTCTGCACCTGACCCACTCGCGCGAGACCAACCGCTTCCTGCGCGAGCTGCTGCCGGTCTTCGAGGAGCGCGGGCGCGACCTGATCCTGCGCACCTGGACGGTCGGCGTGCACCGCATCGGCGACCTCATCTGGCACCGCCAAACGCTCGCCAGGACGCTGAAGGGCATCGACTCGCCGCGCTTCATCGTCTCGATGAAACACGGCGAGAGCGACTTCTTCCGCTACCTGCCGCTCAACCAGGCCTTCTTCCGCACCCCGCACCCGAAGATCATCGAGTTCCAGGCGCGGCGCGAGTACGAGGGCGCCGGGGAGTACCCGAGCTACATCGGCTGGGAGTGCGAGCGCTTCGCCCACGAGCTGCAGGAGGCGCGCAACGTGGTCGGCGTCTCGGTGTGGTGCCAGACCGGCGGTTGGCACCGCTTCCGCCGGCTGGCGTTCCTCGACGACGCCGGCGACGCCAGCTGGATCCACCTCAACACCGCGGCGGTGGTCGACATCTTCCGCCACCAGCGCAGCCCGGAGCAGTCGGTCGAGGCGCTGGTCGGCCCGGAGCGTGCACCGGCGACGCTGCGCCTTTTGGGCGACGCCGAGACCGTCGTCCGCGACCTGATGTACATCGGCGACTTCGCGCGCCAGAAGTGGTTCTTCCGGCGGGTGCGCATCCCGCCGCTGATCCACATCTACTGGGACTGCCTGTTCATCAACCACGCGGTGCGCAAGATCATGCGCCACTTCGTGCGCGACCCGGAGCGGGCGCTGCACGAGGGCGAGGCCGCCTCCGACCGCTTTCCCGCGATGATCGAGGCCGCAAGGGAGGCCGGGCTGCCGGTCGAGGACATCCTCCACTGGCGCGACTTCTGCGAGATCATCCGGCTGGCGCGGCGCTACTACTTCCTGCCCTATGACGAGGAGACCGCGGCGGGCATCCGTCGTGCCAAGCGGGCCTACAAGCAGGCCTGGCCGAAGGGCCGGCGCCAGCGCTACCGCATCAAGGTCTCCTTCGAGCCCTTCCGGGTCGGCCGCGCGACCCTTGCCCGCAGCTCGGCGGTGCTGCTGCGCCGGCGCCGCGGCTACCGCTTCCTCGACCGGGTATTCACGCTGAACTTCCTCGGCCTCGCCTTCCGCGTCTTCCTCGCCCACCGCAAGCGCGACATGCCGCGCTTCCTGCGCAAGTCGGCGATGGGGGTGGAGGTGCTGTTCCGCTGAGCGGCGCGCCCGCACGCGAAAACGCCCCGACGGGTGACCGCCGGGGCGCCTCGAAAGGATCTCGCAGGCGGGACGACCTACCAGCTGCGGACGTCGTCGGCCGTGCCGTACTTGCGGTCGGTGCCCGGGCTGTAGACCGCGGCCTGCTTGCCGCGCAGGCGGTGGGTCCGGTTGTCGCCGGGGATCTGGACCTCGAGCACGTCGTCGTAGTCGGTGTTGAGGACCACGGTGAAGGGCTGCCCGGTCGGGTCATACAGGCCCTGGATGGTGTTGCCACCTTCGCCGTAGTAGATGCCGTTCCGCTGGCCCTTGGCCTCCTTGGCGCGCAGGAAGGGAAGCTTGCGGGAATTTTGGACATCACCACCGGACTCCTCGGCCGCCAGGATCTCGAGGAACTCGGGGTTGGTGTCGGTCTTGAACTCGCGCTGGAAGCCCGAGGGAATCCTGCCGTACTCCTGGTAGAACTTGTCGACCGCGTCGGCGACCGCGGTGGCCAGGACGATGCCCTCGGTGCGGCGGGCCTTCTTGATGGCGGCGTTGACGCCGGCAAAGCTCATCGCGGCGAGCACGGCGATGATGGTGATCACGACCAGCAGCTCGACGAGCGTGAACGCCTGCTGGCGACGGGAAATTCGGTTGGTTTTCATGATGGTTTTGATGGGAGCGGGTTTCGGCGGTTTTCGGGCGGATCGTCGGCTGGAGGGCGGCGGATTCTGCGGGACGGGAGGAAATCCAGCGCCTTCACCATCGGCAGAGACAGGAAAAAAGCCGATCCCCGGCCGGTTGGCAACGGCTCATTCCGTCGTCGCACCCAACGATTGGTCTTACATTGTAATGACATTAGCCATCCCGTCTCCGGAAGGCAAGGGAAGAATTCCCCCGCCCGGGCTCGCGGTCCCTCGCGGATGCCTCCGCATGCCCTGATGTCTTGGGAGTTGCGGCCCGCGGGGCCCGACCCCACTCTCGGCCATGCCTTCACGCCGACCCCCGGGTTTCCGGGACCGGCTGCTCGCCTTGATGCAGCAGCCCGACTACCGCCCGATGAACAAGTCGGAACTCGCCCGAGCCCTCGAAGTCGAACCCAAGGGACGCGCCGCGATGCGCAAGGCCCTCACCAAGCTCGAGGAGGAGGGCCAGGTCTCGCCCGGCAAGAAGTCGCGCTACGCCCTGGTGGCGCGCCGCGACGACCAGCTGCGCGGCTCGATCAAGTTCACCCCCAAGGGCCATGCCTGGTTCTTCGCCGACATGGGCGACCCCGACAACGTCGCCTCGGGGCTCGATCTCGAGGACTTCTCGCGGGTCTACGTCCCCCGCCGCGACACCGCCGACGCGCTCGATGGCGACCGCGTGCTGGTCACGCTCGAGAAGCGCCGGCCGCGGCCGGGCGACTTCCGCCGCAACCGCGACCGTCGCGATGAGCAGGAGGACGAGTACCGCGCCCGCGTCGAGCGGGTCCTCGACCGCCGCTCGGGCAAGGTCGTCGGCGTGTTCCGCAAGAGCGGGCGCTTCGAGACGGTCGAGGCCGACGACCTCGCCGTGCAGGGTGCGGTCCAGGTCCAGGGCGACCACACCGCCCGGCCCGGCCAGATGGTGGTGGTGAGCATCGACCAGTGGGACGGCGAGAAGCCCTCCGGCCGCATCATCGAGGTGCTCGGCTGGCCCGACGATGCCGGCGTCGACATCCTCGCCATCATCCACAAGAACGGCCTTCGCACCACCTTCCCCGACGAGGTCCTCAACGCCGCGCGCGGCGTGCCCGACGAGGTCGACCCCGCGGAGGCCAAGCGCCGCGAGGACTGGCGCGACCGGCTGGTGATCACCATCGACCCGGCCGACGCCAAGGACCACGACGACGCCATCTGGTGCGAGCGGACGAAGAACGGCTGGAAGCTGGCGGTCCACATCGCCGACGTCTCCCACTACGTCAAACCTCGTACGCCGCTCGACCAGGAGGCCATCGAGCGCGGCAACTCGACCTACCTGGTCGACCGCGTCATCCCGATGCTCCCGGTCGAGCTCAGCAACGGCATCTGCTCGCTCAAGCCGGACGTCGACCGGCTGACGAAGTGCTGCGTGCTCGACATCAACAGCGACGGCAGCATCGCCCGCTCGCGCTTCTGCGACGCGGTGATCCACAGCCAGGCGAAGCTGTCCTACGAGCAGGCCCAGGCGATCCTCGACGGCGGCGGGGCCCCGGAGGGTTCGCGCAAGGACCTCGCGCCGATGGTCCGCGAGGCCTGGCAGATGGCCTCGGTGCTGCGCAAGCGGCGCTTCGCCTCGGGGGCGCTCGACCTCGAGATGCCGGAGACCCGCATCCGCCTCGGCGAGGACGGCAAGCCGGTGGCGATCGACCCGGTCGAGCACAGCGAGAGCCACCAGTTGATCGAGGAGTGCATGCTCATCGCCAACGAGTCGGTCGCCCGGCTGCTCAAGGGCCGCAACAAGCCGGCGATCTACCGCATCCACGAGGACCCGGACTTCTCGCGGCTCGTCGAGTATGGCGAGACCGCCCAGGCCTTCGGCTACGACTTCGGCGACCTGACCAACAAGAAGCACATCCAGCAGCTGCTCGACGCCGCCCGCGGCCGGCCCGACGAGCACGCCATCAAGGTCGGCCTGCTGAAGTCGCTCAAGCGCGCCGCCTACCACCACGACCCGCTGGGCCACTACGGCTTGTCGAAGGCCGACTACTGCCACTTCACCAGCCCGATCCGGCGCTACGCCGACCTGATCGTCCACCGCGCGCTGCAGCCGCTGCTGGTCAACCCGCCGGCCAAGCCGGACAAGACCCCGCGCCACGCCGAGCTGGCCGAGATCGCGCGCCACATCTCCGACACCGAGCGCGCCTCGGCCGATGCCGAGAACGAGTCGAAGAAGATCAAGCTGCTCGAGTACCTCGACGCCTGCACCCGTGCCGACGAGCCGGTCGTCTTCGAGGGCCTGATCACCGAGGTCCGCGCGATGGGGCTGATGGTCGAGGCCACCCACATCGGCACCCGCGGGGTGGTGATGCGCGAGGACCTGCCCGGCGGCGGCTGGCGCTTCGAGGAGAGCCAGGCCCGCTTCAGCGGTCCGGGTGGCAAGCAGTTCCAGCTCGGCGAGAGGGTCGAGCTCGAGGTCGCGCGGATCGACTTCGACCGCCGCTTCGTCGACTTCCGCATCGCCGGCGCGGCAGGGGAAGGCGGCGGCAGGCCCGAGACCCGGCGCACCCGCGCGGCCAAGAAGACCGGCGGCAGGTCCGGCGGTCGCTCCGACGGTCGCGAGAAGGACGCGCGTCAGGGTTCGTCGAAGAAGCGTTCGGGCGGGTCGTCCGGAAGATCCTCGGGCAAGTCGAGGTCCCGGCGCCGCAAGCGCTGATCCCCGAACTGCGGCGACCCGGCGCCGCCGATTCGAGGCGAGGCCTGGCTCGCCGGGGCCCGCCAGTGGGGGTGGACTCGAACCCGCCCGAACACTCGCCCCCCCAGCCGACAGGTCGGCCCCTCCCCACGGCGCCGTCAGGCCGGCGCACTCCCGGGAATTCCCGCCCCCCTCCGTTCGCTTGCCTCCCCCTGCCAATTCCGCTTCGCTGGCGGGCATGGCTTCTCGTGGTCCCGTGCGATTCGGTCGCTTGCCTGCGCTGGCCTCCGCCGCGGCGCTGGCATGGCCCGCGGTCCTCGCCGAGGAGGACAAGCCGGTCGAGGAATCCGAGCAAAGCGACGACATCGCCGCCAACCTGCTGCGTGACCTCGACGACGGCACCCGTCGCCTGCTCCCCTTCATGGAGGACTTCGAGAAGGCCCGCGACCGCTTCACCGAGGCGGCCGGGCTGACCTACGGCGCCAGCTACCACGCCGTGGGGTTCGGCTCGTTCCTCGGCGACGGCGTCGACACCGCGGCCAGCGGCGACTTCACCTTCCAAGGCGCTTGGGCGCCCGGCCACCACTGGACCGACAACCCGACCCAGCTGCGCTTCCGGATGCGCTACCGCCACGCCATCGGCGACGTCGCTGCCTCCGGCCTCGGCGCGCAGATCGGCACCTTGTGGGGCGTGGTCGACGGCTTCTCCGACGCCGGCTTCGAGGTCCCCGACTTCTATTTCCAGCACCAGTTCGAGCGCTCGGGCATCCTGGTGCGCTACGGCCAGCTGACGATCGACAACCAATTCGACGCCCACCAGCTGCGCGGCTCGAAGCAGTCCTTCCTCAACCAGGCCTTCTCAAGCAACCCGGCGGTCGCCTTTCCGCGCTTCGGTGCGGGCCTCACCTTCAGGAAAAAGTGGGACAACGGCTTCGACCTGACGCTCGGAGGTTCGACCGTGCAGGGGACCCAGACCGGCACCCAGGTCGACTTCGACCTCGGCTCCGGCGACTTCTTCGAGGCGATCCAGCTCGGCCGGGACTTCGAGGTCGACGAGCGTCCCGCACGCGTCCAGCTGATGCGCTGGTTCTCCGACGGCGTCGAGGAGGTCAGCCTGCCCGCCGGCGACGGCATCTCGCTGACCTACGAGCAACAGCTGCGCGACGACGGCCTGCAGCTCTTTGCCCGGCTGGCCTGGGCCGATGGCGGCGCCACCCCGGTCGACCTCCTCGCCGCCGCCGGGCTCGGCCGGCCTTGCGGCGACAACGACTTCATGGGCGTGGCCGTGGGCGCCGGCCGCTCGAGCGGGTCCGGCGACGAGCTTCAGGGGGTTCTCGAGGCCTTCTACCGCTGGGAGCCGCGCCGCGGCGTGCGCGTCTCCCCGGACGTCCAGGTCCTCTTCGGCGAGGGCTACAACAACTCCCCCGGTCTTCGGGTGGTGGCGGGCGTGCGGGCCGAGATCGCGTTCTAGGCAGAGCCCGGGGAGCGGAGAAATATGGAGAGCGGCTTTGCAAGCCGCCTGCATCGGGCTGGCTCCAGGAAGCTCCAAGCGGCTTGCAAAGCCGCTCCCCCCACTGCCCTGCGAGCATCGCCGAGTGGTCAAGCCACCCAGCTCGCCGCGGTTTCGCGGCCCGCCTCGTAGCAGGCGCGCGTCCGTGCCGGCGACTGCAGGAAGCCGGGCGAGTCGGTGTAGGTGTCGAGGAACTCGACGCGCTTGCCGGAGGCCTTGGCGGCACGCACCCGCAGCTCGAGCAGCTCGTGGTTGGCCACCGCGTGGCACTCGCCGATCACCCCGACCGGCCCCCACCACCGGCGGGCCGTCGGCTTTTCGCGGCGCAGGAGACGGTGGACCAGGATGGTGTGCACCGCGGGGTCGTCGAGCCAGTGCTCGAAGGGCGACTCGTTCGACACCCCGCCGTCGGCCAGTGCCTCGCCGTCGACCTTCTGCACGGTGATCAGCAGCGGCACCGCACAGCTGGCGACGATCAACTCGGCCAGCGGGCCCTCGCGGCGGATCTCCTCGCAGCGCCGGTCGAGGTTGGCCACGGCGATCTCGAGCCGGGGATCGGTGACCTGCTCGACCCGCCCGACCCCCAGCTGCTCGCGCAGCAGCCGCTTCATCCGCCGCGCCGAGAACACCCCGGAGGCGTAGCTCAGGCTCGCCACCCCGAGCCAGCGCCACGACGAGCCCCAGTCGAAGAAGGCGAAGCGGAAGCGGCTCGAGAAGATCAGCTCCTCGAGCTCACCGCCGCGCACCCCGGCCGCCCACAAGCCGCCGGCCAGCGCGCCGGCCGAGGCCCCCGAGATCCGCCCGGGCCGCACCCCGGCCTCCTCGAACCCCGCCAGCAGGCCGGCATGGGCGTAGACGCCGAGGAACGAGGAACTCAGGCAGAGGGCGAGTCCCGGGTCAGCCTTCATGGGTCAACTCCTCGATTTCATGCGGCGTCGCACGGTCGCGCGGCCGGAGGAAGAGCAAGCCCCCCAACGCCGCCCACACCAGGCTGCAGAAGAACCCGATCAGCGAAGCCGACACCGCCAGCTCGGTCGGCATCCCGGTCAGCGCGTGCATCAGCACCTGGAAGACCTTCTCGCGCACCCCGATCCCGGCGATCGAGATCGGCATCGCCGCCAGCGCGTCGACCACCGGCATCGCGGTGAGCACCGGGCCGATGTCGACCCCGCTGCCGACGGCGCGGGCGGTGCACCAGAAGCTCGAGTAGTAGGCCGGCAGCATCAGCAGCGAGAAGACCAGCGAGGCCAGCACGTGGCGCCACTTCTTACGAAAGATGTCGTAGGTCTTGGGGATCTTGCGGAGGAACTCGCTCGACCACTCGCGGCCGGGCGGGTGGATCCAGCCGTGGACCTTCGGCGAGGCCAGCAGGAACATCAGGCCGACCGCGACCAGCCCGCCGGTGAAGAAGACCCAGGCAAAGCGCAGGATCCCGCGGCTCATCGTGTCGAGCGCGTCGAGGTCCTGGAACCGCCCGGCGGTGACGGCGAAGAACATCATCGACATCGCGACCATGCCGATCAGGTGGTCCATCAGCACCGCCAGCGTGACCCCCATCTTGCGCTCGGGGTGGTCGCGGACGAGCAGGAAGATGCGCGCCGCGTCGCCGCCCACGCCGCCCAGCGCGAAGAGGTTGAAGAGGTTGCCGATGAGGGTCAGCTCGATCGCCCGCCACAGGCGGATCCGCACCCCCTGGGCGAGCAGCAGGAACCACCAGCGCAGCGCCGTGGTGAGCACGGTGAGCCCTGCCAGCAGCGTGCCGGCGATGATCCACGGCCAGGCCAGTTCCGACGGTCCGGGCAGGCCCGTGCCCTCGCGCTCGATGCCCACTCCCGAAAACGCCCACCACAGGCACAGCGCGGTCAGCACCAGCTTGGTCGCGAACAGCAGCCACTTCTTCATCGGCCGTTCGCGTTGGGGCTGGATCGGGGATCCGGGCCGGTCATCCTCAGGCCTGGGACTCGATCTCCCGGGCGATGGTCTCGACGTTCTGCAGCACCGCCTTGGCCTTCTCGGCGTCGCCGATCTTGAGGCCGAACTCCTTCTCGATCCCGACCACCAGCTGGAGCGCGTCGACCGAGTCGAGCCCGAGCCCCTCGGCGCCGAAGATCGGCGTCTCGTCGCCGATCTCCCCGGCCTCGCAGTCGAGCATCAGCGACTCGACCATCATCTCCTTGATTAGGGCCCTCAGTTCCGCGCCTTGTGCCATGACTGTCAGTAGATTCCTCCGTCGATCTTGATGGCCGACCCTGTGACGTAGCCCGCATCCTGACAAGCGAGAAAGAACACCGCGGAGGCCACCTCGGCGGGCTTGCCGAAGCGCCTCATCGGGATGCCCGCGCGGGCCCGTTTGGCGGCCTCGTCGTCCATGTCGGCGAGCGCCTCGGTCTCGATGTAGCCGGGCAGCACGGCGTTGACCGTGATGCCCGCGCGGGCGACCTCCTTGGCGAGCGTGCGGGTCAGCGCCACCACCCCGGCCTTGGCCGCGGCGTAGTTCGTCTGGCCGGCCGGCGGCAGCACCGCGCTGAGCGAGGCGACGTTGATGATCCGCCCGAAGCGCTGCCCCATCATCGTCTTCACCACGGCGCGGCAGCCGAGGAAGACCGAGTCGAGGTTGGTCGAGATCACCGAGCGCCAGGTCTCGTCGTCCATCATCGCCAGCAGCGCGTCGCGGTGGACGCCGGCATTGTTGACCAGCACGTCGATGCGCTCGTCCGCGGCGAGGATGGTTCCGATCGCCGCGGTCCAGGCGGCGGCATCGTCGACGTCGAGCTCGACCAGGGAACAACGCTCCGGGAACTCCGCCGCCAGCGCCTCGGCCCGTTCGCGTCCGCGCCGGACCCCGAGCCAGACGCGGCAGTCGGGATCGTGTTCGAGGAAGTAGCGCGCCGTTCCGCTTCCCAGCCCACCATTCGCCCCCGTGACCAGTATGACTCGCATGGCGCCAGTGAAGCGGGCGGGTGCCAGCCCGCCAACCCTTTCCCGGCGGCGAAATCGTGGGAATGGGCCAGCGGAGCGCCGACCTCAGCCGGTCGAGTGGTCCATGGCGGCCCGCATCGGCAACCCGGGCGGGCTGAAGCCCGCGGTCCGATCACCCCCCGCCGGCGGAGCCGGCCATCGGAGCGCCGACTTCAGTCGGCCGAGTGGTCCATGGCGGCCCGAATTGGCAATCCGGGCGGGCTGAAGCCCGCGGTCCGATCACCCCCCGGCGGCGCAGCCGGCCAGCGGAGCGCCGACTTCAGCCGGCCGAGTGGTCCATGGCGGCCCGTATCGGCATTCCGGCGGCGCAGCTGCCTCAGGTCTGGCGTCTGGCGTCTTGAAGTCTGTCGTCTCCGGCGCAGCCGGCTAGAACCTCAGGCCCAGCGACATCACCAGGGCGTGGCTGGTGAAGTCGTAGTTGCCGTCGCCATTCTGGCCGACGAAGCGCCCGGGCGAGGACGAGGGCGTGCTGCCGCGCACGGTGTGCTCGTCGGCGAAGCCGAACTGGTAGCTCAGGTCGAAGTCCCAGCACTCGCAGTCGCGGCCGACACCGATGCTCAGGAAGTGGCGGTCGAGGTCGGCGACCAGCGGGCTGTAGTAGTCGGCGGGCACCGAGTTCTCGCTGAAGACGTAGCCGGCGCTGACCCGCCAGCCGTCGGCGAGGTGGCGCGTCACGCCGAACTTGTAGATCCAGCTGTCGCGCCAATTCAGGGTGACCGGGATGTCCTGCTGGACGGGAAAGGGCGCGCGACCGGCCTGGCGGATCGTTACCTCGTCGAAGGAGCTCCAGCCGGTCCAGTCGGCATTGAACTCGATGTTCCAGGCGGGGCTCGGTCGCCAGGAGATCCCGGCCACCGCGGTCGCCGGGAAATCGTAGACCGCCTCGGCCGGCAGCGCGGTCGGCTGGATGATCGGCTGGCGTTCGATGTCGGTGTGGCCGGTGAAGCGCATTCGCGTGCCGGCGCGGTAGGTGGCGCCCAGCGAGATCGTCTCGTGCGGCCGCCACATCAGGCCGAGGTTGTAGGAGGCGGCGACGTCGCGACCGGTGAAACGGAACACGTTGGCGAAGGGTTGCTCGGTGCGCAGCAGGCCCTGCTCGAGGACGATCTCGCCGTGGTCGACCATCAGGCCGGCGGCCAGCGACAAGCCCTCGAGCGGCTCCCAGGCCAGCACCGGGTTGACCCGCAGGTAGGTCAACTCGCCCTCGGTCGCCACCGCGCGGAAGCCGGTGTCCTGCGGCCAGGCCACCGCCGCGCCGTGCGGGGCGTAGATGCCGAGGCCGAAGGCGAGGTTCTCGTCCTCGCCGCGATAGGAGTAGAACAACTGCGGCGCGACCGCGAAGTTCTCATCGATGCCGTAGATCCTGACGGCATTCGCCGCCCCGGGAAGCGGCCGGAAGCTCGGCTCGAAGTAGAGCGCGTAGCTGCCCAGGCGCAGCTCGTGACCGCTCAGCTGGGTGAGTCCGGCCGGGTTGTAGTGCACGGCCGATGGATTGTCGGCGGTGGCGACGAAGGCCTCACCGCGCGCCGCGGCCAGGGCGTCCTGACTCACCAGACGCATGCCATTGCCCCGCGCTGCCAGCGGAAGCAGCACAAGCATCGGTCCCAGCCAGCCAAGTCCCCGCGTCACCTCGCCGAAAAACCAAGCAAACCCCGAAACCACAAGGCATTTCAAGAGGACGACCAACCCGCGCGGGACCTGGCCAAAACCTTGAAGAAGCCAAATATACTTTGGTGATGTAAAATAAATAGGGATTTACAACCACGTGATCGCGTATATTTTTGAAATGTGAACCGTTTGTTCACGCTGTCCCTTACCTGTCTGTTGCTCCTCTCGCCCAAGCTCGCGGCGATCGGAGGCATTTCCGCGTACACCTCGCTGTGGGTCTTCGGCGACGGCGTCTGCACCACCACCCAGGGTCCCGGCGGCAGCAACTTCTACGGCAACCGCTACTGCAACGGCCGCGTCTGGGTCGAGGTTCTGGCGGAGTGGCAGGGGCTCAGCTACGACGCCGACCAGAACCTGTCTTACTTCGGTCAGGACAGCGACGAGCTCCTCGCCAACCTCGCCAACCATGCCGCGCCGGCGGACGTCGCCACCGCGCTCTACATCATCTGGAGCGGCAACGCCGACTTCGTCGAGTTCACCTTCGCCAATCCGCCGGCCTACAGCGCCGCCGACCTTCCCGACTGGAGCGACTTCATCGCGGACTCCGTCGCCGACCACCGGGCGGCGATCGAGGACCTCCACGCCAAGGGCGTGCGCCACCTGGTCCTGCCGAGTGCCGCCGACATCGCCTCCGCGCCGTTCTTCGCCATGGACCCGGCCGATGCCGCGTTCATCCGCACCCGGATCGACGAGTTCAACGGCGCGCTCGCCCAGATGGTCGGAGAGCTCGAGCCGAGCGTTCCCGGCATGACCATCCACCTGGTCGACATCGCCAGCTTCCTCGACGACGTCCTCGCCAATCCCGGCGACTACGGCGTCCACTCGCCCGAAACCTACGCCTTGCTGGAGGTCCCCCTGCCGCCCGACCTCGCCGGACCCGGGGCCGACTACGTGTTCTGGGACGACCTGCACCCGACCGCCCGGGTGCAGATGCACATTGCCGACGTGATCTTCCAGGCGATCGCCCCGCCGGCGATCGAAACCATCGCCCCGGTCGCCGGCGGCTGCCGCCTCGACCTGGTCAACGTCCCGGTCGGCCGCGACGGCGTGATCGACGGCTCCGGCGACCTCAACGACTGGTCCGAGGACCTCGAGTTCGCCGGCATCAACGCCAACCAGTCGGTCATCGTCCCGTCCACCGAGCCGGCCCGCTTCTTCCGCGCGCGCTACCCGGTGGTCTGGACCTGGCCCTGATCCGGCGGACGCCGCAATTTCGGACATTTTTTAGCGTTTCCTAATATTCCGCAGGAATTGCTTTCGTTGCTGCCCCCGTCAAGCTAAGGACTTCCCCCGTGAAAGAGCCAGCTCTCACCGTTCCCTCCCCCTTCCGTGGCCGACTTCTCGCGCTGGACCTTGCCCTGGCCCTCGGCCTGGCTTCGGGGTCGGCGCAGGCGGCCCTGAGCTTCCATGTCGACCTCGACGAGAACACCGGCAGCACCGCGGCCGACCAGGCCGGCAGCAACGACCTCACCGTCGGCGCCGGCGCCGACTGGGTCCCCGGCAAGTTCGGCTCGGCCCTCGAGTTCGACGGCACCACCAACTCGACCGCCAGCCGTGCCAACCCGACCGGCCTTCCCGTCGGCAACGCCTCGCGCACGCTTTCCCTCTGGGTCAACTACAGCACCGCGCCGATCGACTCGATCTTCGGCGGCTATGGCAACAACATCTCGGCGAGGCTCTTCGCGGTGGGCGAGAGCTATGACGGCACCGACCAGCTGATGGCCTACTTCTGGGACGACAGCTTCGACCAGGAGCTCGGCCCCGCGTCGAACCCGCTGTTCGACGACGTCAACACCTGGCAGCTCCACACGCTGGTCTACGAGACCGGGACCAACGCCGTCTCCTACTACGTCAACGGCGCGCTCGAGGGCAGCGTCACCGGCTCCGAACTGAACACCTCGCCGGCCGAGATCAACATCGCGGAGGGCTCCGGCACCCCGACCAACCGCCGCCAGTTCGAGGGCATCGTCGACGACTTCGCGATCTGGAACGAGGTCCTCACCCCGGTGAAGGCCAAGGTGATCTACACCGCCGGCGACACCGCGTCCGGCGGCCTCGGCTACGATGCCGGCGAGGTCGACCAGCTGTTCCAAGCCTACGACGGCCAGGGCACCGAGACCGTCGACGGGCTGATGTGGACCTACGTCGCCTCCGGCCTGACCGGGACCGAGGGCGAGGTCCAGGGCAGCGGGTCCGACCGCACCATCGTCTTCGACGACGCGAGCGGCGCCGGGCTGGTCTCGATCCCCGAGCCGGGGACCTCGACGCTGGCACTGCTGTCGCTGCTCGGCCTGCTGCGCCGGCGGCGCTGAGGACCGGATCCACGCGATCCGGCCGCTCCGGGGCGATCCAGGCGCTCCCGACAAAGAAGCCGCCCCCGCGTGCGCCGGGGCGGCCTTTTCATGGCCTTATGGCCTCATGGCCTCATGAGCCTCTCGCGGACCCGGCCGGGCTCAGCTGATCAGGTCGGGCCAGTCCTCGGTGTGGAAGAACTCGCCCTCGGGCTTGTCGAGGCGCTCGTAGGTATGGGCGCCGAAGAAGTCGCGCTGGGCCTGCAGCAGGTTCGCCGGCAGGCGCTCGCTGCGGTAGCTGTCGTAGTAGGACAGCGAGCCGCCGAAGCTCGGCACCGGGATGCCGTTGAGGGCAGCGAGCGAGACCACCTCGCGCCAGTTCTGCTGGGCGTCGGTGAGGACCTGGGTGAAGAACGGCGCCAGCATCAGGTTGCTCGGCGGCGCGTCGTCCTGGTAGGCTTCGGTGATGCGGTTGAGGAAGCGTGCGCGGATGATGCAGCCACCGCGCCAGATCTTGGCGATCTCGCCGAGCTTGAGGTCCCAGCCCTTTTCCGCGCCCACCGTGCTGATCAGGTCGAGCCCCTGGGCGTAGGAGACGATCTTCGAGGCATAGAGCGCGTCGCGCACCTTGGTGACGAGGTCCTCCTTGCTGATGCCGGAGAGCTCGAAGCCGGTGTTGGACGGGCCGGTGAGGATCTTCGAGGCGGCGATGCGCTTGTCGCGCAGCGACGACAGGATGCGGGCCTCGACCGAGGCGCCGATGCACGACAGCGGCACGGCGTTCTCGACGGCCTCCATCATGGTCCAGCGGCCGGTGCCCTTCTGGCCGGCCTTGTCGACGATGAGGTCGACGATGTCCTTGCCGGTTTCCGGGTCCTTCTGCTTGAAGATGTTCGCGGTGATCTCGATCAGGAACGACTCGAGGTCGCCGGCGTTCCACTCGGCGAAGATGTCGGCCAGCTCGGCGTTGCTGAAGCCGGCGGCCTTGAAGATGTTGTAGGCCTCGCAGATCAGCTGCATGTCGCCGTACTCGATGCCGTTGTGGACCATCTTGACGAAGTGGCCGGCACCGCCGGGGCCGATGTGGGTCACGCAGGGCTCGCCGTCGACCTTGGCCGAGATGCTCTCGAAGATCGGCTTCATCACCTCCCAGGTGCTGGCCGGCCCGCCGGGCATGATCGAGGGCCCCTTGAGGGCGCCCTCCTCGCCGCCCGAGACGCCGGCGCCGATGAAGCGCAGGCCGTGCTCGGAGCACCACTGGTCGCGGCGCTCGGTGTCGGTGTAGAGCGAGTTGCCGCCGTCGATGATGATGTCGTCCTTGTCGAGCAGCGGGATCAGCGACTCGATCACCGCGTCGACCGGGCCGCCGGCCTTGACCATGATCTGGACCTTGCGCGGCTTGGCCAGCGACTGGACGAACTCCTCGAGGGTCTTGCAGCCCACCAGCTTGCGGCCGGGATTGGCGGCGACGAAGTCCTCCATCACCGAGGTGGTGCGGTTGTAGACGGAAACCTGGAATCCGCGGGACTCGACGTTGAGGACGAGGTTCTGGCCCATGACGGCCAGGCCG